>CADCMM010000001.1 GCA_902802515.1 uncultured Lachnospiraceae bacterium
ATTTTGGACATCCCGGGGGAGGCCGTTTTACGCGAACAGTCCCATTCAGGAACAACTTAGAGAGGGATAATGTTTGGCTTTCTCCCGTGAAAGATGCAGTAAGACTGAAAGCCAAGTTCCTTCAAAATAGCTTCCGCTTTGGCAAAATCATATGCAATATGTTCCGGCTGGTGAGCGTCGGAACCAATGGTGATCCGTTCACCTCCCAGTTCCCGATAACGCTTTAAAACAGATTCTTCCGGGTTTGGGTGTTTAAGACCATATTTTAGACCGGCGGTGTTAACTTCCAGACATTTTCCCTGGTCAATGATATACTTCAGGATAGGATCAATATGATCCGCGTAAGATTGGTAAGAGTAAAATTGATTCTGATTCGGACCATAACGAACAATATAATCTAGGTGAGCTACTGTATCAAATTCTTTCATGGATTGCAGATTAGTGAGGAGTTCGCTGAAATATTCGCGGTACACAATCTGCTCCTCTTTGCCGTTCCAGTAGTCACGGTAATAAGGATCCTGTCCCCCGACCAGATGCTGAGAGGCAACAATAAAATCAAAAGGATATTCATGAGCCAGGGCAGCGCAGCGTGGTCCCAGGTGAGGCTGCATGCCAAGCTCAATGCCAAAACGGATATCGATGATATCTTGAAAAACGGACTGCAGACGGCAGATCTCCTGTTTATATGCCGGGATATCTGCCTGAAAACTACCGCATTCTTCCGGGTAATCCAGATCCATATGCTCGGTAAAACAGATGGTTTTCAGCCCCCGTTTGATGGCGGCCTGAATCATGTCTTCCATAGGAGTATCTGAATCGGATGAAAAGTTGCTGTGTAAATGAAAATCACAGGTTATGCTCATGGGAGTACTCCTTTTGCCTTATTATTTTCCCTGTTCTGCCGTAAAATATCGTATAAAAAAGAACGGGGTTTTGCTGTATTGATTCTGCTTCTTATGATGATATAGGAAACTGGTTAAAAAATCTACTATTTTTTAAAATGCACTTGAATTTTTGGGACAAATTGGTTAAAATACCTCTAGGTTAAGGCTGTATAATTTATATATTTGGTAAGCCTTGGCAGAAACTTAATAAAATTCACACTAGGAGGAATTGTAATTATGGCAGTAAAAGTTGCAATCAATGGATTTGGCCGTATCGGTCGTCTGGCTTTCAGACAGATGTTTGGCGCAGAAGGATACGAAGTTGTAGCTATCAACGATCTGACATCTCCGAAGATGCTGGCTCACTTGTTGAAATACGATTCATCTCAGGGTAAATATGCTCTGGCTGATACCGTTACCGCTGGTGAGGATTCCATCACTGTTGACGGAAAAGAGATCAAAATCTACGCAAAAGCTAACGCAGCTGAGCTTCCGTGGGGAGAGATCGGTGTCGACGTAGTTCTGGAGTGTACTGGTTTCTACACCTCTAAAGAAAAAGCTTCTGCTCATATCACTGCAGGCGCTAAGAAAGTTGTTATCTCTGCTCCGGCAGGAAATGACCTTCCCACCATCGTTTACAATGTAAACCACACTACTCTGAAACCGGAAGATACTGTTATTTCCGCAGCTTCCTGTACTACAAACTGCCTGGCTCCGATGGCTAAGGCTCTGAATGACTATCTGCCCATCGAGTCCGGTATCATGTGCACCATTCACGCTTACACCGGTGACCAGATGATCCTTGACGGACCGCAGAGAAAAGGCGATCTGAGAAGATCTCGCGCAGGCGCTGTTAACATCGTTCCGAACAGCACTGGTGCTGCGAAGGCAATCGGTCTGGTTATTCCGGAACTGAACGGCAAACTGATCGGTGCTGCACAGCGTGTTCCGACCCCCACCGGTTCTACCACCATTCTGAACGCAGTTGTTAAGGGTGAGGCTACTGTTGATGGCATCAACGCAGCTATGAAGGCACAGGCTACGGAGTCCTTCGGATACAACACAGATGAGATCGTTTCTTCTGATATCGTTGGCATGAGATTTGGTTCTCTGTTCGATGCCACTCAGACCATGGTTGTTAACCTTGGCAACGGAACTTCTCAGGTACAGGTTGTTTCCTGGTACGACAATGAGAACTCCTATGTAAGCCAGATGGTTCGCACCATTAAATACTTCGCTGAGCTTGCATAATCATTAAGACCTAAAAGGGTCCGGTCTGCTTGGACCGGGCCCTGAATTTTATGTACTATAAAATCTAATTTACTAGGAGGATTTATCATGCTGAATAAAAAATCAGTTGACGATATCAACGTAAAAGGTCAGCGCGTTTTGGTTCGCTGTGACTTTAATGTTCCGCTGAAAGATGGAAAGATCACGGACGAGAACCGTCTGGTGGCCGCTCTGCCTACCATTAAAAAATTGATCGCTGACGGCGGAAAAGTAATTCTTTGCTCTCACCTTGGAAAACCGAAGGGAGAACCGAAACCGGAGCTGTCTCTGGCGCCGGTAGCAGTTCGTCTGTCGGAACTGCTGGGACAGGAAGTGAAATTTGCCGCAGACGATAATGTAGTGGGACCGAATGCGAAAGCTGCAGTAGATGCAATGCAGGATGGCGATGTAATTCTTCTTCAGAACACCCGTTACAGAGTAGAAGAGACCAAGAACGGAGAAGCGTTCAGTAAAGAGCTGGCTTCACTGGCTGATGTGTTTGTTAATGACGCCTTCGGAACCGCTCACAGAGCACATTGCTCCAATGTTGGCGTTACCCAGTATGTAGAAACTTCCGTAGTTGGTTATCTTATGCAGAAAGAAATCGACTTCCTGGGCAATGCGGTAAACAATCCGGTTAGGCCTTTCGTGGCAATTCTGGGCGGTGCGAAAGTAGCAGACAAGCTGAACGTAATCTCTAACCTTCTGGAGAAATGCGATACTCTGATCATCGGCGGCGGTATGGCTTATACCTTCCTGAAAGCAAAAGGATATGAAGTGGGAACCTCTCTGGTAGATGATACCAAGATCGACTACTGCAAAGAAATGATGGATAAGGCAGAGAAACTTGGAAAGAAACTGCTTCTTCCCATCGATACCACAATTGCGAAGGATTTCCCGAATCCCATCGATGCAAAAATCGAAGTAACCGTTGTTCCTTCCGATGCTATCCCGGCTGACATGATGGGACTGGATATCGGAACCAAGACAGCGGAATTGTACGCAGATGCTGTGAAATCTGCTAAGACAGTTGTATGGAACGGACCGATGGGTGTATTTGAAAACCCGATTCTGGCAAAAGGCACTATCGCTGTGGCAAAATCTCTAGCTGAGACAGACGCTACCACGATCATCGGCGGTGGAGATTCCGCGGCAGCAGTAAACCAGCTTGGATTTGGCGCTCAGATGTCCCATATTTCTACTGGCGGCGGCGCTTCTCTGGAATTCCTGGAAGGCAAGGATCTGCCGGGCGTAGTAGCAGCAAACGACCGATAGCACTTAGCGAATGCGAGCTGAAAGCGAAGCATGAGGTTAGTGCGAGGCCGTTCCCGAACCTTAGCGAGCAGGCCTTGAAACGGGCTGAGAGCTTAGTTGAGGGAACATACCCGATAGCACTTAGCGAATGCAAGCTGAAAGCGAAGCATGAGGTTAGTGCGAGGCCGTTCCCGAACCTTAGCGAGCAGGCCGCGGAGCGGGCTGAGAACTTAGTTGAGGGAACATACCCGATAGCACTTAGCGAATGCGAGCTGAATATATATATAAATAGGAGAATGTGAATAATGGCAAGAAGAAAAATTATCGCAGGTAACTGGAAAATGAATATGACTCCTACCGAGGCGAAGACCCTGGTTGAGACTTTAAAGCCGCTGGTAGACAACCCAGATGTGGACGTGGTTTACTGCGTACCGGCTATTGATATCGTACCGGTAGTGGAAGCTGTTAAAGGCACGAATGTAGAAGTTGGCGCTGAGAATATGTACATTGAGGAGAAAGGTGCATTCACCGGCGAGATCGCTCCGAACATGATCGTTGATGCTGGCTGCAAATACGTGATTATCGGACATTCCGAGAGACGTGAATACTTCAAAGAGAGCGATGAGTTCCTGAACAAGAAAGTGCTGAAAGCTTTCGAGCATGGCCTTACTCCGATCCTTTGCTGCGGTGAGACTCTCGAGCAAAGAGAAGCAGGCGTTACCCTTGACTGGATCCGTCTTCAGGTAAAATCTGATCTTGTAAACATAACTGCAGAGCAGGCAGCAAGCATGGTGATTGCTTACGAGCCGATCTGGGCTATCGGAACCGGCAAGACTGCTACCTCTGATCAGGCAGAGGAAGTATGCAAAGCCATCCGTGAACTGATCGCGGAGATTTACGATACCGATACTGCTGAGAAGATCCGTATTCAGTATGGCGGTTCCATGAATGCAGGAAACTGCAAAGAACTGCTGGCTAAGCCAAACATCGATGGCGGATTGATCGGCGGCGCAGCTCTGAAACCGGATTTCGGTCAGATCGTAAATTACAACAAATAAGATTTGTGATAATATTCAATAAAGGATCATCTTTATCCTGCAAACCGTATTAGCTGCGGTTTGCAGGAATTTCTTGTCTCATAGGAAATTCTTCCGGATTTCCTATGAGACAAAAAACTCCGAGGGATGCTTTAATTACTTTTTTGAAAATAACCACTTACTTTTCGCATAATCCAATGGGCAAATCTAAGATTAAGCGCTAACAAAACAATTCCGACAACAGCAAAGATCAGCAATTCGTAAACAGAACAGTTCAAAATTAGGATACAACGATAAATGATAAAAGCGCTGACGGGTAAGCATATGACAGATGTAATTAAAGCCGGTATGTATTTTCCAATGATGATTGATTCAACGATATGAATCACAAAATGCAAAGCACAACCTATGAAACCGCCGAGCCATACGCCGTAGAAATCTGTCAAATTTGAGATGGCGCTGATTGCGATACAAAGAAATAATTCTTCAAAGACTGCCGAAGCAAAACCCTCGGTAATTACTCCGTCATAGGTTTTTATCAATCTTCTATATCGCTTTAATTTCCTTTCATTTTGCCTTAGCCAAGGAATAAAGCCTATAATCTCTTCCATATCGTGGAAGATGAAAATCAGCGGAAACAGCCATACATAACAATTCATTGCAGCTCCTCCTTGATTTTATCGGTGAAATTGATAATTGTTTTTATCTGTTTGTCTGAAAGGTTTCCACCCTCAAGCCCCAGCCAGGAATGTCCCTTGAGCAGCATTTTAATCAACAGTTCGTTTTTGTTTACGGCAATCCCTTTTTCTTTAGCGATATGCTTCATTTGCTCTATGGCGCTGTTTTTATATCCTGTGGTAGAAAAGCATACTATTTGGCCTATCTTTTGACTATCCAAGCGCTTCATAAATTCACGCAGGGTTTTATCCATTCGCCATTCGTACACTCCGCCGCCCACAAACAGAATATCCGTATATTCTGTTATTGGAATTTCAACCGGCTCTGCTTAAATATTGAACTCATTTGCAATCAAAACCGCAACCGCTTTTGTATTACCGCCGCGCGACTGATATCTAACCTCTGTTTTCATCATTCTCTCCTTCCATAAAGTAAACACTTGTATCACTTGTTGAATTATGATAGGCTAAAATCATCTCGGATTCAATAGCAACATAATAAGTGACACAATTTTGAAAAATAGTGTCGGAAAGGAAATGTATGTACCCCACTCAGAATCCAATTGCATTGCGCTCAAAAAAGCTGATAACCGAAACCTTGCTTACTCTGTTGAAAACATACCCCTTTAACGAAATAACAGTGAAGCAAATTTTAATAGAAGCGCAAATCTCCCGTAAGACATTTTACAGAAACTTCTCCTCTAAAGAAGATGTGTTAAGCTCATATATAGACTCCATTTTAAATGACTATAAAGATGTAATATTCTCTCTTGAAAAGGTATCGTTTGCGGACTGCTTTGACGTGATTTTCAGCTTCTGCGAAGCAAACAGAGATTTGCTTATCATACTCAAAAACAACAATCTGCTCCATCTTCCTATGATGAAACTGAATGAACTTCTGCCGACTTTGCATATGGAAATAGACATAAAAAATTACATTATCTTTTTTAACATAGGCGCAATCTGGAATGTTATCATTAATTGGGTCGAAAATGATATGCGTGATCCATCGGACAGTATAAAGCAGATCTTAATTGATTATCTGGATCACATTGATAATGATATGATGAAATATTTTAATATAAAATAATTTTATGGTGTCTATTTGATGGCAGGAAACGATGGTACGAGATCCAGGAACTATGGATCTGCAATCAGAAAAAGTTTATGGCCCCGGAGAAAGAAAAATTAAGTATTGATTTTTTCCTGATATAATGTTATGGTGAAATTGCTCATATGACTGACGGAAGTGGAAGAAACCACGGGGAGTATGAGCCACAGAGAGCCGACCGTCTGGGCATAGGGTTTATGTCTGGTGTCCGGCTTTTTTTATATAGAAACAGGAAATTCTATATGAATCGCCTCACTAAAATACAGTAAAGGAGATGCAAGCTATGGAAATGATTTGTTTGGAAAAGGAACTGAAAGAAAACAGCTATCCGGGCAGAGGGATTATCATCGGAAGATCTGCGGACGGAAAATCAGCAGTCACCGCCTATTTTATTATGGGCAGAAGCGAGAACAGCAGAAACAGAGTGTTTGTGGAAGAGGGTGAGGGTATCCGCACCCAGGCGTTTGATCCCTCGAAACTGACGGATCCCAGCCTGATCATCTATGCGCCGGTTCGTGTGCTGGGGAATAAGACTATCGTGACCAACGGCGACCAGACGGATACGATCTATCAGGGGATGGACAGCCAGCTGACCTTTGAGCAGTCTCTTCGCAGCAGAGAATTTGAACCGGATGGGCCGAACTACACTCCGCGTATTTCTGGTGTGATGCATGTGGAAAATGGAAAATACAGCTATGCTATGTCCATATTGAAGAGCAACAATGGAAATCCGGAGGCGTGCAATCGCTATACCTTTGCGTATGAGAATTGTGTGGCGGGTGAGGGACATTTTATCCATACTTACAAATGTGACGGAAATCCACTGCCGAGTTTTGAAGGAGAACCAAAGCTGGTGGCCATTCCCGATGATATGGAATCTTTCGCGGAAATGCTCTGGAACAGCTTGAATGAAGACAATAAAGTATCCTTGTTTGTGCGCTATATTGACATTGCGACAGGCGCGTATGAAACGAAGATCATTAATAAAAATAAATAAGAACAGGAGAAGCGATATGAACGAATTAGCATTGAAATATGGCTGTAACCCAAATCAGAAACCGTCCCGGATTTTTATGGAGGATGGCAGTGATCTGCCCATCACCGTACTGTCAGGAAGACCCGGATACATCAATTTTTTGGATGCTTTCAACGGCTGGCAGCTGGTGAAAGAACTGAAAGAAGCTACCGGACTGCCGGCGGCTACTTCTTTTAAACATGTGTCTCCGGCAGGCGCTGCAGTAGGTCTTCCGCTGGATGAGACTCTGGCAAAGATCTATTGGGTGGAGGATTATGAGAAACTGTCTCCTCTGGCCTGCGCTTACGCGAGGGCCAGAGGCGCGGACCGTATGTCTTCCTTTGGTGATTTCATTGCTCTGTCCGATGTGTGTGACGCGGATACGGCTCTTCTGATCAAGAGGGAAGTGTCCGATGGCGTGATCGCTCCGGGTTACACACAGGAAGCATTGGATATTCTGGCGCAGAAAAAGAAGGGGAACTACAATGTCATTCAGATCGATGAAAACTATCGCCCGAATCCCCTGGAGCGCAAGCAGGTCTACGGCGTGACCTTTGAGCAGGGCCGTCAGGAACTGAAGATTGATGACCAGCTGCTTTCGAATTATGTGACAGAAAAGAAGGATATTCCCGCTGAGGCAATACGGGATTTGAAGATTGCGCTGATCACGCTGAAATATACGCAGTCCAATTCAGTTTGCTATGTGAAAGACGGACAGGCAATCGGCATCGGGGCTGGACAGCAGTCCCGCGTACATTGCACCCGTCTGGCGGGACAGAAAGCGGACAACTGGTTCCTGCGTCAGTGCCCGAAGGTGTTGAATCTCCCGTTCTCTGACAAGATTACCAGAGCGGAGCGTGATAATGCTATCGATGTTTACATCGGAGCGGAGTATATGGATGTTCTGGCAGAGGGAGCATGGCAGAAAGTGTTTACTCAAAGGCCTGAGGTGTTTACTGCAGAAGAGAAGCGTGCATGGCTGGATCAGATGCAGGGCGTGACCTTAGGATCTGACGCCTTCTTCCCCTTCAGCGATAATATTGAGCGCGCGCATAAATCCGGAGTGGCTTACATTGCAGAGCCGGGCGGTTCCGTGAGAGATGAGGATGTGATCGCTACCTGTAATAAATATGATATTGCTATGGTATTTACCGGTATCCGTCTGTTCCACCATTGATCATACTTTATAAAAAAAACTTGTCTTTTGTAAAAATTATGATATAATATCAGCATTAATGCATAAATATGCGCATGATTTCAATGTTAATGAATAAATACGCATAAATAATGTTAAAAAATGAGAAATGGAGGAGATTGATTATGAAAAACAGGAAGAAATTTGCGGCACTTACATTGTCAGCTATGATGGCAGCATCCTTTGCAGCTCCGGCTTTTGGGGACAGCGCAGTTACCAGCGTGGATGATCTTCCGGGAAAAACCATCGGTGTGCAGCTGGGAACCACAGGTGATATTTATGCAACGGATTATGAAGAAGAGGGTTCCACTATTGAGCGTTTCAACAAAGGAAACGATGCGGTTATGGCGTTGAAGCAGGGCAAAGTGGATTGCGTGATCATCGATGAGCAGCCTGCAAAGGCATTTGTAGAGAAGAACGATGATCTGACTATTCTGGATGAAGAGTTTGCTTTGGAGGATTACGCTATCGCCGTTTCCAAGGACAATGCGGAGCTGACCGAGAAGATTAACGCGGCTCTGGCAGAATTGAAAGAAGAGGGCGTAATTGACGATATCATTAACAATTACATTGGGGATGATACCAAGGGGAAAACTCCTTATGAGTCTCCGGAAGATGTGGATCGTTCTAATGGGACTCTGGTAATGGCTACCAACGCTTACTTCCCGCCCTACGAATATTATGAGGAGCAGAAAGTGGTAGGTATCGACGCGGATCTGGCTTTGGCCATCGCGGATAAGCTTGGTATGGAACTGCAGATCGAAGATATGGAGTTTGACTCCATCATCACTGCGGTACAGTCCGGCAAGGCAGATATCGGCGTGGCTGGTATGACCGTGACAGAGGATCGTCTGAAAAATATCGACTTCACAGACTCCTACACCACCGCTAAACAGGTAATTATCGTACAGAAGTAAGTATTGATGGGACTGTCCTATGACGGGGTGTCACACGAAGCATTTTATTGCATAATTATAGTTTTCATGCATTTAGTGTGACATTCCCCGGATTCGTAAGACAGTCTCAGTTTTTTATTACAGTGAGGAAAGAAACGTGACTTTTCAGGAAAAATTATATCAGAACTTCATAGAGGACAAGCGTTACCTGTATCTTCTCAATGGCCTTGGAAACACACTGCGCATCACAGTGTTGGCGCTGCTGCTGGGTCTGGTGGTGGGTACCTTGATCGCTGTTGTCCGCACCACCAGTGATAAGACCGGAAAGCTGAGGATTTTAAACATCATTGCCAAAATCTACCTGACCGTTATTCGCGGCACTCCGGTGATGGTACAGCTTTTGATCATCTATTATGTCATTTTTGCATCATCCAGGGCGGACAAGTGGCTGATCGCTGCTCTGGCGTTTGGACTGAATTCCGGCGCTTACGTGGCGGAGATCATCCGCTCCGGTATCATGTCCATCGAAGCAGGACAGATGGAGGCGGGACGAAGCCTTGGCTTTAGCTATGCGGCGACCATGCGCTATATTATAGCGCCCCAGGCTTTCAAAAATGTGCTTCCGGCATTAGCAAATGAGTTTATTGTTCTTCTAAAAGAAACTTCGGTCAGCGGATATATCGGCATCGCCGACCTTACCAGAGGCGGAGATATCATCCGGAGCGTTACCTATGAGGCGTTCCTTCCCCTCATTGCAGTGGCTCTGATCTACCTGGTGATCGTGATGGGGCTGAGCGCTGCCGTTGGTAAACTGGAGAGGAGGCTGAGAACAAGTGAGCGTAAGTAGTGAAGTCCTGATCAAAGTGGATCATCTGAAAAAACATTTTGGCGAGCTGGATGTGCTGAATGATATTTCCACAGAGATCCGAAAGGGAGAAGTGATCGCCATCATCGGTCCTTCCGGCTGTGGAAAATCCACGTTTCTTCGGTCTTTGAATCTTTTGGAAACGCCAACTGGCGGAACAATTACCTTTGAGGGCGTGGATATTACAGATAAAAAAGTCAATGTAGATAAAATGCGCCAGAAGATCGGCATGGTCTTTCAGCAGTTTAATCTGTTTCCGCACATGACCATCAAGAAGAATATCATGCTGGCGCCGACGAAATTGGGTCTGATGACAAAGGAAGAGGCATCTGCCAGAGCGGATGAACTCTTGGAACGTGTGGGTCTGCCGGACAAGGCAAATCAGTATCCCGATATGCTCTCCGGAGGTCAGAAACAGCGTATCGCTATTGCCCGGGCACTGGCTATGAATCCGGATGTGATGCTCTTTGATGAGCCAACCTCCGCGCTGGACCCGGAGATGGTGGGAGAGGTTCTGGAACTGATGAAGGAATTAGCGGAGGATGGCATGACCATGGTGGTGGTAACCCACGAGATGGGCTTCGCCAGGGAGGTTGCCACCAGAGTGCTGTTCATCGATGAAGGTGTTATTAAGGAAGAAAATACTCCAAAAGAATTTTTCGCTAACCCGAAAAACCCGAGGCTGAGAGATTTCCTGTCGAAGGTGCTGTAAGATAAACACCCTGTTGCATAAACAAGGAGTTGTCACACTAAATGTATACTTTAACTAAATGTAGTTTTCTGAGAGCCTCATCATGGTTTTGTATCGTCACGCGCGCTTTGCGCACCTGACAGGTCGTCGGCACCATTCCAACGACACTACGTGTCAGGATGCCTCCTCGCCGGTACTTCCTGGCTGCAAGCTTTTGCGTAGCAGGCAGGTTAGTATCCGCTGCGCATGATGGGCAGCGAGAGCGTTCTTCAGAAAACTAGATTTAAGAAAAATTATGCTTAGTGTGGCAACTCCTTGTTTTTGCAGGGCAAGTGTTTTATAATCTGAAAAGTTTTCATAGACGAAACTTGTAAAAGTGTATATAATACAATTTGTGTGGAAAACAATTTAAGCGGCAAGCCGCGGATAAGGAGCTTATAAGCACAATGGGAAAAGACGTTATCAATGTGGCTCTTTTAGGATTGGGTACAGTAGGCACCGGAGTATATAAGGTGATGAAACAGCAGGAACCGGAGATGCCAGAGAAACTGAACACGGTTCTGAAAATAAAAAAAATACTGGTGCGCAATCTGGAAAAAGCAGCGAAAAAGGTGGAAGATACGTCCGTTCTGACAAATGACTGGAAAGAGATCGTCCAGGATGAGAGTATCGATATTGTAATAGAGGTGATGGGCGGTCTGGAACCGGCCGGAACTTACATTAAGGAAGCGCTTCTGGCAGGTAAAAGCGTGGTGACAGCCAACAAGGATCTGATCGCGGTGCGCGGAGGAGAACTTTTGGATACGGCTCAGGAAAACCATGTGGATCTGATGTTTGAAGCGTCGGTGGCGGGCGGCATTCCTATTATCGGCCCGTTAAAAGACAGCCTGTCAGCAAATTATATCAGTGAAGTCATGGGAATCGTGAATGGTACCACGAACTTCATCCTGAGCAAGATGACAGAAGAAGGAATGGATTATTATCAAGCTCTGACGGCAGCCACGCAGCTGGGATATGCGGAAGCGGACCCTACAGCGGATGTGGAGGGCTATGACGCGGGACGAAAGATTGCGATTATGGCATCCATCGCGTTCCATTCCAGAGTAACGTTTGAGGATGTCTATACAGAAGGAATTACCCAGATCACGGCAAAGGATATTGCCTATGCCAGAGAACTGGGCTGGGTGATCAAGCTGCTTGGAGTAGCGAAAAATACTGCCGAGGGCGTGGAAGCCAGAGTGCATCCCATGCTGATTCCAAAGGAACATCCGCTGGCTACGGTATCTGGCTCTTACAATGCTGTGTTTGTACATGGTGACGCAGTGGATGATGTAATGTTTTATGGTCGGGGAGCCGGGGAGATGCCTACGGCCAGCGCGGTTATGGGAGATGTGTTCGCGGCGGCGAAAAATATCGTGAATCGCTCCGGCGGCTTCACTCGCTGCGGCTGTTACAAAAAATTGCCTATTAAGAAAATTGATGACATTATCAGCCGCTACTTCCTGCGTATGGAAGTTGAAAACAAACCGGGTGTTCTGGCTACAGTGGCCAGCGTGCTGGGTAATAATTCCGTAAGTATTGCGCAGGTATCCCAGACATCGAAGCAGGGGGACAGCGCTGAGATCGTGGTGGTGACCGATCATGTGAGAGAGTGCCATTTAAAAGATGCGCTGCTGACGTTCCAGAAGATGTCCATGGTGAAGTCGGTTTCCGCGCTGATCCGGGTTTACGGTTAAATGATATTGTTATTTAAATATGAAAAAAAGATGCATAAGACGCAACATGAAGGAGAGGATAAGATGAGCAAAAGACCAACAGTATTAATGATTTTGGATGGGTACGGATTAAATGAGAAGACGGAAGGCAATGCCATTGCTCAGGCGAACAAGCCGGTTATGGATAAACTGATGGCAGAGTATCCGTTTGTAAAGGGTTATGCCAGTGGATTGGCCGTAGGACTTCCGGATGGACAGATGGGTAATTCCGAGGTGGGTCATCTGAACATGGGGGCAGGCCGTATTGTTTACCAGGAACTGACAAGAATTACCAAGGAAATTCAGGACGGTGATTTCTTTGAAAATAAGGCGCTGCTGCATGCAATAGAAAATGCAAAAGAGAATGATACCGCACTTCATATGTATGGTTTGTTGTCTGACGGCGGTGTGCACAGCCACAACACCCACCTTTATGCGTTGCTGGAGATGGCGAAGCGCCATGGATTGAAAAAAGTATATGTTCATTGTTTCCTGGATGGGCGTGATACACCGCCGGAATCCGGAAAGGATTTTGTTCAGGCATTGCAGGATAAGATGGATGAGATCGGTGTTGGTGAGATCGCAACGGTCTCCGGCCGTTACTACGCAATGGACCGTGATAATCGCTGGGATCGTATCGAGAGGGCGTATGTGGCTCTGACGAAGGGTGAGGGTGTGACTGCGGCATCCGGAGTAGAGGCAGTGGCACAGTCCTATGAGAAGGGAGAAACGGATGAGTTCGTGCTTCCTACTGTAGTATTAAAAAATGGAGTTCCCACAGCTGCGATCCAGGATGGCGATTCCATTATCTTCTTCAACTTCCGTCCGGACCGCGCAAGAGAGATCACCCGTACCTTCTGCTGCGATGAGTTTGACGGCTTTGACCGCGGACCCCGCAAGAAAGTAGTCTATGTTTGCTTCTCTGAGTATGACGTGACGATTCCAAATAAGGAGATCGCGTTCCAGAAAGTATCGATTACGAATACATTCGGCGAATATCTGGCGGCGCATCATATGACTCAGGCCAGAATCGCGGAAACAGAAAAATACGCTCATGTTACCTTCTTCTTTAACGGAGGCGTAGAAGCACCCAATGAGGGAGAAGACCGCATATTGGTGAAATCTCCGAAGGTGGCTACCTACGACCTGAAGCCGGAGATGAGCGCTTTTGAAGTTTGCGATAAATTTGTGGAAGCCATCAAATCAGGTAAGTACGATGTGATCATCACCAACTTCGCGAATCCGGATATGGTGGGTCATACCGGCGTACTGCCCGCAGCCATCCAGGCTATCGAAGCGGTAGACCAGTGCGTAGGCAGAGTAGTAGAAGCTTTGAAAGAGGTAGACGGACAGATGTTCATCTGCGCTGACCATGGAAATGCCGAGCAGCTGATCGATTATGAGACTGGTGAACCGTTCACGGCCCATACCACAAACCCGGTACCGTTCATTCTGGTGAATTATGACCGTGGCTATACTCTGAGAGAGGGCGGCGTGCTGGCAGATATCATCCCGACCCTGATCGAGATGATGGGCATGGAGCAACCGAAAGAGATGACCGGAAAGTCATTGCTGATAAAGAAGTAAAGTATTTCAGCTAATGTCTTTTTGAACAGAACATATTGCTCAACAATGTATCATGTGATATATTTAATTTGTGGGAAACCATAGAGCAGGCGGCTTACCCTCCTTTATCGGAGGGGCAACCCTCCAGACAAAAGAAAGGAGGGTATGCCAATGATTACATATCAGGACTTTTTCTTGTTTTGTACATTCATTGTAGCCCTTATCAGTCTGTTAGTTCAGATTTTTAAGGGCAGAAAATAGCCGCCACTACTGCCAATAGTGACGGCTGCATTTTGTAGCCAGTAAACTACTTGAGGGTAAGCCGCTTCTATGGCTTCCCTTTTTTGTGTTTACAATATAACACATCCAGGGAATGGTTTCAAGAGGAGGATGCATTTTTTACTGGCAGTGAGAAATGAACGGAAGGGCATAAGCTGATATTCACAGGAAAAAAATAAAATTTTCACAATTTCAACACAAATATAAGATAGAGTGGATAACAGTTGGTAAAGAAAACGGTGCCCGTTTGGAAGATAATGAAAAGTGAAAAAGATCAGAGAACGGCACTTTTACGAAAGGGGTAAGAGGTATGTCAAGAAAAGGAAACGGAAAGAAATATGCGGCGGTTTGCCTGAGCGGCGGGATTTTACTTGCGGCTCTGGCGATGTCACAGAATACACAGGGGATCGTGGAGGCTGCAGAAAAAACGCAGGAGGAAACAGAAGTTTCCCTGGCGATCGCAGGCGGCCAGAAGCAGGAGGCTGCCTCCGCGGCACAGGAGGATAAGGAGGATGGCGTAAGGCTTTCGCTTGCCGGCATGGAGACAGAAGAGGAGACAGAAACGGAAACAGAGACTGAGAAAGAGACAGAGACAGAGGCAGTGGAACAGGTCACTTATGAAACTCTGGAAACTACTGCTACCGGTGACGGCGGTATCTCCGCCATTGATGTTTCCGGTATTGTGGAGAATTGCATGCCTTCCATCGTGGCGATTACGAACAAATCTGTGCAGGAAGTGGAAAACTATTTTTATGGAACGATGGAATTCCCAAGTGAAAGCGCGGGTTCCGGAATTATCATCGCGCAGAATGCTACAGAGCTGATGATCGCTACGAACAAGCATGTAGTGGAGGACGCGCAGGAAATGACGGTATGCTTCACCGTTGATGTGGAAAATCCGGAGGATCTGGTAGTTCCTGCTGTGACAAAGGGAACAGACAGAGAATTTGACCTGGCTGTGATCGCAGTCAAACTCAGCGATATTCCGGAAGGTGTATTGAGCCAGCTGAAAATTGCCACTCTGGGCAGCTCAGACAATCTGAAAGTTGGAGAAACGGCGATTGCCATTGGTAATGCTCTAGGAACCGGACAGACAGTTACCTGCGGTATTATCAGTGCTCTGGAGAGGGAGATCACTACAGAAGCAGGTACCTTCACCGAACTTCAGACGGACGCGGCCATCAATTTGGGATGCAGCGGAGGCGCTCTGCTGAACAAGCGCGGTGAGGTGATCGGAATCAATTCCGCCAAAGCAACGGCTGATTACGCGGAGAGCATGGGCTATGCGATTCCCATTGACACTGCTATTCCGGTGCTTTCAAATCTGATCAACCGTCAGACCAGAGAAACGGTAGAGAACCACGGCTATATCGGTATCACGGTTGTTCCGGTATCAGACGAGGCGATCCAGCTTTACAATATGCCGGCAGGCGCTTTTGTTTACGACGTGACGGAGGGCTCGGCAGGTGATGCCGCAGGACTGAAACAGGGTGATATCATCACCAAATTTGATGGTATTTCCATTGACTCTTCGGATACGCTGGTGGAGACGCTGGCATACTACGAAGTAGGCGAGACCGTGACCGTAGAGATCCAGCAGGCAGTGGACGGCGCTTATGTGGCAAAAGAAGTGGAAGTGACCTTGCAGCAGGGCACCTCTTCCACCGACACGGAGAGTGACAAAGAAAAAACTGACAAGAAGGATCGGAAGGAAATTCCGAACCAGGAACAGGCTCCGGATGAGAACCAGGAAGAACGCGGAAACGGCAATGATATACCACAGCAGTTCTTTGATGAGGATGATTTTTTTGGTGACTACTATGGCGGGGAAAACAACGATGGTTTTGGAAGCCTTTACGATTTCTTCTTCTAAGATTTAAGGTTTAATTTATACTTTTCTGGACACAATAAAGTTAGAAAGTAATCATATTGAAAAGAAACAAGGGGGTTGTCGGATCATTGCGGCAGCCCCCGATCCAGGAGGTATAAAATGTGTAATTTTATGGAAATTACGGATGTATATGCCAGAGAAATATTAGATTCCAGAGGCAATCCTACGGTGGAGGTAGAACTTTTAACGGAGGACGGGAGCGTGGGAAGAGCGGCCGTTCCCTCCGGGGCCTCCACCGGGGAACATGAAGCGGTGGAACTTCGTGACCAGGAAAAGCGATACCGGGGACTGGGCGTACAACGCGCCTGCCATTATGTAAATACGGTGCTGGCGGATGCCATCATCGGGGAAAATGTTTACGGACAGGAGCGCATTGACCAGATCCTTCGCAAGGAGGACGGTACCGGGAACAAATCCATGCTTGGAGCCAACGGCATTCTGGGAGTATCTATGGCAGCGGCAGATGCGGCGGCAAAGTCCCTGAATCTGCCGCTTTTTCGTTATCTGGGCGGAGCTATGGCACATACCATGCCGGTTCCTATGATGAATATTTTGAATGGCGGCTGTCACGCGGACAATACGGTGGATCTACAGGAGTTCATGATCATGCCGGTAGGAGCGGCAGATTACGCAAAAGGACTGCAAATGTGTTCCGAAATCTACCATTCACTTAGAGATCTTCTAAAGTCCGAAGGTCTTACTACTTCCGTGGGAGATGAGGGAGGTTTCGCACCCAATCTGAAAGATTCCGAAGAAGTCCTTCAGACCATCTGCGAGGCGGCAAAGCGGGCAGGCTATGTCATGGGAAAAGATATGCTGATTGCCATAGATGCAGCTGCCAGCGAATTATACGATGCTGATAAACAGGCATATTATTTTCCCGGCGAAAGCAAGATGCTGGGACAGGAGATTTTTCGTACTACAGAGGAAATGATAGGATATTATGAGAAACTTTGCGACCTTTTTCCCATTGTCTCTATAGAAGACGGGTTGGCTGAGAATGATTGGGACGGCTGGAGTGAACTGACGGAGCGATTAGGAGGCCGAATCCAATTAGTGGGCGACGATCTGTTTGTGACTAACACGAAACGACTGCAGCAGGGAATCAAGCAAAGGGCAGGAAATGCGATACTGATAAAAGTGAATCAGATAGGAACACTCTCAGAGGCATTCGCGGCTATGGAGCTTGCGCATCGAAACGGTTATCGCACCATAGTTTCCCACCGCTCCGGCGAGACGGAAGATACCATGATCGCGGACATCGCGGTAGCCGCTGGAGCCGGGCAGATCAAGACCGGGGCTCCCTGTAGAGGAGAACGGACTGCCAAATACAATCAACTGCTGCGCATAGAGGACTATCTGGGGCTGTATGCGGAGTATGAAAATCCGTTTGTGGGCTCAACGCAGTCAGGCCGAATGAGATAGGTCAACTAATGTAGAAATTAATGAAATTTCTTATTGAATTTTGCAGACGCTTGTGTTACACTGTAACAGTGTGACATAGGAGGTGTGATGATTTGAAAACACTATTAACCATTATTTTTATTTTAGTATGCATAGTATTAACTGTAATTGTTTTGGCTCAGGAAGGTAAGGATGCAGGGCTTGGCTCCTTAGGCGGCGGCTCTAGTGATACCTATTGGGGAAAGAACAAATCCCGCTCTATGGAGGGAAATCTGGTTAAGATTACCAGATATCTGGCCATCGGCTTTATTGTTATTGCCGTTATCCTGAATTTGAACTTCTAAGATAGAATTCGAATGAAGACACTCTTACAGTTAGTAAGGGTGTCTTTTTTCGCGTAAGCTATGAGCCGTGCCAGTACAGACGATGGAAACTGCTCAGGAAACTTGCTCACAGGAACGAAATTATGACAAAGAATAAACAGGATCTTTTTGAGAAACGAAAAAAAGTAATATATGATATGATGTGTGACCGCATCTATACTCCTATGAAAGAAAAAGAATTGGCGATTCTGCTGCAAGTGGCGAAAGAAGACCGGCCTGCTCTGAAAGAAACGCTTTTCTCGCTGATGCAGGAGGGGAAAATCGAGGTCAGCAAACGTGGAAAATATCGCAAGGCGCAGTCATCAGCTCTGATCGGAACATTTATTGCTCATCCCAAAGGTTTTGGTTTCGTGGAAATTGAGGGCAGGGAAGAGGATATATTCATATCGGAGTCCGAAACGCACGGAGCCCTGCACAAAGATATGGTGCAGGTGATGCTGCTTCCACAGCCGTCCGGAAAGCGCCCGGAGGGAACGATCATCAAAGTTCTGGAACACGGTATTCATGAACTTGTAGGAACTTACCGCCAGAGCGGGAACTTTGGGTTTGTCATACCGGATAATCGTCGTATCCTCTATGATATTTTTATCCCGAAAGAGAAAAATAAAGGGGCTGTGAGCGGCCATAAGGTACTGGTGGAACTGTCTGATTACGGGAATGTGCGCCAGAAAAGAAATCCGGAGGGAGAGGTTAAGGAGATCATCGGCCATATCAATGACCCGGGAACGGATATCCTGTCCATTGTTTATGGCTATGATCTGCCGTTGGAGTATCCGCAGAAAGTGTTAAACCAGGCAGAGCGTATTCCGGAAGAAGTCTCGGAGGCAGACCGCAGCGGCAGACTGGATCTGCGGGATGCTTTGATGGTGACGATTGACGGGGAAGACGCGAAAGATCTGGATGATGCGGTTTCTCTCACCTATGACGGAACACTGTACCATCTGGGGGTTCATATTGCGGATGTATCCAATTATGTACAGGAAAACAGTGCCCTGGACCGGGAAGCACTGAAACGGGGAACCAGCGTTTATCTTGTGGACCGGGTGATCCCTATGCTGCCGCATCGGCTTTCCAATGGTATCTGCTCCTTGAACCAGGGGGTAGACCGGCTGGCCTTGAGCTGCCTGATGGATATTGACGATAAGGGAAATGTGGTATCTCATCAGGTTGCGGAGACTGTGATCCGCGTGGATCGGCGCATGACTTACACGAATGTGAGCAAGATCCTGGAGGCTGCGGATCCTCAACTTCTTCAGGAATACGAGGCGTTGGTGCCAATGTTCCGACTGATGGCAAAATTGTCAGCTATTTTGCGGGAAAAACGCAG
Organism: uncultured Lachnospiraceae bacterium; assembly: GCA_902802515.1. Lineage (GTDB taxonomy): Bacteria > Bacillota > Clostridia > Lachnospirales > Lachnospiraceae > Merdiplasma. The sequence continues at coordinate 19,499 of CADCMM010000001.1, forward strand.
AAAACGAGGTTCCATCGACTTTGATTTTCCGGAGACAAAGATTATATTAGATGAGAAGGGCATTCCCCAGGAGATAAAGCCCTATGACCGGAACGCTGCAACAAAGCTCATTGAGGATTTTATGCTGATCGCCAATGAGACCGTGGCGGAGGACTTCTTCTGGCAGGAAGTACCGTTTGTGTACCGCAGCCACGAAGATCCCGATCCGGAGAAGATTCAGAAGCTGGCCATGTTTATCAGTAATTTTGGATATGGCATGAAGGCTGTGCGGGATGAGGTTCATCCAAAGGAGATCCAAAAACTTCTGGGAAGGATCGAAGGGGCGCCGGAAGAAGCAATGATCAGCAGACTGACGCTGCGTTCCATGAAGCAGGCGAAGTACACCACGGAATGCACCGGCCATTTTGGTTTGGCGGCAAAGTATTATTGCCATTTTACCTCACCCATTCGCCGATACCCGGATCTGCAGATCCACAGGATCATCAAGGATGTTCTCAGGGGTCGGATGAATGTGCAAAGGCAGGCTCACTATGAGGCAATCTTGCCGAGTGTGGCGGAGCGCTCCAGCAGGACGGAACGGGCAGCGGAGGAAGCCGAGCGGGAAGTGGAGAAAATGAAAAAGGCAGAATACATGCAGCGGCGCATTGGTCAGGTCTATGAGGGAGTGATTTCCGGAATTACCAGTTTCGGCATTTATGTCGAACTGCCTAATACAGTGGAGGGACTGATCCACGTTTCCAATATGTACGACGACCATTATTACTATCGGGAAGAGACGTTTGACATGGTGGGTATAGGAACCGGAAAAACTTATGCGCTGGGCCAGAAGGTGAAAATCCGGGTGCTGGGCGCGGATAAAGAAACCAGGACAGTAGATTTTGTGTTTGACGAAGAACCGAAATGGGCGCAATGCGAGGAGGAGAGCGGATGGGAAAGGAATCAGAGAAGCTGATCGCAAATAATAAAAAGGCGTATCATGATTATTTCATTGAAGACAAATATGAGGCAGGGATCGCTCTGGCGGGAACAGAGGTAAAATCCCTGCGCATGGGAAAGTGCAGCATAAAGGAATCTTTTATCCGGATTGAAAACGGTGAAGTGTTTGTTTACGGCATGCACATTAGTCCCTATGAGAAGGGCAATATTTTTAACAAAGATCCGCTGAGGACCAGGAAACTGCTGCTTCACCGCAGCGAGATCAACAAAATGACCGGAAAGATTGCTGAGAAGGGATACACTCTGGTGCCGCTTCGGGTATATTTCAAGGGCAGTCTGACAAAGGTGGAGATCGGTCTGGCCAAGGGCAAAAAACTCTATGATAAGCGTCAGGATATTGCAAAGAAAGATCAGCGGCGTGAGGCAGAAAAAGAGTTTAAGGTAAAAAATTTATACTAAGTTGACAGTAAGAAAAAAGTTGATTATACTGTAATAACCCGGGGTAGTAAAGGTTTCGACGGGGGTTATGCAGCTGGAGAAGCTATCCGCAGGCGATGCGTCAAATCGCGAATCTAAATATAAACGCTGAAGATAATTTAGCAATCGCTGCCTAATGGCAGCTGTCTGACTTAGAGCACCTGCACTTTAAGACCCAGGCATCGACGATGCAGGAAACGACATATACAAAGCTTTGCGTATATGGGCGTATTATGAAGCTACTAAAAGCAGTCAGGTGTCAGTTCCCGGCTGCCGGAGGGAATGTCAAAAAACTGACTATGATAGTAGAAGGACAGTGAATTGGCTTTCGGACACGGGTTCGATTCCCGTCTACTCCATTATTTTTGGCAAAGATAAAGGGGTTGTTGCACATTATGCTAAAAAATGCTTTGTGCAACAGCCCCTTTTCACAGTTTTACCATAAAGCCGTGATAAAATCGAAAAAAAGCAGGGAGGATGAGATATGGATACACTGAAAGTTCTGGTGGTGGATGATGAGAGCAGGATGCGCAAACTGGTACGGGACTTCCTGGTAAAGAAAGATTTTGCTGTGCTGGAGGCCGGGGACGGCGCACAGGCCATTGATCTGTTTTTTGACAATAAAGATATTGCCCTGGTGATCCTGGACGTGATGATGCCGAAGATGGATGGCTGGGAAGTATGCCGGGAAATACGGAAATACTCAAAGGTTCCCATCATCATGCTGACGGCCAAGAGTGATGAGCGGGATGAACTTCTCGGTTTTGAACTGGGCGTGGACGAATATATCACGAAGCCTTTTAGCCCAAAGATTTTGGTTGCCAGAGTAGAGGCGATCCTGCGCAGGACCAATGCCATCAGTGCAGATGATATTCTGAAAGCCGGGGCCATTGAGATCAACAAGGCGGCTCATCAGGTGCTGATCGATGGGAAGAATGTGGACTTAAGCTACAAAGAATTTGAACTACTGACTTACTTTGTAGAGAATCAGGGGCTGGCTCTTTCCAGAGAAAAAATTCTAAACAGTGTCTGGAATTACGATTATTTTGGGGATGCCAGAACCATTGACACCCATGTGAAAAAACTGCGCAGCAAAATGGGCGAGCGTGGAGATTACATTAAGACAATATGGGGAATGGGCTATAAATTTGAGGTGGATTCATGAAACGTTCCATATCCCGCCAGATGGCGGCAATGTTTATCGGCCTGATGGCCATCGTGCTGGTGGTCAACCTGCTGATCAATAATTTTTTTCTGGAAAATTATTATGTGCTGAAATTACAGAGAACGCTGCTGGATACTTATACATTGATCGATACGCACATCTCAGAAGACGGTGAGGTGGATGAGGAATACTTTGTCACAGAGTTTGCTGAGGTATGCAACTCCAACAACATCAATGTGGTGGTTCTTGACGAGTCAAATCAGGGAATCTTGCGCACCCAGGGTTCAGACTCTATTCGGGAGAAAAGCATTTCGGTCATGAAGGGGCGCCTTCAGGGCTACTATATGGGGTTCGATACAGATGATGCCAAGATTTTAAAGCAGACGGATCATTATACGATACAAAAGAAAATGGACGCCATGCTGGACATGGATTTCCTGGAAATCTGGGGTACCCTCACCTGCGGTTACCATTTTATAATGCGGATTCCAATGGAAAGTATCCGCGCCAACGCCCGCATCTCCAACGAATTTATGATGTATATCAGCCTGACTGTGATACTGCTCAGTATTTTCCTTATTACCTGGCTGTCGCGGAAGATTGCCAGACCGATACGGGAACTGACCGATCTTTCTAAGCAGATGGCTGCTTTGGATTTCGACGCGAAATATACCAGCGGAGGAGAAAATGAGATCGGTCAGCTTGGCGAACATTTTAATCAGATGTCGGAGACGCTGGAGAAAACGATTTCCCAACTGAAATCCGCCAACAATGAACTTCAGAAGGATATTGAACAGAAGATACGAATCGATGAGATGCGAAAGGAATTTCTTTCCAATGTATCTCACGAGCTGAAAACACCGCTGGCTCTGATCCAGGGCTATGCGGAAGGTCTGAAAGAGTGTATCAATGACGATGCGGAGAGCCGTGAATTTTACTGTGATGTTATCATGGATGAAGCAGGAAAAATGAATGTATTGGTGAAAAAACTTCTGACCTTGAATCAGCTGGAATTTGGAAATGAACAGGTGAGCCTGGAACGGTTTGATATTGTTCCGCTGATCCACGGAAAGATACAGTCTACGCAGATCCTGGCGCAGCAGAAAGAAGCGGCGATCCTCTATGATGGGAGTGATATCCTTCCGGTTTGGGGGGATGAGTTCAAGGTGGAGGAAGTACTGACCAACTATCTGAGCAATGCGCTCAATCATGTGGAAGGGGACAAACTGATCTGTATCAGCGCAAAGGTGAAGGATGGTAAGACACGGATATCTGTGTTCAATACCGGTCAGCCGATCCCGGAAGCGGATCTGGATCAGATCTGGGTAAAATTCTACAAGGTGGACAAAGCCAGAACCAGAGAGTATGGCGGTAGCGGCGTCGGACTTTCCATTGTAAAGGCTATTATGGATTCTTTCCACCAGAACTACGGTGTAGAGAATCGGGAAGATGGTGTAGAATTCTGGTTTGAGCTGGAATGTGCCGATCAGGAGACGATCGAAGAAGCAATAGAGGAGTAAAATGGAAAGCGTTTTGGTAATAGGCGGAGGGGCGGCCGGAATGATGGCAGCCATCGCGGCGGCAAGATGCGGCCGCCGGGTAGAGGTGTTTGAAAAAAACGAGAAGCTGGGAAAAAAGATCTATATAACGGGTAAGGGCAGATGTAATCTCACGAATGATTGTGATATGGATACGCTGTTTGAGAGCGTGTGCAGCAACCGGAAATTTCTATACAGTGCATTTTACGGATTTTCCAATATGGACACCATGGACTTTTTTCAAAAATGCGGGTTGAAGATTAAGACAGAACGCGGAAACCGAGTGTTTCCGGTATCGGATCACTCCTCGGATGTGATCGCTGTTCTTGCAGATGAACTGAAGCGCCAGAAAGTTGGGGTTCATCTGAATACTCAAGTAAAGGAAATTTTGTTTGAAAACAAGAACGCTGTCAGGGGCATCAGACTGTCGGATGGAAAAGAGATTTTAGCAGACGCGGTCATCGTGGCAACCGGAGGCTTATCCTATCCGACTACCGGATCTACAGGGGATGGATACCGGTTTGCCTCACAGGCCGGACATACGGTGACGGAATTGTCACCTGCGCTGGTGCCGTTGACGGTGGCGGAAGCAGACGCAATGGAGATGCAGGGCCTTTCCCTGCGCAATGTGAAAATTTCCGTGGTGGATGGAAAAAAGACACTGTATGAAGATTTTGGGGAGATGATGTTTACTCATTTTGGAGTGACAGGCCCATTGATCTTGAGCGTAAGCAGCCTGATACAAAAGAAACTGAAAAGTCATCCCCTGAAGATGAAAATTGATCTGAAGCCTGCTCTGTCAACAGAGCAGCTGGACGCCAGGATCCTGCGGGAATTTGAGCAAAATAAAAATAAGCAGTTTAAAAATGTGCTGGGAACGCTGTATCCGGCGAAACTGATTCCGGTCATAATCCAAAGGAGCCACATACCGCCGGAAAAAGCGGTACATGATATTTCCAGGGAAGAGCGGCAGCATCTGGTGGAATGTACAAAAGAATTTCAGATGACAATTACCGGACTTAGGGGGTATAATGAGGCTATCATTACCAGAGGCGGTGTTTCGGTAAAAGAGGTTAATCCTCAGACGATGGAATCAAAGTTGGTCAAAGGTCTGTATTTCGCGGGTGAAGTTCTGGACCTGGATGCGGTGACTGGCGGGTTTAATCTTCAGATTGCGTGGTCTACAGGTTACGCTGCCGGAATGGCTGTTAATCATAATTTTACAACGAAATGCCCGGACAGGGGCAGCAAGAGGGAGAACAGATGAGTTTTAATGTAGCGATCGACGGACCGGCCGGAGCCGGAAAGAGCACCATTGCAAAAAAAGTGGCAAAGGAACTGGGATTTATTTATGTGGATACGGGGGCTATGTACCGCGCCATTGCTCTGTATCTGCTCAGAAACGATATTGACTGTGAAAATGAGAAGCAGCTTGAAGAAGCTCTGGCTCATTTGGAGGTGGCGATCTCTTATGCGGATGGAGAGCAGCAGGTGCTGTTAAATGGTGAAAATATAACCGGTTGTATCCGGACGGAGGAGGTCGGTCAGATGGCCAGCAGGTCATCAGCCAAGCCCATAGTACGGGCTAAACTTTTGGAATTGCAGCGTTCCATGGCGGCTGCCAATGACGTCCTGATGGACGGCAGAGATATTGGAACGCAGATTCTTCCGGATGCTCAGCTAAAGGTCTATCTGACTGCCAGCACGGGGGCCAGGGCAAAGCGCAGATATCTGGAACTTCGGGAAAAAGGGCAGGAGTGCAGTCTGGAAGAAATTGAGCGGGAGATGGAGGAACGGGATTACCGGGATATGAATCGTGAAACAGCGCCGCTGCGTCAGGCGGAGGATGCTGTGCTGGTGGATTCTTCCGATATGACTATCCAGGAGGTAGTGGACCGTATTGTGGAACTGGTAAAGGAACGAAGTGTATGGAAGTGATGGTAGCGAAGACGGCAGGCTTTTGCTTTGGCGTGCGGCGTGCGGTGGATCGGGTGTATGAACAGGTACAAAATGGAAGAAAACCTATTTACACGTTTGGCCCTATCATCCACAACGAGGAAGTGGTAAAAGATCTGGAAGCAAAAGGCGTCCGGGTGATTCAAAATGAGGAAGAACTGGGGGGGATACGGGAAGGTACTGTCATCATCCGTTCCCACGGTGTTCCTAAGATAATCTATCGCATGATCCAGGAGCAGGGACTGGAACTGGTGGACGCTACCTGTCCTTTTGTGAAAAAGATACACAACATTGTCAGTGCGAAAAGCGAGGGCGGGTATGAGATCATCATCATAGGAAATGCGGCTCATCCCGAGGTAGAGGGGATCCGGGGCTGGGCACCCGGGCCGGTGACAGTGATCGAAACAGAGGAGGAGGCCCGCAATTTTGCAAAAAAGACGGAAAAACCGCTTTGCATTGTGAGTCAGACGACATTTAATTACAAGAAATTTGATAAATTAGTTGAAATTATTTCGGATTTGAGTTATGATAGACCTGATATTTTGAATACGATATGCAATGCGACGGAGGAACGGCAGACAGAAGCCAGAGAAATTGCGAAAAAGGCGGATGCCATGATCGTCATCGGCGGGAAACACAGTTCCAACACGCAGAAATTATTCGAAATATGCAAAAAAGAATGTGCAAATACTTACTATATACAGACACTCGTTGATTTGGATATTCGGCTATTGCCATCCAGGGGTTGCGTAGGTATTACAGCAGGGGCATCGACCCCAAATAATTTGATTGAGGAGGTTTCAAAACAATGTCGGAATTAAGTTTTGAACAAATGCTGGAAGAATCATTTAAAACAATTCATAATGGAGAGGTAGTCGAAGGTACAGTCATTGATGTCAAAGAAGACGAGATCATTCTGAACATCGGATGCAAGGCTGATGGTATTATCACCAAGAATGAGTACACCAACGAGTCAGGCGCGGATCTTCGCGATCTGGTACATGTGAATGACACCTTGGAAGCTAAGGTTCTGAAAGTAAATGACGGAGAAGGACAGATCCTTCTGACCTATAAGAGACTGGCAGCAGAAAGAGGGAACAAGAGACTGGAAGAGGCATTTAATAACCAGGAAGTTCTGAGCGCTCCGGTGGTTCAGGTTCTCGGCGGCGGTCTGAGCGTTGTAGTTGATGAGGCTCGTGTATTTATTCCGGCCAGCCTGGTTTCTGATACGTATGAGAAAAATCTGGAAAAATATGCGGGCCAGGAAATCGAGTTTGTAATTACCGAGTTCAATCCGAGAAGAAGAAGAATCATAGGTGACCGCAAACAGCTCTTGGTGGCCAGAAAAGCTGAATTGCAGAAAGCTCTGTTTGAGCGCATTGCAGTCGGCGATGTGGTTGAGGGTGTTGTGAAGAATGTGACTGATTTCGGTGCATTCATTGATCTGGGCGGAGCAGACGGCCTGCTTCATATTTCGGAGATGTCCTGGGGTCATGTAGAGAATCCGAAGAAAGTATTTAAAGTTGGTGAAAAACTGGAAGTCCTTATTAAGGATATCCAGGGTGAAAAGATTGCTCTGAGCCTGAAATTTGCGGACAAGAATCCATGGCTGAATGCCGCTGAGAAATTCGCTGCAGGCAATATCGTTACCGGTAAGGTAGCACGTATGACTGATTTTGGTGCCTTTGTAGAGTTGGAGCCGGGCGTGGATGCTCTGCTGCATGTATCGCAGATTTCCCATGAGCATGTGGACAAACCGTCTGATGTACTGAAAGTAGGTCAGGAGATTACTGCTAAAGTAGTAGACTTCAATGAGGAAGACAAGAAGATCAGCCTGAGCATGAAAGCTCTGGAGAATGCTTCTGCTCCTGCTCCCTCTTTCGAGGAACCTGTTTTTGAGGAAGAGGTTGTAGAAGAAATCGTTGAAGATGTACCGGTAGAAGAATAAGTGTATAAATTAATACGAGCATAAAAGGGGCTGTTGCATTAAAATGCTTAATGCGACAGCCCCTTTTTATGATAAAAGACTTTTCAGAAGTGCGTTCAAATACAAGGAAAGCTGTGTCTGATCTTCGAAAAAACGATCCTCCGGCGAAAACCATCTAATCTTATCCTTGAAATTCCGGCGAAAAGCCGGAGTGAACAACTCTGCTGGCTGGGGCAGGAAAGTTCCATGTCGTTTTATGTAACAGTTGTCGGCTTTCGCAATCTGCCGGTATTCCCTATCCACATATGTTGCCACACTTTTATGGATGGACTGGTCTTCCTCAGGCAGATAATAATAGTTTTTATAATCACTGAAATAGTAATAAAGTGTCCCTTCGGACATTGGGATCATCAGTTTTCCAATGTCGTTTTTCAGAGTCAGATATCCATAATCCCAGGATGCGGAGACTGGCACCGGAACGGGAAAACGCAGAGAAAAAGTCAGCAGCAGCTGTTTGTTTCCGGTTTTCCCTGTCAGGAGCTGTGCGCAGGGATACCAGTCCTCATTTTGAACAAAATCCACATAACTGTACATGGAGGTCAGAGTAAGCATACCGGATACATCTTCGGCATTGTGAAGCAAAAGCAGTTTGCGGTAAGTATCCGAATCTGTTTTGCAATATTCGCGGTAAATGGGAATCAGTCTGCCTCCGTCATAGGTATCATCCCGCTCCAATCCGAGAAAAACCTCCAAAGATTTCTGATTCATGTGATCCAGTTTGAGAAGAGCTTTCAGAGGACGAAAATCCTGATAGAGATCAACGGAGCGAAGAGAACCAAATGGAGACGCAATTTGGTACTGCTCATATTTTTCTTCCAGATACGGGATATCAAACCGATTTCCGTTAAAATGAAGAAGCGTATCATAGGACTGAATGAAGTCAGAAAAGTTTCTCAGCAGAGTGGTTTCCTCCTGGGGGCGCTGCGCCAGCCACTGAAGGATCTTCCACTGTGAGATACCGTTCCCATCTGGTTTCGATACGCGCAGAGCGGCTCCGATCAGGTATAGATGAGAAGAAGATGATTTAAAGCCCGTGGTCTCAATATCAAAAAAGACACAACTGTCCGCAGCAAGCCCTCGGGATATCAAATATTGTTCTGGGTAGGAAATGAGTTTTTCTTCAGTGATCATTAGTAATTCCTTTTTTAGTAGCATCAGAGGTATATTTGGAAGGGAGCCTCCTCAGAATCTCGGTAGTCAAAAGTCCAATCAGAACCCCTGTGATCACACCAAAGATCAGCAGAGCCGGGGCATAGTAAATAAGACTTCCGTTTTTGACGATCAGCATGGCGGCTAATAATTGTCCAATATTATGTGTGACGCCGCCGACAACACTGATGCCAATGGGAGAAAAATCTGTTTTAGCTTTCATGAATGTCATGCACGCCAAGCTGAGGGCCGCACCGGAAAGACTGTAAATGATGCTGAACATGTTTCCGAACAGAAAGCCAATGACCAGAATGCGGATAACAGACACCATGGCGGCTTCTCGAAAAGAATAACGCTCCAATAAAAAGAGGATCGCCAGATTCGCCAGACCCAATTTTATGCCGGGAATTCCAATAAATATGGGAAGCAGAGATTCCACATAGCCGAAAATGATAGCGATTGCGGAAAATAATCCCAGGTACGCTGTTTTCTTGACCATAATCTAAGAAACTGTATCCACTCCGTCAGATGCCTGATCGGAGCTTACAGCCTTCACCCCCTCTATCACAACTTTGTTGGGAAGGCACACGATCAGACCGCCTTTTTCACCGATGGACCCCTGATACATACAGAGATGATCCGGGCAGGAGGCATCGGTCATCGTTGCCAGACCATTCTTGATTTCGCAGACATTGGTGTCTCCAATATGGATAGTCTGATCTTTATTCAGAGAATAGATACCGTATTCTTTTCCGTCCACGGTTATGCGGATGGTTGCGGACGACCTGTTTTTCGTAATCTGCATGCCGCCCCACAGGAGAACTGCCAAAAGCAGAATGACAGCGATGAAAATAAGCTCTTTCTTTTTCAAATCATGCCTCACTTTTCTGAAACGGCTATAAGTGCTGAATTCGCCATTCGCCATTCGCCGTTCGCCAATCATGCAAGCATGTTGGCTCACTAACGCTCATTATATCATGGTCTTTGTAAGATGGCAATTTTTTGCTGAACTAAAGTTATATTAAATTAACTAAACAAAAAATCGTTGGAAATTAATTGAATCTTAAATGAGAACATGATAAACTGGTAGGCGCGTAAAGCAACTGACAGTATGCGCCTTACAATTGGGCGCAGGAAAGGCAGGATATAAAATGTCAAAGAAACCGGTTTTGGTGATCATGGCTGCGGGAATGGGCAGCCGTTACGGCGGACTAAAACAGATCGACCCCATCGACCCGCAGGGACATATCATTATGGATTTTTCTCTGTATGATGCCCGGCGGGCAGGATTTGAGAAAGTGGTTTTTATCATAAAGAAGGAAAATGAAGCGGTTTTCCGGGAATGCATTGGAGACCGGGTATCGAAGTTCATGGAGGTGGAGTATGTATTCCAGGATATCCGGAACATCCCATCGGAATATCAAGTGCCGGAGGGAAGAGTGAAGCCGTGGGGAACCGGCCATGCGGTGCTAAGCTGCATTGACGCGGTGAACGGGCCTTTTGCGGTGATCAATGCGGATGATTACTATGGAAGCAAGGCATTTTCTCTGATCTATGATTATCTGACCACCCACGAGGATGATGATCAATTCCGATATGCTATGGTGGGCTATCTGCTGAAGAATACATTAACGGAAAACGGTCACGTGGCAAGAGGAGTCTGTCAAATGGATGAGAATGGTTTTCTGGCTGATATCCATGAGCGCACACACATCGAAAAGACGGAAAACGGCGCGGCTTACACAGAGGACGAGGGTAGAACCTGGATACCAGTGTCTTCCGATAGTCTGGTATCCATGAATATGTGGGGCTTTTCTTCTAGCATGCTGCAGATGCTGGAAGAAAAATTCCCGGATTTCCTGGAAGAAAATCTGAAAACAAATCCGCTGAAATGCGAATTTTTTCTGCCGTTTGTAGTGGATGAACTGTTGGAGGAAAAGCGCGCCACGGTTCAGGTACTGAAAACGGAGGATCAGTGGCACGGAGTGACCTATCAGGAAGACAAGAAAACGGTGGTGGATGCGATTCAGAAGTTAAAAAGGAAGGGGCTCTATCCGGAACAATTATGGGGATGAATTTACAAAAAAATACTGGACTAATTTGTCATTTTATGAGACAATAATTCCAAACGTAAACAACTTATTGAAAGGAGTTTTAAAATGATTTATTCACGCGAAGTAGAAGAAATGTGCCCGGTAGCCCAGGGCGTTCATCATGGCGCTGCTCCAATTCCCGAGGAAGCAAAATGGGTACAGGCAAAAGAAGTTAAAGACATTTCCGGTTTTACACATGGTGTGGGTTGGTGTGCTCCGCAGCAGGGTGCATGTAAGCTGAGTCTGAATGTAAAAGAGGGCGTGATCCAGGAAGCTCTGTTAGAGACCATCGGATGTTCCGGTATGACCCACTCCGCAGCCATGGCAGCGGAGATCCTTCCGGGTTTAACTGTTCTGGAAGCATTGAATACAGATTTAGTCTGTGATGCTATTAATACGGCTATGAGAGAACTGTTCCTGCAGATCGTTTACGGTCGTTCCCAGTCCGCGTTCTCAGAGGACGGCTTGGTAGTTGGCGCTGGTCTGGAAGACCTTGGTAAAGGACTCCGCTCCCAGGTTGGTACTATGTATGGCACTTTAAAGAAAGGCCCCCGTTACCTCGAGATGGCAGAAGGCTATGTTACCGGTATTGCTCTGGATGCAGAGGATCAGATCATCGGTTACCAGTTCGTTTCTCTTGGAAAGATGACAGACTTCATCAAGAAGGGCGACGATCCCAACACTGCATGGGAAAAGGCAAAAGGCCAGTATGGCCGTGTGGCTGATGCTGTTAAGATTATTGACCCGAGAAAAGAATAATAGAGGAGGTAACAGGAAATGGCTTTATTTGAATCATATGAAAGACGTATTGACCAGATCAATGCTGTTTTAAATAGTTATGGAATTGCTTCTCTGGAAGAGGCAGAAAAGATCACAAAGGATGCCGGCCTGGATGTTTACGATCAGATCAAGGGCATTCAGCCCATCTGTTTTGAGAATGCCTGCTGGGCATACATAGTAGGTGCCGCCATCGCCATCAAGAAGAACTGTAGAAAGGCAGCAGATGCTGCTGCGGCCATCGGTGAGGGCCTTCAGGCTTTCTGTATCCCGGGTTCCGTTGCAGATACCCGTAAGGTAGGTCTTGGCCATGGAAACCTGGGCAAGATGCTTCTGGAAGAGGAGACCGAGTGCTTTGCTTTCCTGGCAGGCCATGAGTCGTTTGCGGCAGCAGAGGGAGCTATCGGTATCGCAGAAAAAGCAAACAAAGTTCGTCAGAAACCGCTGCGCGTTATCCTGAACGGTCTTGGAAAGGATGCTGCTCAGATCATTTCAAGAATAAACGGTTTCACTTTTGTTGAGACAGAGTACAACCCATACACTAACGAAGTAAAAGAGATTTCCCGCAAATCTTATTCTGAGGGACTTCGTGCGAAAGTAAACTGCTACGGTGCGAACAGCGTTCCGGAAGGCGTAGCTATCATGTGGAAAGAGAACGTTGACGTTTCCATCACCGGAAACTCCACCAACCCCACCCGTTTCCAGCATCCGGTAGCAGGTACTTACAAGAAAGAGCGCACCGAGGCAGGAAAGAAGTATTTCTCTGTAGCATCCGGTGGCGGCACAGGTCGTACTCTGCATCCGGATAACATGGCTGCAGGACCGGCTTCCTATGGTATGACCGATACCCTGGGTCGTATGCACTCTGATGCACAGTTCGCAGGTTCTTCTTCTGTACCGGCTCACGTTGAGATGATGGGTCTGATCGGCGCAGGAAACAACCCGATGGTTGGTATGACTGTGGCAGTAGCCGTTTCCGTACAGGAAGCAGCAGATGCTGGAAAGTTCTGACCGAAAGCAACTGGCATTGAACACTTAGTGAAAACGAGGCTATTTAGCAAAAATAACCAATCAGAGCGTCCCGAAATAACGGGGCGCTCATTTTGTCAGTAAAAAATTTACAAAAGTGCTACCATTTTCCAAAATATTATGGTACAATTTTTACATAAGTATTTTTGAAACAGGGGGAACGATTTATGGCAAAAGAAATGATTGCAATGCTTCTTGCCGGCGGCCAGGGTTCGCGTCTGTATGCGCTGACTCAGAAGCTGGCAAAACCTGCGGTTCCGTTTGGCGGAAAATATCGCATTATTGACTTCCCATTGTCCAACTGCGTGAATTCAGGTATCGATACAGTGGGTATCCTGACGCAGTATCAGCCGATGGTGCTGAATGAATACATAGGAAATGGACAGCCCTGGGATTTGGACCGGCTATATGGCGGTGTTCATGTGCTTCCGCCTTATCAGCAGGCATCCGGATCTGACTGGTACAAGGGAACGGCAAATGCGATCTATCAGAACATTTCATTTATTGAGCGTTACAATCCACAGTATGTAATTATTCTGTCAGGCGATCAGATCTGCAAGCAGGATTACAGCGATTTTCTGAAGTTTCATAAGGAAAAAGGTGCGGAGTTTAGCGTGGCTGTTATGGAAGTTCCGTGGGAGGAGGCTTCCCGTTTTGGTCTGATGGTAGCAGATGAAAATGGAAGAATAACGGAATTCCAGGAGAAACCCAAGGAGCCGAAGTCAAATCTGGCTTCCATGGGTATCTATATCTTCAATTGGGACATCCTTAGAAAGTACCTGATCGAGGATGAGGATGATCCAGAATCGGAAAATGATTTTGGAAATAATATTATTCCGAATCTTCTGCGGGACGAACGCAAGATGTATGCTTATCGGTTCAGCGGATACTGGAAAGATGTGGGAACAATTTCCTCCCTCTGGGAAGCTAATATGGAAGTGCTTGATCCGGAACACAGCGGTATTAACCTGTTTGATGATGATTGGAAGATTTTCAGCAGAAACAGCGGTATGACCGGCCATAAGATCAGTTCCACCGCAGTAGTGGAGAATTCTATGATCACCGATGGCTGCCGCGTGGATGGAACCGTAAAACACTCTATCCTCTTTGCAGGTGTGCAGGTGGCGGAAGGCGCTGTCATCGAAGACGCGGTAGTGATGGGTGGAACGGTGATTAAAGCAGGCGCTGTGGTAAAACGCAGCATCATTGCGGAGAATGTTGTCATTGGTGAAAATGCCGTTGTTGGTGGAGATTCTGATGATGACACCAAAGGCGTAGCTACCATAGGCTCCGGTATTTATGTTGGGGATGGAGCAAAGATCGGCCCCAATGCTATGGTCAATGAAAATGTAAAGGATGGTGAAGAACAATGGTAGGATCGAATAAAAGTGCACTTGGCATTATTTTCCCAAACAGTTACGATGAACTGGTACCTGAATTAGTCAATGTGCGTTTGATGGCGTCGATACCTTTTGCCAGCCGCTATCGTTTGATTGATTTTATGCTGTCCAGTATGTCAAACTGCGGCATCTCCAATGTTTCTGTTCTGGTGAAGAAGAATTACCATTCTCTGATGGATCATCTCGATTCCGGGCGCGAATGGGATCTGGTGCGAAAAAACGGCGGACTGAATATATTGCCGCCAAATGCAGAGAGAGAATCCAAACTGTACGTGGGGCATGTGGATGCGCTGGGAAATATTCTTGATTTTCTGAGATCTCAGAAAGAAAAGTATGTTGTGATGGCGGACACAAATATTGCAGCTAATTTTGATTTCAGAGCTATGATCGATGCTCATATAGCCAGCGGTGCGGACGTCACCATTGCTTATAATGAGCAGGAACTTCCGGAACGTATCCTTCAGGATACTTCCAACGCCAAGGGCTTCTATTATACTCTGGATGTACAGGATGGCCGGGTCACGGACATTATCATAAATCCTAAAACCTTGGGAGTAGTGAACTTTGGAATGAACATCCATGTGGTTGACCGTGAACTTCTGATTGACTTGATCAATACAGCTTATCTTCGGGGACAGGTTTATTTTGAACGGGATGTTCTTTTAAAGAAAATTGGTGATCTTAATATACAGGGCTACAAATTTGATGGGTACGTGGCGCGTATTTGCAGCATAAAGAGTTATTTTGATGAGAATATGCGGCTGCTGGACGACAAAAATCTGGACGCTCTTTTTGCCGGAGCGCCCATCTATACCAAGATCCGTGATGATAATCCTACCAGATATATTCAGGGAGCTGAGGTGAAAAATATCATGGCTGCCGATGGTTGCGTCATTGAAGGGGAAGTGGAGAACAGTGTTCTGTTCAGAGGCGTTCGGGTAGCAAAAGGTGCCAAGGTAAAGAACTGTATCCTGATGCAGGATACAGTGGTGGAAGAGGGTGCTAATCTGGAATATCTGATTTCAGATAAAAATGTTAAAATTAGTGCCGGTAAAGAAATGAAAGGTACTGATACCTATCCGATGTATATTGCGAAGAATCACACTGTATAAATGATTTAAGATAGGGTCGTTGCAAAACAGCTGATGTTTTGCGATGACCCTTTTATAATGTGTATTAATCAATATTGGCATTTATTAATGCAAATTTATGAAATGCAAAAATAAAAATATATTATATTTTTAAAATAATTGTCGAACAAAACTATTTGACAAGTTGGATATATGAAATTACAATAGAAATAAGAGTTTAAACAAAGACAGCATAATATGTGACTCAAAAATAGGAACAGGTTGGAGGGGAGGGAAAACATTGACAATACATGGTAAACTATCAATCATATCCTACATTTTATCTTTCTATTTCATTTACATTGAAGCAGGGATGCCACAGGGATCAAGAATTGAGATGAGGACAAAACTGGCTGCGTTGATCTTATTTCTTTTGGGAGCGTTTTTTGCATTGCTGCAGAACCGCATCGGAATCGTAGGTATTTGCGAAGGAGGAGGAAGATTGACGGACGAAGATTTGAGAGAACTTCAAAAAGCAGTGGAAGAGGAAAAAAAGAAAATTCAGCAAAAATCGGAGCAAGGGAGAAATGAAAAAGAAACCAGTTAACACAGTTTTTGTTTCTGCATTGTTTCTTATGATGGGAGTATGCTTCTCCTGCAATGGGAGGGTATACGCGTATGTTTCCTTTGCACCGGGAGTCGCGAGTGAGATGTACAAGCCGGAATATTGGATCTTACAGTATTCGGACCCGAATGATGTTCTTAAAACGGATAAAGACATAGAACAGCTGAATCTCAGAATATTGAACTCGTCGGAAACTCTGGTAAACAATGTGTGGGACGAACAGAAGTATGGGGAACTGCAGCGAAATAGAATTAGATACGGTATCTGCGTGAAACGCACAGATATTAAATCAGAGCCGGTGGCGGAAACCGTGTGGGACAATCCTGCAGATCCTTATTTTGACCGTTATCAGTTGACTGCCGCTGGTGTGAATACCCCGGTTCTGATTGACAATGAAACGGAAGACGGAATGTTTTATCATGTCATTACATATGACTATGAAGGATGGACTTTAACGGAAAACGTTGCGGTTTGCGCTGACCGCCAGGAATGGATGCGCGCACAGGAGATGGAGCACATACTGATGGTTTGTGCTCCACGAATTTATCTGGAGATCAGTCGGGAACTTCTGACAATGGGAACCGGACTCAGGCTATTAACGCAACAGGAAGCTGGTGAGTGTATGGCGCAGGCGAACACCTGGGGATGTTATGTGGTGGAAGTTCCAATCAGAAGAACGGACGGTTCCTACGGAGTAAGGTATGATACCATTTCAATAACAGAACGTGTTAATGTGGGATATTTGCCGTTTACTACAAAAAATTTAATAGAGCAGATGTTTCTGTTCCTGGGCGAACGCTACGGATGGGGAGGGATGTATGAATCGGTGGATTGCTCCGGATTGGTGCAGGAGGTAATGGCTTGTTTTGGCATAAAGATGCCAAGAGACGCACGGGAGCAGATTAGAATTCCGGCAAGCAGGATCACGTTTACGGAAGATATGACAGAAGACGAACGAAAAGGAACCCTTGACTTAATGCCTCCGGGTACGCTCCTGTACTTTCCGGGGCATATTATGATCTATCTTGGGCAGGTTCAGGGGGAATACTATGTGATAAGTTCAGTGAGTTCTATGAAGATGCCACAAAGCAGTGAGAGTGAAGATGCACTGAAAGTCCGCAGAGTCGTGATAAACACCCTTTCTATGGAACGCAAAAGCTCAGTGACATGGCTAAACGCACTGCAGTATGCAGTGTGTCTGTAATTCTGGTTGTGAAAAGAAATATTGTGTGATATAATGAGTAAATAAGTTTATGAGGTGGCACGCCGCTGGATTATATTAGCGTCGGATGCGCTTATGGAGGAAACAAGATGACGAGTAAGCAGAGAGCTTATTTAAAGGGGCTGGCTATGACGATGGAGCCGGTTTTCCAGATTGGAAAAAACAGCCTGACTCCGGAGAATACAGCAGCAATTGCGGAAGCGTTGGAAGCAAGGGAGCTTATTAAAATCAGCGTACTGCAGAATTGTATGGATGATCCGAAAGAATTAGCTCAGATCGTGGCCGAGCGCACCAGATCCCAGGTGGTTCAGGTGATCGGAAAGAAAATTGTGCTGTATAAAGAAGGCAAGGATGAAAAAAAGAAGATCATCCTGCCAAGGTGATGAGGTGTGTCCATGCGAAAGCGAGTAGGTATCATGGGGGGAACTTTTGACCCCATTCATATAGGACACCTGATCTTGGGAGAGAGCGCTTACCAGCAGTTTGAATTGCATAAGGTTCTGTTTATGCCTTCCGGAAATCCTCCTCACAAGAAAAACCGGGAAGGCAGGGCTTCCAATGAGGAACGGATAGAAATGGTTCGAAGAGCGATCGCATCAAATCAGCATTTCGAACTGTCTCTTGAAGAAATGCATGAACAGGGATACAATTATACAAGGGAGACATTGGAGAGACTGACAATGTTATACCCTGATACGGACTACTATTTTATTATGGGTGCGGATTCACTGCTGAATTTTGAAACGTGGAAAGATCCTCAGGAAATTTGCAGATTATGCGTTATTGTGGCTGCTGTACGAGATTGTATGCCGATGCATCAGCTGGATGAACAGATCGCACGCCTGAATGAAAAATATTGTGCGGATATTCGAAAACTGGAAACTCCCAATTTGGATATTTCTTCTCATGTAATCCGAAACTGGGTGGCAGAAGGAAAAAGCTGTAGATATTATGTGCCGAAAGATGTGTTGGCATATATTGAGGAGCGGAAAATATACCGGAACCTGCCGCCAGATATGTGTGAGTCAGAATAATGGGAGAGAAGATGAAACAATATAATATTATGAAACTGCAGAAAAAACTGCAGAAAGAATTGGATGAAGATCGCTACTATCATACTTTGGGTGTGATGTACACCAGTGCGGCATTAGCTATGCGCTATGGAGCAGACATGGAAAAAGCGCAGGTGGCAGGATTGCTGCATGACTGTGCCAAATGCATCCCTAATGATAAAAAAATAAAAATGTGCCAGAAGCATAAGATACCCATTACACAGGTGGAAGAGGGAGCGCCGTTTTTGCTCCATGCCAAACTGGGAGCGTATCTGGCGGAAAAAAAATACAATGTATCGGATAAGGAAATCTTGGGAGCGATTACATGGCATACCACAGGGAAGCCGGATATGACGCTCCTGGAAAAAATTATTTTTCTTGCTGATTACATTGAACCGACCCGCAGCAAAGCAGCTCACCTTCCACAAATACGGGAGATGGCTTTTATAGATATTGATCAAGCGGTCTATATGACGCTGAGGGATACGCTTCATTATTTAGAGAGCGGAACTGGGGCGGTGGATGAGATGACAAAGAACGCTTATATATATTATAAGGAGAAAGGATAATGACAGATAAAAAGGCAAAAGACATGGCAGGTATTGCCTATAGGGCACTGGATGATAAAAAGGCAGAGGATATTCGCGTAATTAACATTGAGAAGGTCAGCGTGTTGGCAGATTATTTTCTGATTGCGTCTGGAACAAACCGAAACCAGGTTCAGGCTATGGCGGATAACGTGGATGAAATGCTCCATAAAGCTGGCTATACGGTAAAACAAATCGAAGGCTATCAAACCGCAAACTGGATCTTGATGGATTATGGAGATATTATCGTTCACATATTTGACAGGGAAAATCGTTTGTTTTATGACCTGGAACGTATCTGGAGAGACGGGGAGTCTATCTCACTGGAGGATCTGGAAGAGGAGAAAGTTTAAAAATGACAATTGATAAAAGTTTTTTGGTGAAAAAGATACAGAAAAGGACGGATATGGTAGTGGCATACTGCGCTTTTACGAATATGCCTCTGGTGGTTTGTGATCCTGAGACATTTAATGATCAGGTATGGATTTTTGAGAATGAGGCACTGCTTCAGGAATTTGCGAAATCATATACGGAAAAGAAGATACTGTTAAAAGGGGTGCAGTATAAGAACGGGCAGTTCCTGCAGTTTTTTGCTTCCCTGTACACAATGGATGTCAATGAACTTGTTTTTGTAGATGAGGGAGTCACTACAGCTATCGCACTGGAAGATCTGGTAAGCCGACCGGATTATTCTAAACTGAAAAACGGATCAGCCCCGATACTAAATCCACAGCTTCAGCTGACCGGTATGTATTTTATGCAGGAGGCAGCCCGGCCGGTTCCTAATGAAGAAAAAGCAAATCTGAAAGAGTTGGAAGAGGAACTGGCTGCAAATATAGTAAAAGGCAGATATATCGTAGCAGTCGAATTGAGTGAAGGTCCAGAGAGCGATGATGAGAAGTTGAAATCGAGAAAATATCGTATACCGATTCTGAAGAATAAAAATGACGAAGTACTTCAGCCGCTGTTCACAGATCTGTTGGAATTTCAGAAATTTACTCATGGAAGGAAGTTGAAAGCTTTAGTAGTTCCGTACGCGGATCTGGCGAAGGTATTGGCAAAAGAAGCAAAGGGCTTCTTGCTGAATCCTGCCGGATACCATATTCTGATGCCAAGAGAACTACTGCAGGGCCTGACCAAGAGATTTCCACGATAGGAAGTGGGGCTGTTAAGCAACAGCCCCTATATTTATGTTCTGTGATATATGGTCCGCAGGTTATCCATGGTGGAGGACATATTCTGCAATAACAGATCCAGGAGAGTCAGCGCAGTCATGCATTCCACTACGACCACAGCCCGGGGGACGATGATGGGGTCGTGGCGGCCATGAATGTTGATCTCACGGCAGGTTCTTTCCTTTGTAAGGGCTGACTGTGTCCGGGAAATAGAGGGAGTGGGCTTGAAAATTGCCCTTACCAGAATGTCGCTGCCGTCGCTCATTCCGCCAAGAATACCGCCCGCATGATTAGAAATTTTTTGAGGGATACCATTTTTGCAGATATACTGATCATTGTTTTCATGGCCCAGGGCTTTGGAGACAGCGATGCCGTCACCGATTTCGACTGCCTTTACCCCGCCTATGGAGAACAATGCTTTTCCCAGACATGCGTCAAGTTTATCAAAGACGGTTTCTCCGATACCGGCATAAGCATTTTTAACGATACATTCCACCGTTCCTCCGGAAGAAGTCTGCCTTTCGATGCATTTATCCAGAAATAACTGTGCCCGTGTTTCAGCATCGGCATCCGGCATGCATAGACTGCTGAGTGGAAGGCGGGAGAAGTCATAGTTTTCAGGCATGCAGGAGATCTCGCCGATGGATCTGGTGTAAGTAGTTACCGTAATTCCCAGTTCTTTTAATATCTTGCAGGCGATGGCTCCGGCAGCTACCCGGCCGATTGTCTCCCGGCCGGAAGACCGGCCGCCTCCGCGATAGTCCCGGAACCCATACTTTTGATCAAAAACATAGTCTGCGTGACCGGGGCGATAGAAGGAAGCAATCTCGTTGTAATCTCTGGATCGCTGATCCCTGTTAAAAACAATCATGGATATAGGGGTGCCGGTGGTTTTTCCATCAAAGACACCTGACAGGATCTCCACCGCATCGTCTTCCTGGCGAGCGGTAGTATATTTGCTTTGCCCGGGCTTTCTGCGGTTTAAATAAGTCTGTATATCTTCCTCGCAGAGAGGAAGACCGGCCGGGCAGCCGTCTACAACGACGCCAATTCCTTTTCCGTGGGATTCTCCCCATGTAGTGATGCGGAACATTGTTCCATAGGATGAACCTGGCATAATGGGACTCCTTTCTTACGCGTGCTATTTTAGTTTGTCAAACTTTCGTTCACATTTTATCAAATGAAGGAGTGTTTTTCAACCGAAAATCCATTATCTTATCTATTCACTGTAGAGTATATCATGCATAAAATAAAATGAGAAAACTTTGGAGGGTGATATTTTGCGCGAGGAAATGATAGGAGATCAAAACAGACGCTGGTGTGACCTGACTGCTGATATGAGCGGCTGCCGGGGCATCCTTCATGTGATAGAACCTGGGGATACCCTTTATCTTCTGGGAAAAAAATATCATGTGACCGTGATGGCGATCATGAACGCAAACCCATATGTAGACATTTACAATCTTCAGGTCGGAGATGAATTGTGTATACCAAGAAGCATAGATTAAGTGCGGGAGATGAACCCTGAAAAAAGTGTGAACTATTCCTGAGAACATTGACAAATAAAATGTGGAATCATATAATTATACCTTAAGTGAAAACCACGGGGGGATCAAGCTAAAAAGCGCTCCCTGTGGAAACGAAAGAAGGGAAGAGCATGAACTTTTTAAATAAGATGGAGCGAAAATACGGTAAATACTCAGTCCGTAATCTGCCCACCATTATTATTGCGCTGTATGTAGCGGGATATGTTTTAGAGACATTTCAGCCCGCCATCCTGTATTACCTGACGCTGGAGCCATATCGCATTTTACATGGAGAGGTATGGAGAATCCTGACCTGGATCTTAATTCCGCCTGATAGTCTGAATCTGTTTACTATCATTATGCTGTATTTTTATTACTCCATAGGAAGGACGTTGGAGCAAGCCTGGGGAGCATTCCGATTTAATGTTTATATTTTCGGGGGGATCCTCTTTACCGTTTTGGGATCGCTGGTTTTGTATTTCGTGTTAGGAGCAGGGAAACAATTCGGACCGCTGTTCAGCACATATTACATTAATATGTCCATTTTTCTGGCTTTTGCCCTGACTTATCCGGATGTGGAAGTGCTTTTTATGTTTGTCATCCCCATCAAAATGAAGTGGATGGGCTTTTTGTATGCTTTCTTCATTATTTATGAGTTCCTCAATGTAGGATGGGTAGGGAAAGCTGCCATTATGGCATCTTTAATGAATTTTGTGATTTATTTCCTGATGACTCGGAGTTTCAGAAGGGTTTCGCCGAAAGAAATCCACCGAAAACAGGAATTCAGACGAACGGTCAGATCCGCAGCGCCCAAAAGTGGGCCAAGACATAAGTGCGCGATATGCGGACGGACTGAGCTGGATGGAGATCATCTGGAATTTCGGTACTGCTCAAAGTGTGATGGAAACTATGAGTATTGCCAGGATCATTTGTTCAGTCATGAACATATTCGCAAACAATAAAGAAACAAAGGAAGAAAACTATGTGGAAAAAAGATAAAAAAAGTAAAATTATGACAGGAATACTTACGGTGGTTCTGCTGATACTCACAGCGCTTGCTTTTATTGCGGAGAGAGGAGCCTGGTTTGATCTGCCTCTTGGCCTCTTGCTCTCTTTGCTGGCGGGAGTTTACATGTTGCTAAAACGAAAATCTGGAAAAGTATTCAGCGTGCTGACAGCGGCAGTTATCCCGTTTCTGTCTATGTATTGTCTTCAGTTTTACACCTGTGATCCCTGGAGAATGTATCCGATGATGCTGCTGGTGAACTGTATATTTTTCTATCTGTTTTACCTGATGCTGTCCTTTTTACTTGGTAGCTTTTCAATGGGCTATACGATACCCTCGGTGCTGATTATGGTCATTGGCATCGCAAACTATTTTGTGATAGAATTCCGATCCGCCCCTATTGTTCCCTGGGATCTGCTTTCCTTGGGAACGGCGGCGTCGGTAGCGGATAATTATACCTACACCATCAGCTGGAGGCTTTTGTTTGTCACCTTTGGTTTTGTGTTTTTGATCCTGACGGCTCGCAAGAATACGCTGCGTCCGAAAAAACTGGCACTTCGGATCCCTGCCTTTGTACTTACTCTTGCTCTACTCATCGCTTCTGTGGGAGCAATCCAGAAAAAGGAGGTGAAGGATTGGCTGGGAATGGATCAGACGCTGTTCACTCCGGGAGTACGTTATCGGAATAACGGATTTATGGCGGCCTTCCTGGGAAACTTGTACCTGATCAATATTAAGGAACCGGATGGATATTCGGTAAAAAAGGTGGAAGAGATACAGCAGGAAGTTTTGGAACGGAGAGATGAGGAACAGAGCGCTTCGGTGGATGTGGCGAAAATGCCCAACATTATCGTAGTAATGAACGAAGCATTTTCTGATCTTTCCGTGCTGGGCGAGTTCAATACAAACGAAGACTATATGCCATTTTTCCGTTCTCTGATGGAGGATTACACCAGTGGTCATCTGATGGTATCGGTGAAGGGTGGAAATACCGCTAACACGGAGTACGAATTCCTAAGCGGCGATACTATGGCATTTTTACCCACCGGAAGTGTGGTATATCAGCAGTATATTAAGGACGAGGTGCCGACATTGACTTCTTATCTGAAAAATCTGGGATATTCCACGACGGCAATTCATCCCTATCGTGCGGCAGGATGGGACCGGGATACAGTTTATCCCAAGCTGGGATTTGAAGAGTTCCTTGATATTACAGATTTTCAGGATCCGTATTATATTCGAAGTTATGTTAGCGATCAGTCCGCGTTTGAAAAAATCATAGAGGTCTTTGAAAATAAACAGAAAGATGAGAAAAAGTTTATTTTTGAGGTGACAATGCAGAATCACAGTGCTTATTCCAAGGAAGATCCTGACGTGGAAACGCAGATCAAACTGACGGATTACACTTCGGTAACCACTAGTGTGAGAGCGGCGCAAAACTATCTGACTCTGATCCGCGCTTCGGATGACGCATTCAAAAAACTTATTGAATATTTTGAAAAGGTGGAGGAACCCACAGTAATCATTATGTTTGGTGATCATCTCCCATCGGATTATGTCAGTAATGTGATCGCGCGTTTGACCGGATATAATCAGGAGGATTCTCTTGAGGAAAACCAGAGATCCTATGAGGTGCCCTATGTGATCTGGGATAATATGGGGCTTGAGAAAGATGATTCCATGGAACTGACCAGTGTGAATTATCTGGCAGCTTATCTGATGAAGCGCCTGGATATGCCATTGACCTGTTATCAGGAATTCCTACTGAACCTGAAGGAAGAACTGCCGGTAATCTGTGCCGGAACCTACATAAATAAGGAAGGACTGTATCATACTTACACGGAGGAAGACAATGTTTACGGAACGCTGCTCAACGATTATAATATTCTCCAATATAACCATCTGACAGATGGCAAACATCGCGTGGAAAGCATGTTTCAGTAAATGTCACTGAAAAAATCAGGTTGACAGAAACGCCTTCATGCATTATAGTGTTATGGGCGCTTTATCGTGATAAAGCATGTGAGTGTACACACAGGAGGAGAGTTATGAAAAAACCATTTGTGACATTGCAGCAGGCACAGGAAATCGTGAAAAAGTATCCGACACCTTTTCATCTGTATGATGAGAAGGGTATTCGTGAAAATGCAGAGCGGCTGAAAACTGCGTTTGCATGGAATAAGGGTTTTAAAGAATATTTTGCGGTGAAAGCCAATCCCAACCCGTTTCTGATAAAAATTTTACAGGAATATGGCTGTGGCTGTGACTGTTCCTCTATGACAGAACTGATGCTGTCAGAGGCAGTCGGTGTAAAAGGCCGGGATATTATGTTTTCTTCCAATGATACTCCGATGGAGGAGTTTAAAAAAGCGGATGAACTGGGAGCTATTATCAATCTGGATGATATCACACATGTGGAGATTGTAGAAAAAACTTTGGGCAAACTGCCTAAGGTTATGAGCTGCCGTTATAACCCGGGTGGTGTGTTCCAGATGAGTAACGGCATTATGGATAATCCGGGAGACGCGAAATACGGTATGACGAGAACGCAGATTGCGGAAGCGTTTCGGATGATGAAACAGAAAGGTGTGGAAGAATTTGGTATCCATGCGTTTCTGGCCAGCAATACGGTAACGAATGAATACTATCCCCAGCTGGCAAAAGTTCTGTTTGAACTGGCGGTAGAACTCCGCAACGAGACAGGAGCAGAGATTAAATTTATCAATCTTTCCGGCGGTGTGGGAATTCCTTACCGTCCAGACCAGGAAGCCAACGATATCCTTGTCATCGGTGAGGGCGTCCGCCAGGTATATGAGGATGTTTTGGTACCTGCCGGAATGGATGATATTTCGATCTATACTGAAATGGGAAGATTTATGATGGGCCCTTATGGTTGTCTGGTGACCAAGGCTATCAACGAAAAGCATACTTATAAAGAGTATGTGGGTGTGGATGCCTGCGCGGTGAACCTGATGCGTCCGGCTATGTACGGCGCGTATCACCATGTTACCGTGCTGGGCAAAGAAGATGCTTCTCATGACCATATTTATGATGTTACAGGCTCTCTGTGTGAAAACAACGACAAGTTTGCCATTGACCGGAAGCTGCCGGAGATTGAGATGGGAGATCTGTTGGTGATTCATGACACCGGAGCCCACGGCTTTTCTATGGGATATAATTATAATGGAAAATTGAAGTCCGCGGAGGTGCTTTTGAAGGAGGACGGGACTACCCAGTTGATTCGCCGCGCGGAAACACCGAAGGATTACTTTGCCACCTTGGATTGTTTTGAGGCGTACCGTTTCCTTGGCTAATAGTGTTTGCAGAAAGCATGAAAATTGAACTTGCTTTTTTGAATGATTTGTGTTAGAATAAACTTCGCTTGTGAGAGCGAAGTGAGCCGGCGTGTCGGAATGGCAGACGAGGCAGACTCAAAATCTGTTGTGGGCAACCACGTGTGGGTTCAAGTCCCACCGCCGGCAGGATGAAACCTTGTAGACATGATGTTTACAAGGTTTCTTTAGTATGCGCAGGGCTGCGTAAGGGATTTATTAAGGTTGGCAGAAAGGAAAGAAAATGGAAAAATTAAGAACACAGCTTCGCCAGATTGATCACAAAGGCTATAAGGCATACAAAACATTGGAAGGAGAATACAATTTCGGGACATATCGTCTGTGCATTGACCATGTGCAGGGAGACCCGTTTGCGACACCCTCCAGAGTGCGGATCTGCTATCGAAATAAGGGAAATATCAACCCGGAATTTTTTCAGAACAGACACCGCAGGACTGCAGTGGAAGATTATCTTTTGCGCAGATTGACCCGGACGATCCGGGCTGCATCGGATGGAACCAGAAAAGGCTCTGGGAAGAGCGGTATAGTCACAGTCTGCCGCGCGGGACAGGAGATCCTGGAGCGCTCCTCCATGAAAATCACTGAGGACTGGATCGAGGCGCGGATCGAGGTGGGGTTCCCCGCATATGGACGGACAATTGCGGCAGGGGAATTGATGCAAATTTTGTTTGAACTTCTCCCGAATGTGGCTGAGCGGACTTTCCATATACAGAAAACGATGCTGGCAGAACTGGAACAGACGGTTTCTCTGGCAGACGATCAGCAGTTTATCAGGGAGGAATTGGAGCGCCATGAACTAGTGGCGTTTGTGGCGGACGGGGCGATTCTGCCCAGGGAGAGCGGCATTTCCCAGCGGCCGATGCGTGAGGCAGTGGCTTTTCAAAGCCCGGACAGCCTGGCAATAACGCTGCTGCTTCCTCACAGAGGAACCCTTCGCGGCATGGGGATCCGTAAGGGGATCACGGTGATTGCCGGAGGCGGTTTTCATGGAAAATCTACTCTTTTAAAGGCGCTGGAGCGTGGTGTGTATAATCATATAGCCGGAGATGGAAGGGAGTATGTGATTACTGACCGAAGTGCTTTTAAACTTAGAGCTGAGGAGGGCAGGTGTATCCATGAAGTAGATATTTCCATGTTTATCAATCATCTGCCCACAAAAGCTGATACTACCCGTTTTTCTACAGAGAATGCCAGCGGCAGCACATCACAGTCGGCAAATACGGTGGAGGCTTTGGCTGCAGGCAGCAAGGTTCTTCTGATTGATGAGGATACTTCCGCTACTAATTTCATGGTAAGAGATGATAGGATGGCGCAGCTGGTTTCTGATGAAAAGGAACCGATCATTCCCTTTATCCGAAAAATAAGGAGCCTTTACCGCGATCTGGGAATCTCAACCGTATTAGTGGCGGGAAGTTCCGGGGATTATCTTTCTGCGGCAGATACTGTTCTCCAGATGGATTGTTACAAAACACTGGATGTGACGGAAAAGGCGAAACAGCTGACGGTTCCTCTCACGGAATGCCGCGCGCAGCAAAAGATATGGATAAAGAAGCCGGTTCGAAATAAAACGATAGAAAAGGTCCGGGTACATGGCTGGGACACCCTGAGCCTGGACCGGGATGAGATTGATCTGCGTTATCTGGAACAGATCGTAGATGAGAGCCAGACAGCGGCGCTGGCATATATCATGCAGTATATTCTTGGGCGTCTGGCAAATGGGAAAAAGAGCGCGGCTGTGCTGGCTATGGAAGCGGCGGAGAAACTGGAAAAGGACGGTATTCTTTCTGTGACCCCTAAAAACTACGGGGCAGGGCCTGCAGCCAAGGTAAGAGTTCAGGAGATCCTGGCCTGCCTTTCCAGATACCGGCTTCTTTAAGGGGGCAGTTGCGCCCATTAATATAGTGGGAAGGGACTGCTGCAATTCCTGCTGACCTTATCCCAGTCAATGACATGGAACCAGTCGGTGATGTATGCATCTCTCTTGTTGTAGTGTTTCAGGTAGTAGGCATGTTCCCAGACATCCAGATTCAGTATTGGCTGCAGTCGCAGGGACAGCGGGGTATCCTGATTAGCGGTAGTGATGATTTTTAGTCTTCCGAAGACGTCCATCACCAGCCATGCATACCCCGAGCCGAATACGGAGAGGGCTGCGGCTCGGAAAGCATTCAGAAAAGCATCGAAACTTCCATAGACAGTATTGATATAAGAATTGCAGGGAAATGCCGGTGTTTGTGTTGCCGGATTTTTCATATTGGAAAAGAAAAAAATATGGTTATAGACGCCGCCAGCGTTGTTTTTAACCGGGGTCTGAAGCTCCTCGGGCAGAGAATCCAGGTAGAATAATAGCCCTTCCAGAGAGAGGGTATGATACTCCGGGTAGTTTTTTAATATTCTGTTCAGGTTATCCACATAAGTTTGGAGATGCCGGTTGTGGTGCAGCTCCATAGTTTTTTCGTCGATAAAAGGCTCTAAGGTGTTGTAGGCATATGGGAGCGGTGGGTTGACAAATGGATAGTGTTCGTTCAAGACAATTCTCTTTTCAAGGTTTTGTTCAGTATATGCATGAGGGAAAGAAGTAATGATCCTCTTGACATTTTAACAAGTAAATGGTATTGTTTATCTAGTCGTTATCAGGAAAATGCAGTGATGGGGAGTAGTACCTTTGTCTTGGGTTTCAGAAAGCTGTCGGTTGATGTGAGACAGCAGAAGGGACATTGAGAACTGACCTCTGAGCGGCTGCCCGAACTTCCGATAGAATAGTAGGCGCAGACGGTTTCCCGGCCGTTATCCGGGCAGGATATAAGGTTTCGCACCCGTATCCGTAGAGCGCGTGATTTTTCACGAACAGGAGTGGTACCGCGTAAGATCAATAATCTTCCGTCTCTTGTGGCACATGCCATAATGAGGCGGAATTTTTGCATTATGCGAATGGTGAGATTTTCCTGAAGTGATAATTTAGAAAATGGAGGAATTAGAAATGATGAATCACAGAAAATATACCAGGCAGTATTTTATGCCGCCGGTATCTTCCACCAAATGGGTGAAAAAAGAGTATATCGAGAAGGCACCGATCTGGTGCAGCGTGGATCTGAGAGATGGAAACCAGGCACTGGTGGTTCCTATGACGCTGGAACAGAAACTTGACTTCTTTCAGCTTTTGGTAAAGATCGGCTTTAAGGAGATCGAGGTTGGCTTTCCAGCTGCCTCGGATACAGAGTATAATTTTCTGCGGGCGCTGATTGAACGGGATATGATTCCGGATGATGTGACGATTCAGGTGTTAACTCAAGCCAGGGAACATATTATCAGAAAGACTTTTGAGGCATTGAAAGGCGCGAAGAAAGCTGTGGTTCACGTTTACAATTCCACTTCCCTGGCACAGAGAGAACAGGTATTCGCGAAATCTAAGGAAGAAATCCTCAAAATTGCGGTGGACGGTGCAAAACTGTTGAAAGATCTGACGGAAGAGACCGGCGGAAATTATCAGTTTGAATATAGCCCTGAGAGTTTCACCGGTACGGAGCCGGAATACGCGCTGGAAGTCTGCAATGCCGTCCTTGATGTGTGGCAGCCTACCGCGGAGCATAAAGCGATCATCAACCTGCCCAGCACGGTTCAGATGTCCATGCCGCATGTTTACGCCAGTCAGATTGAGTATATGAGTGAAAATATGAAATACAGGGAGAATGTGATTCTTTCCCTTCATCCTCACAATGACCGGGGATGCGGTGTTTCAGATGCAGAACTGGGACTTCTGGCCGGAGCGGATCGTATCGAAGGTACGCTGTTCGGCAATGGGGAGCGCACCGGCAATGTGGACATTGTGACCCTGGCTATGAATATGTACGCACAGGGAGTAGATCCCCAGCTTGACTTTAGCAATATGCCCGATGTATGTGAAAAATATGAACAGTATACCGGAATGAAAGTGGATGAGAGAAGCCCCTACAGCGGAGCGCTGGTGTTTGCGGCATTTTCCGGATCACATCAGGATGCTATCGCAAAGGGCATGAAATATAGGGAAGATAAAAAGAGCGATCTGTGGACGGTTCCTTATCTTCCCATTGATCCCACTGATATCGGCCGCTGCTACGATGCGGATGTGATCCGCATTAACAGTCAGTCCGGAAAGGGCGGGGTAGGCTATATTCTGGAGCAGCATTACGGATTGAAGCTTCCGAAGAAGATGAGAGAAGCTATGGGATACGCTGCGAAATCAGCTTCCGACACTGGACATAAAGAACTCCTTCCGGATGAGATTTTCCGACTGTTTAAAGAAACCTTTGAAAATGTTGTTTCACCTTACAATATTTCGGAGGTGCATTTTAAACAGCACAACGGTATCATTGCGGAAGTGACGACTACCTATCGCGATAGGACCAATGTGATCATTGCGTCCGGTAATGGACGTCTGAATGCAGTGAGCAATGCACTGAAGAAACACTATCGTTTAGAGTATGATCTGGTGACTTACGAGGAGCATGCTCTGGAACAAAGCTCCAGTTCCCGGGCGATTGCCTATGTGGGTATTCGCAGAAAATCGGATGGAGACCTGTTCTGGGGAGCCGGTGTTGATGTGGACATTATTCGCGCGTCCATTGATGCTCTGTTGACAGCGGTAAATAATATGGCAAAATCTACTAATGAATGATTATGACAAAATATTACAAAAATATTACGCCGTGTCGAACGTTGTCAATAAATGCTGAAAAAACGCAGAAATGTCGAAAAAATTTGAAAAATCAATTAATATGACGAAATAAAAACGACGAAAGACTAAATTTTACAGTGCGCAACATGCACAAAAAGGGGCACAAATATTCACAAATATTTGTGCCCCTTTTCTAAAATTCAATAAACAAATAAACAGGGGGTATGTAATATATTACGAAAATATGAAAAACCTATTGACAGTGTGAAATAGATTTCTTATAATGCAGGTACGTTGCAGAGGCAGTATAAATTCAAGGGGAACGCGTGAAATCCATTTATAGTACGGGGAGATACTATTAGAAAAAAGTAAACGGTTAGGAGAGTTTATGGATCTATTAGTGAACGTATGGAAAGCATGCTCTAAGCTGCTAAAGCGAGGATTCAAGCGGCATGCAAGTGATTTGGCGTTGATTCTGTCAGGCGTTGTGCTAACTGCTTTTCTTTCCCTCTCTGTTTCAGAGCTTTTTTCAGATGGACGGGGTGTGGTATATGCGGTTAGCGATGTATCTGTCATGGGGGAGAACAGACTCCAGGCCGGGCTCATGGGCGTTGTCAATGGAGTGGCCAGTATGGAGGAGTATTACCGGGCAGGACAGACGAAAGATGTGGCAAATGCGAATGAAGAGATACTGGTAGGAACGAAAAGTGTGAGCCGGAACGCGGTATACCGAAATGCGTTTTCCGGAGAAGTACAGAAAGCCGGGGAGCTGGGGGCTGATGCGCTGCAGGCTGTTGTGGAAAATCAGATTCCTTATGATGAGTATTACACGCTTCTTCAGATAGTGGAAGCGGAGGCTACCGGCGGTGATATTCCCAGCAAACTGCTGGTTGCAAATGTAGTTTTGAACCGGGTAAAAGATTCGCACTTCCCAGATACGATCTACGACGTAGTATGGCAGAGAGTCGACGGCTCTGCACAATTTTCACCCACGATGGATGGCAGAATTTCTTCCTGCACCATCACAAATTCCACGGTGGAAGCTGTGGAGCTTGCCCTGCAGGGTGAGGACAATTCACAGGGGGCGCTGTTTTTCGTTGCGCGAAATTCGGCGAATCCAGGGAATGTACAATGGTTCGATTCAACACTGGTACGGTTATTCGAATATGGTGGACATGAGTATTATACATTCCGGGAATACTGTGAGTGAAAATAAGCGGGAACTTTTCAGACTGGAGAGTTTCCGCTATTTTCTATTTGCAAAAATATCGATGTATGTTATACTTGGACAAGATGAAAGAGCCATTGCCACTCTAAGTGACATGGCACAGATGAAAACAAAGGAAAGATGAGGTTACAGAATGGAATTGCTCTATAGAAGCACCAGGAACAGTGAAGTTGCCGTGACAGCCTCGCAGGCAGTATTGCAGGGGTTAGCTGAGGATGGAGGGTTATTTATACCCGATCGGATACCCGCGCTGGATATAAAGTTGGAACAGCTCTCTTCCATGTCGTATCAGCAGACGGCATATGAGGTAATGAAATTGTTCCTGACCGATTTTACCGAAGAGGAACTGAAACATTGTATTGATAAGGCATACGATGAAAAATTTGATACTCCGGCTATTGCGCCGCTGAGAGAGGCAGACGGAGCATGGTATCTGGAATTATTCCATGGAGCAACCATTGCCTTTAAAGATATGGCCCTCTCTATTCTTCCTCATTTGCTGACCGTATCAGCCAGGAAGAATCACGTAAAAAACGAGATCGTCATTCTTACAGCCACTTCCGGTGATACAGGAAAGGCCGCGTTGGCTGGCTTTGCTGATGTGCCGGGAACCAAGATCATCGTATTTTATCCCAAGAACGGTGTAAGCCCCATCCAGGAACGTCAGATGGTTACCCAGAAAGGGGATAATACTTTTGTGGTGGGAATCAAAGGAAATTTTGATGACGCCCAGAGCGGTGTGAAACGCATCTTCGGAGACAAGGAGTTAAAACAGGAAATGGATCAGGCCGGTTATCAGTTTTCTTCCGCCAACTCCATTAATATCGGACGTCTGGTTCCGCAGATCGTGTATTATGTGTACGCATATGGAAAGATGGTGGCGGATGGCCAGCTGAAGGCAGGGGAAACTATGAATGTGGTGGTTCCCACCGGAAACTTTGGAAATATCCTGGCTGCTTATTTTGCGAAAAATATGGGATTGCCTATTGAAAAACTGATCTGCGCGTCCAATGAGAACAAAGTGCTGGTAGATTTCTTCCGCACCGGAAATTATGATAAAAACCGGAAGTTTATCCTGACATCTTCTCCGTCCATGGATATTCTTATTTCCAGCAATCTGGAACGCTTGGTCTATCTCATTGCTCAGCGTGATTCAGCCAAGAATGCGCAGCTGATGGCGGCGCTGGCATCGGACGGAAAATATGAGATTTCGGAAGAGATGAAAGCAAAATTAACGGATTTCTATGGTGACTATGCATCAGAAGAAGAGACTGCGTCAGAGATTGCTGAGGTTTATAAAAAGACAGGTTATGTGTTGGACACCCATACAGCGGTGGCATCCAGAGTTTACCGGAAGTATCGGGAAGAGACCGGGGATGAGATCAAAACGGTGATTGCCTCTACCGCCAGCCCGTACAAATTTGCCAGAAGCGTGCTGGGAGCCATTGATCCAAAATATGATGCACTGTCAGATTTTGAATTGGTGGATCAGCTGAGCGAACTGTCAGGAACGAATGTGCCGCGCGCAGTAGAAGAACTTCGTACTTTGCCGGTTCTGCACGATACGGTAGTGGAGACTGAGCAGATGAAAGAAATTGTGAAAACATTTTTGAAGATATCATGATGTTGTGGTTACATGCAACGACAGGATAAGGCAGAAATGGGAGGGTACTATGGATACGAATTCAATGTTTAGTATAATGGACATCATTGTTGTGGCCTGCGGCATTTATATTTTTTATGCGTACTACCTGCTGGTGGTAAAAAAAGAGATTAAACAGGGAATTTTGATATCACAGAAAACAGATCCCAAAAAGTGTCGGGATTTTGAGAACTATAAGCAATATATGAGCATTCGGCTCCTGGCGCTGGGTATTATGGCCATAGTCAGCGGAGGTCTTGGCTTATATCAGGATTACGTTGGAAAAGTAGACAGTGTGGTCTATCTGATCGTGTACATACTGTTCTTTGGATCATTGATCTGGTATGTGGCGGGTGTCAGAAAAGCAGAGAAGCTATATTGGTAACGGTAAGAAATCAGCAAACATAGAGAGGGCTGTCATATTAAACGATTTGTTGTATAAATATATCTTTTTGAGAGCCTCGTCTTGCGTTGGTACTTCCTGGCTGCAAGCCTGTGCGCAGCAGGCAGGTTAGTATCCATTACGCAGGACGGGCAGCGAGAGCGTTCATCAAAAAGATATATTTATACATAATATCATTTGATGTGACAGCTCCTTGCATTACATCAGAGTTTCCTTAGACTATCGCTTGTCTAACGGCACATACTTCTGATTTTCGGCGATGCTCAGGTATGCCGGGCGGATGATCTTTCCATTGTTGGCCAGCTCTTCGATACGGTGAGCGCTCCATCCTACGGTACGGGCAATGGCGAAGATAGGAGTGTAGAGTTCCAGCGGGAGATTCAGCATGCTGTAAACGAAACCGCTGTAGAAGTCTACATTGGCGCTGACACCCTTGTACATTTTAGCCTTGCCTGAGATGATCTCCGGGGCAAGGCGCTCTACCATACAGTAAAGTTCAAACTCATCGGTTCGGTCCTTCTCGGCTGAGAGCCGTTCTACGAAGGATTTCAGTATTTGCGCACGGGGATCGGATAACGAGTATACGGCGTGTCCAATACCGTAGATCAACCCGGAATGATCGAACGCATCGCGATTTAGCACGGCGCCAAGGTAGTTTCGGACCGCGTCTTCATCTTTCCAGTCAGTCACATGTTCCTTCAGGTCATTCATCATCTTTACAACTTTGATGTTTGCTCCGCCGTGTCTCGGACCTTTCAGAGAACCCAGAGAAGCGGCAAAGGCAGAGTAAGTATCTGTTCCTGAGGAGGAGACTACATGAGTGGTAAAAGTAGAATTGTTACCACCGCCATGCTCCATATGAAGCACCAGAGCAATATCCAGAAGGCGCGCCTCCAGCGCGGTGTATTGGCCATCGGCTCGTAAAATACGCAAAATATTTTCGGCGAAAGAAAGCTCCGGCTCAGGAGTGTGGATGTAGAGACTCTTTCCATTATAATAGTGCTGATAAGTCTGATAACCGTAAACAGAGATCAGGGGCATCATGCTGATCAATTGAAGACACTGGCGCAGTACATTGGGAATGGAGATATCGTCCGCCTGATCATCAAAGGAGTAGAGGGTCAGCACGCTGCGGGCCAGCACATTCATCATATCCTGACTGGGAGCATTCATGATGATATCCCGGACGAAATGAGTCGGGAATTTTGTGCGATAGTCAGAAAGAATATCGGAAAATAACTTTAACTGTTTTTTGTCAGGCAGATTTCCAAACAGCAGCAGATAAGCAATTTCTTCAAAACCAAAGCGCTGTTCGCTGGAAAATCCCTGAACCAGTGTGCGGACATTCTGCCCCCGATAGTATAGCTGGCCCTCACAGGGAATTTCCTGGTCATCAACCTTTTGTTTCGCAACGATGGTAGAGATCTCTGTGAGACCTGCTACAACACCTTTTCCGTTCAGGTCGCGCAGACCGCGTTTAACGTCGTATTTCGGATATAATGCAGGATCGATAAGGCTGACGGCCTCGCTCTGCCTGGCAAGTTTTAAAATGTCCGGTGTGATTTCTGAATAGATATAATTACTCATAGGCACCTCCTGTAAATTTATTCTTTCATGAAACATATTGTTTTTACGAAAGGGTCATGGGAAATATTATCCGTTAATTATATCATATATCGAGCGCAAAAACTAATTAAATTAAAGTAAACTTTCTATTCCGCTTTTGTGCGGAGTATTCCAGGGAATCGTTGCGATCCACCGGAGGTTCTAAGGAAACACTGGTAATCAGTGTTTCCTTAGAAAATGTAAGAAGCATGGTGTAAGCGAAAACTTTGGGAAATTTTAGACGATTTTTATTGATTTTCTTCATTTATTATGTATAATAGGATAATGGAAGTTGGGAAGATAAGCTTCCCTGAGCAGATATCGTAAGACCTGCATGCGCAGGCAGTTATCATAAAAACATATATATTTATGAAAGGAAGAGGTCGAGAGTAAGATGGCAAAGATTGATTTAAGCAAGTATGGCATTACCGGAACGACAGAGATCGTCTACAATCCTTCTTATGAACTGTTGTTTGAGGAAGAGACCAAGGCTGATCTGGAGGGTTATGAGAAAGGCCAGGTAAGTGAACTTGGCGCTGTGAACGTTATGACAGGTATCTATACCGGACGTTCCCCGAAAGACAAATACATCGTTTTGGATGAGAATTCCAAGGACACCGTTTGGTGGACCACCGATGAGTACAAGAATGACAATCATCCCATGAGTGAGGATACCTGGAAGGTTGTTAAAGAAATCGCAAAGAATGAGCTCTCTAACAAGAGACTGTTTGTAGTAGATGCATTCTGCGGTGCAAACAAAGATACCCGCATGGCAGTTCGTTTTATCGTAGAGGTAGCATGGCAGGCTCACTTCATTAAGAATATGTTCATTCAGCCGACAGATGAGGAACTGGAGACTTTCGAACCGGATTTCGTAGTCTACAATGCTTCTAAAGCGAAAGTTGATAATTACGCAGAACTGGGTCTGAATTCCGAGACTTGTGTAGCATTTAATATCACCAGCCGCGAACAGGTAATCATCAACACCTGGTACGGCGGAGAGATGAAGAAGGGTATGTTCTCTATGATGAACTACTACCTGCCGCTGAAAGGCATTGCTTCCATGCACTGCTCCGCAAACACCGATATGAAAGGTGAGAATACAGCTATCTTCTTCGGCCTTTCCGGAACTGGTAAGACCACTCTGTCCACCGATCCGAAGCGTCTTCTGATCGGTGATGACGAGCACGGCTGGGACGACAACGGCGTGTTCAACTTTGAGGGTGGCTGCTATGCAAAGGTTATCAATCTGGACAAAGATTCCGAGCCGGATATCTACAATGCGATCAGAAGAGACGCTCTGCTTGAGAACGTTACTCTGGATGGCGAAGGCAAGGTCGATTTCGCTGACAAGAGCGTAACCGAGAATACCCGCGTATCTTATCCCATCGATCATATTGAGAACATTGTTCTGAAGGTGAACCCGGTTTCCGCAGGTCCGGATGCACAGAACGTAATCTTCCTGTCTGCAGATGCATTTGGCGTACTTCCGCCGGTATCTATCCTGACTCCGGAGCAGACCAAGTATTACTTCCTGTCCGGTTTCACAGCAAAACTGGCTGGTACCGAGCGTGGAATTACTGAGCCGACCCCGACCTTCTCCGCTTGCTTCGGACAGGCTTTCCTGGAGCTGCATCCGACGAAATACGCGGAAGAGCTGGTTAAGAAGATGGAAAAGAGCGGTGCTAAAGCATATCTGGTTAACACTGGATGGAACGGCACCGGAAAACGTATCTCCATCAAGGATACCCGTGGTATCATCGATGCTATCTTAAACGGTGATGTAAACAAGGTTCCGACCAAGAAGATCCCGGTATTTGATTTTGAAGTACCGACTGAACTTCCGGGCGTAGATACCGGTATTCTGGATCCGCGTGACACCTACGCAGATGCTTCTGAGTGGGATGTAAAGGCTCAGGATCTGGCACAGAGATTCGTGAAGAACTTCGCAAAATACGAAGGAAACGAAGCTGGTAAGGCACTGGTTGCTGCGGGCCCGAAGGCGTAATACGATAAGCATGAGGAAGAGCTGCCGCAATGCGGCAGCTCTTTTGTCGTGAAAATGATATTTAAAGGGAAATGTGAAATTAATCAGTGATTCCATAGAATTTTTTATTGTAAATCCGCGTAGACTGGGGTATACTATAGTTAATAATTCAACCTGGGGTGTGCGACAATCCTGTTATTTTGAACCTACATTTACTTTTATGGGATTCTTATATCGCTGTTGTTGATGCCATGCCTCCATAGAGTGGAAGGCAGAGATAGCGGCTGCGGTTACCCACCTAGCTTTGCTAGGAGTCAAAATATAGGAAACGGCACTTTGGGGGTTAAGGAGAGGGCATGATTCATGTCCTCTTTTCATATACTGAATCTGTATGAAGAGAGCGATTCTTCAAAGAGGATGGGATATATGAAAATTAAACTTTGGACATGTGTGATCACTGTGATAATTGCCGCAGTGATGCTGCGATATTATGCCGTGGATTACGGGAAACAACAGCAGACGATAGCAGAGGATGTCGTACCTATTATTGGCGTGTTAATAAAAAATGATGATTTTATGGGAGATTTTCATGAGTGTTTAAAAATAACCGGGACGGGAGAATTTTACAGAGAAGTAAACGGGAAAAGGGAGGTCTATCCGGCGGGCAGGGTAATTACAGAGAAACGAGATGTTTCAGGAGATGCGACGGAAGAGAACTTGGACGAAGCAGTTATATACGGTTCCTGTGATGATTCTGGTGAGCTGGTTATCTGCAATTTAAAACGTTTCGAGGAGCAGCCATCCTATCGGGGAATCCTAAAAATCACTTCAGCCGAGAAGGGCTATCTTGTAATCAATGAACTTTCATTGGAAGAATATCTTCCTGCGGTGGTATCCAGTGAAATGTCCGCTTCCTTTCCGGAGGAGGCGCTGAAAGCTCAGGCGGTCTGTGCCAGGACCTACGCTGTGAAACGGATGCAGGAGCATACGGATAGATATTACGGTGCGATTTTAGATGACAGTATGGAAAATCAAGTGTATAATAACATCCATAGTGATGCAGTGACAAAGCAGGCGGTGGAGGATACTGCCGGTATGATTCTGATGGAAGAAGATGCTCCGGCGGATATTTACTATTATTCTACTTCCTGCGGTGCGACGGGGGAAGATCTGTTTGACAATGAAGATAACTTCAGCCAATTCTTGCGTCAGGGCAGAGAGGATGACCTGGAGAAGGAAGAAGCTTGGTATCGTTGGAACGCATCGGTTTCTTCAGAAAAAATCTGTGGTAACCTAAAAGAAATGAATGTGGAACCTCCCGGCCAAGTGCTGAAATTGAATATATTGGAGCGGACCCAGAGCGGACAGGTTACAGCACTTCAGATTGAAGGAACTGACGGTTCGGTTCGCATGAATGGAGAGTATGAGATACGGCAAGCGCTGGCAACCAAAAGCATTGTGCTTCAGGACGGGAGTAATTGCAGCTCCCTGAATCTGCTTCCCAGTGCCTGGTTTGTGATAGATGATGAGTATGCGGATGATGAAACGGAAAAGAAAGAAGATGATCTGGAGAATACAGTGTTCCTTCTGACAGGCGGAGGATTTGGACACGGAAACGGGATGTCTCAGAATGGAGCAAAATGTATGGCTCTCGCGGGAAATACATGGCAGGAAATACTGGAAGCCTATTATCCGGAATTTCAGATCAAAAACATGCAAAGGATAGAAAACATTGAAGGGAAAGAAACAGATTAACCTTATATTGAAATTTATGAAGAAAATGAAATATGATCGTATTGATGTGTACGCAGCTCAGGCGAGTTTTTACACCATCATGAGTGCGATCCCTATTTTGATGTTGATGTTTACCTTACTGAAATTTACTCCTCTCACCCAGGAGATGGTGATGGAAGTGCTGGGTAGAATCGTGAACGAGGATATTATGTCCAGAGTGCAGGAAATTGTAGGAAACGTATATCATGGCTCAATTACGCTGGTGTCCTTTGCGGCGGTGTCACTTTTCTGGGTTTCCGGCAAAGGAATTCTGGGCTTGATGAATGGACTGAATAATATTCACCGGCTAAAAGAGAACAGAAACTATTTTCTGCTTCGTATCCGGGCATCGGCCTATACAGTGCTGATGGTGGTGGCGTTTATCCTGGCAGCGGCGATATTGGTGTTTGGATTCCGGTTTCAGTCCTACCTGAGCGGTTTGTTCCCCCTTCTCGAAAAATATCAGGATATTTTGATCTATCTGCAGACACTGATCGCCCTGTGTCTGCTAATGCTGATTTTTACTGCGCTGTATGTATTTTTGCCTAACCGGGTAAAAACCTTTGTCAGTCAGTTCCCGGGCGCGGTGTTTGCTACCCTGTCGTGGTGTATTTTTTCGTATTTCTTTTCTATCTATTTAAGTTACGCGAAGAATATGTCTGTCATTTACGGCGGGCTTGTCACCTTAGTAGTGTTAATGCTTTGGCTTTACAGCTGCATGTATCTGTGGTTTATCGGAGCCGAGATCAATGCCTATATGGAAAACCCGGACAGCTTTGAAGATGAGAATTGGCCGCGATATTAGAAATAATGGGGCGAACATGTCAACAAAAAGTACTTGACATACCTTTGGGTTTCGTGTACACTATCCAAGGTGATGACAGATGGAGAAGATAGTTCAGCAGACATTGCTGTTTGATTTCTACGGAGAACTGCTTACGAAGCACCAGCAGCGGATCTATGAGGATGTGGTATGCAATGACATGTCCTACAGCGAAGTTGCTGCTCAGCAGGGTGTGAGCCGTCAAGGCATTCATGACCTAATCAAGCGGTGCAACAGGCAGTTAGAAGAATATGAGGCGAAACTTCATCTGGTGGAAAAGTTTCTGGATATCCAGGGGAAAGTCCGGGACATGCGCCGTGAGATGGAACTGGCGGAAAGGGAAGAACGGATGCCGGATATACAGGCGATCATTCAGATTTCCGATGAGATTTTGGAGGAGCTTTGACGATGGCTTTTGATAGTTTAACAGAAAAATTGCAGAATGTATTTAAAAGCCTTCGTGGAAAAGGCAGACTGACGGAGGCGGATGTAAAGGCGGCGTTGAAAGAAGTTAAGATGGCTCTTCTGGAAGCGGATGTCAGCTTCAAAGTGGTGAAGCAGTTTATGAAAGCCGTACAGGAGAAAGCCATCGGTCAGGATGTGATGAACGGTCTTAATCCAGCTCAGATGGTGATCAAGATCGTCAATGACGAGATGGTAGCCCTGATGGGGTCTGAGACGACGCAGCTGGTCCTGAAACCGGCCGGCGAAGTGACCGTCATCATGATGATGGGACTGCAGGGTGCCGGTAAGACGACGACCACGGCCAAACTTGCCGGAAAGTTGAAGAGCAAAGGACGCAGACCATTGTTGGCGGCCTGTGATGTATATCGCCCGGCGGCGATAAGGCAGCTCCAGATCAATGGTGAAAAGCAGGGCGTGGAGGTCTTTTCTCTGGGAGATAAGGAAAAACCGGCCAACATTGCCAAAGCTGCTGTGGAGTATGCGAAGGATCACGGATTAAATGTTGTATTTCTGGATACGGCGGGGCGGCTTCATGTGGATGAAGACATGATGCAGGAACTGCAGGAAATCAAAGAGACGGTCAGTGTGGATCAGTGTATTCTGGTGGTAGATGCCATGACCGGTCAGGACGCAGTGAATGTGTCAGAGATGTTCAACGAAAAGATTGGTATTGACGGAGTAATCCTGACGAAACTGGACGGTGACTCCAGGGGCGGAGCAGCACTTTCTATCAAGGCCACCTGCGGTAAACCAATCCTGTATGTGGGTATGGGAGAAAAACTCAGCGACCTGGAACAATTTTATCCGGATCGCATGGCTTCCAGAATACTGGGAATGGGCGATGTGATGACATTGATTGAAAAAGCCCAGGAGCAGATCGATGAAGAGAAGGCCAAAGAGATGGAGCAGAAGCTGAAGAGGGCGTCCTTTGGTTTCGATGATTATCTGGAGAGTATGAACC
Organism: uncultured Lachnospiraceae bacterium; assembly: GCA_902802515.1. GTDB lineage: Bacteria > Bacillota > Clostridia > Lachnospirales > Lachnospiraceae > Merdiplasma. The sequence goes on from CADCMM010000001.1 coordinate 61,160, forward strand.
AGATGAAGAAAATGGGCGGCATCTCCAGTATCCTGAGTATGATGCCCGGTATGGGGGGTGGTCAGCTAAAGCAGATCGAGGATGCGATGGATGAAAAACTGATGGCCAGAACCGAGGCGATCATCCTCTCTATGACACCGGCGGAACGGGCTAATCCCGACATTTTAAATCCATCCAGAAAACAGCGTATTGCAAAGGGCGCCTGCGTGGATATCAGCGAAGTAAACCGGCTGGTGAAGCAGTTTGAGCAGAGCCGAAAGATGATGAAACAGTACGGCGGCATGCTCAGCGGAAAAGGCGGCAAGATGGGAAGATTTAAACTTCCGTTTTAACATTGTATAACTGCCCGGAAACAATGCAAACTATTTTTGACATGGTTCTGAGCTGTTAATATAAATCTATGTAGTAAATACAGGAACACAGGAGGTGAAAAAGATGGCAGTAAAGATCAGATTAAGAAGAATGGGACAGAAGAAAGCTCCTTTCTATAGAATTGTTGTAGCTGATTCCAGATCTCCGAGAGATGGTAAATGTATCGAAGAAATCGGTACTTACAATCCGAATACGGATCCCAGCGAGTTCAAGATCAACGAGGAACTGGCTAAGAAGTGGCTTGCAAACGGCGCTCAGCCGACCGAGGTTGTCGGAAAGCTCTTTAAGGCAGCAGGTATCGAAAAATAATACAATTCAACAGGTAACTGTGAAAAATACAGTTACAGAGGTGTGCAGAGATGAAAGAGTTAGTGGAAGTAATTGCAAAGTCTCTAGTCGATAATCCGGAGGAAGTAGTAGTTACCGAAAAGGATAACGGAAAATCGATTCTGATTGAATTGAAGGTAGCACCTACAGATATGGGTAAAGTTATCGGAAAACAGGGAAGGATCGCACAGGCAATCCGTTCCGTTGTAAAAGCTGCGGCATCCCGCGATGACAGGAAAGTGATCGTGGATATTTTGCAGTAAGCAGTTTGGAATCCCGGCGGTTACCAGAACGGATACGCTTCTGGAGGCTGCCGGGTTTGTTGTTTACGCGAACAGGAGAGCAATTCATGAATGATTTTTTACAGGTGGGTGCTATCACAAGTACTCATGGACTTCAAGGGGAAGTCAAGGTGTTTCCTACTACGGACGATCCGAAACGTTACAGCCGTTTGAAACAAGTATGGCTGGATACAGGAAAAGAGAAAATAGAACTGGAAGTAGAGAAGGTTCGCTATTTCAAACAGTTTGTTATTGTGAAGTTTCGGGGTCTGAATCACATTGAGGATGTGGAAAAATATATCCGGAAAAATCTTTATGTAACAAGAGAAAACGCGGTGAAACTGAAAGAAAATGAATATTTTATCGCCGATCTTATCGGCCTTTCTGTGATAGATGATGAGGGAAAGAAACTTGGGGCTTTGACGGATGTGTTATCTACCGGGGCTAATGACGTCTATGTGGTTACAGAGGGAGAACGGGAGATCCTGATTCCGGCTATCCGTCAGTGCATCCTGCAGGTGAATATAGAAGAAGGTTTCATGAAAGTACATCTGCTGGAGGGACTGCTATGAACTATCATGTACTGACACTGTTTCCGGAAATGATCCTGGCGGGAATGAACACCAGCATCATTGGAAGGGCCATTGAGAAAGGGCTGATTTCTCTGGAGGCTGTCAATATCCGTGACTATGCGGAAGAGAAACGTAAAGGCCGGGTGGATGATTATCCTTACGGAGGCGGAGCTGGTATGGTGATGCAGGCGGAGCCGGTTTACGCGGCTTACGCGGCATTGGAGAAAAAGATTGGGAAAAAGCCAAGAGTGATCTATCTGAATCCGCAGGGGCAGGTATTCCGGCAGCCATTGGCAGAGGAACTGGCGCAGGAAGAAGATCTGGTTTTTCTCTGCGGCCATTATGAAGGAATCGATGAGCGGGTACTGGAAGAGATCGTGACAGATCATGTTTCTGTCGGGGATTACGTTCTCACTGGCGGGGAACTGCCGGCTATGGTGATGATGGATGCGATCTCCAGGTTGGTTCCGGGAGTTCTGAATAATGAAGAATCAGCTCAATTTGAGAGCTTTCAGGATAATCTGTTGGAGTATCCGCAGTATAGCCGCCCCGAAGAATGGCGCGGTAAAAAGGTTCCGGCTGTCTTATTGTCGGGCCACCATGGCAATGTGGAGCAATGGAGAAGAGAACAATCCCTCAGGCGGACGTTCGAACGTCGGCCGGATCTTTTGGAGCGGGCAAACTTAAGCGTCAAAGACAGGAAATATCTTGAAAATTTACTTGCATTTGAAATAGAAACATGATAGAATAATTTGCGTTGTGATGAAAGAGATGGTCCTCTGTTGCGGTAAGCATTAAGAACATCCGAATGTATAAGGAGGAACAACACGATGAATGAAATTATTAAAAACATTGAAGCTGCTCAGATGAAAGCAGATGCTCCGAAGTTTAACGTAGGTGATACGGTTCGGGTGTATGCAAAAATCAAAGAGGGTAACCGTGAACGTATTCAGGTTTTCGAGGGCGTCGTTTTGAAAAAACAGGGCGGCAGCAACAGAGAGACCTTTACTGTTAGAAAAAATTCCAATGGTATCGGCGTAGAAAAGACCTGGCCGCTGCATTCTCCGACGATTGAGAAGGTTGAGGTCGTTCGTCTTGGTAAGGTAAGACGAGCAAAGCTGAATTACCTGAGAGATCGTGTCGGTAAGAGCGCAAAGGTAAAAGAGTTAGTGAAATAGTTCATGCAGCGAGGGACAAATACATTGTATTTTGTCCCTCGTCGTTCATATAGGGAGCCATATGAGTATTTTTCGTAAACAAAAGAAATCCATTCCAAGGGTAGTACTTGGGTGGACATTTCAGATTTTGGTTGTGATCATGTTTGCTTATGTGATGGTCTATTTTTTCGGTCAGGCCAGGACGAATGTAGGGCAGTCCATGGATGTTACTTTATCGGGCGGAGATGTTGTACTGATCAATACGCTGGCTTATCAGCTTGGCGGACCGGAGACGGGGGATATCATTTCCTTTCGACCGAATGGGAGTGAGAGCAGCCGTTCCATTATTAAGCGCGTGATTGGCTTGCCCGGTCAGACCATCCAGATTACTGAAGGTATGATTTATATTGATGGAAAAGTTTTTCTGGAACAGAAGAACTACCCATCTATCATCAATCCGGGGATGGCGGCGGATCCCATAAAACTGGGAGATAAAGAATACTTTGTGCTGGGGGATAATCGAAACAACAGCGAGGACAGCCGGTTTGCCGATGTGGGGCTGGTGAAATCGGACATGATCGAGGGCAAAGTGTGGTTTATCCTAAGTCCCAGCGAACATAGAGGATTTGTGAACTGATTGGGCGAAATAATAAGAGGTAAAGTATGAATTATCAGTGGTACCCGGGTCATATGACGAAGGCCCGGCGCATGATGCAGGAGGATATGAAGCTGATCGATCTGGTGATCGAGCTGCTTGATGCCCGTATTCCGCTGTCCAGCAGAAATCCGGATATTGATGAACTGGGAAAGAGCAAGTCAAGAATCATCTTGCTGAACAAGTCTGATCTTGCGGATGATCGTCAGAACAATGCCTGGGCAGAATATTTCCGCCAATTTGGATATTTCGTGGCAAAGATCGATTCCAGAACCGGAGCCGGTATGAAATCAATACAGACCATGATCCAGGAAGCGTGCAAAGAAAAGATAGAGCGGGACAGGAAACGTGGAATATTGAACCGCCCGGTCCGGGCGATGGTGGTAGGAATTCCCAATGTGGGAAAATCTACCTTCATCAATTCATTTGCAGGAAAAGCCTGTGCAAAAACGGGAAACAAACCGGGAGTCACAAAAGGAAAACAGTGGATACGTTTGAATAAGAATGTAGAACTTTTAGACACACCGGGGATTCTCTGGCCAAAATTTGAGGATCAGCTGGTAGGCCTGAAATTGGCTTTGATCGGCTCCATTCGGGAAGAAATTTTAAATTCAGAAGAATTGGCTCACTGGCTGATCGATTATCTTAAGAAATATTATCCCGGATGCTTAAGAGAACGGTATCAGGCGGATGAAACGAAAGAAAGTCTGGACGTATTACGTGACATTGCCCAGAACCGATCTTGCCGCCTGAAGGGAAATGAACTGGATCTGCCTAAGGCATCTGCGCTTCTGATAGACGATTTCCGCTGTGGAAGGCTGGGCAGGATCTCGCTGGAGATTCCTGATACATCTAAGGTGCCGCTTATTAATCAGCGTTTCCCTAAATAAAAAGACAATCTGTACACGAAGTAGCGCAGAAAAATAGAGAAAGCGGTGGAGTATTTGACGCGAGGGGAAGAGAAGAAGCGGAGTATGCTGGGCGCGGCATTCCGCTGGATGTTATATTTATTGATCATTTTGTTAATCACCTTTTTTGTGGTACATTTCGTGGGTCAGAGAACCACAGTAAACGGATCTTCCATGTACCCTACTCTGGAGGATGGAGATAGTCTGATCGTGGATAAACTGACGTATCGTTTTTCCAATCCGGAGCGGTATGACATAGTAGTTTTTCCATTCCGTTATCAGGAAGATACGTACTATATTAAACGTATCATCGGATTGCCGGGAGAAACGGTGCAGATTATCGGAGGCCAGGTCTATATCAACGGCGAGCTGCAGGAGGATGACTATGGCTGGGGAAACATTGAGAAAGCCGGTCTGGCTTCGGAACCCATTACTCTGGGTGAAAATGAATATTTTGTGTTAGGGGATAATCGCAACAACAGCTCTGACAGCCGGGAACCCAGCATAGGAAATGTGGAAAAGGGCAGCATTATCGGAAAGGCATGGATGAGAACATGGCCGTTATCCAAGTTCGGGCCTGTATGACAACAGTTTTGTGAAGAGCAGTATTGTTTTTGAAGGACAGACAAAAGATGCAGAAGAGTATTTCAGAGATTAAACAGGAATTTGAAATTGCCACGAAGGAAAAATTGCCGGAATTATTTGAAACTTACGGGCAAGATCCCAGAGCTGGTGTTTTGGGATTGATCAAACGATATAAAAAGCAGCTGGATAATCTGGAAAAAGAACGGCAGCGCCTGGAGCAGATGAGGGTGTATGAGAGAAAATATCAGCACCTTGGTTATGTCTGCGGCATTGATGAAGCGGGGCGGGGGCCTCTGGCCGGCCCGGTAGTAGCCGGCGCGGTAATTTTGCCGGAAGATTGTGAAATTTTGTATTTGAACGATTCCAAACAGCTCTCTGAAAAACGCCGGGAAGAGCTGTATGACGAGATACAAGAGAAAGCCGTCGCGGTGGGGGTAGGTGTTATTGGTCCGAGAAGGATTGATGAGATCAATATTTTGCAGGCAACCTATGAAGCAATGTGCGAGGCTATCGGACAACTTTCTGTGATGCCGCAGATACTGCTCAATGACGCTGTTACGATACCTCAGGTGACGATCCCGCAGGTGCCTATCATAAAGGGCGATGCGAAGAGCCTTTCCATAGCGGCGGCCAGTGTAATTGCTAAGGTGACCAGGGACCGGATGATGAGAGAGTATGACGATCTAATGCCGGAGTACGGTTTTGCAGCCCATAAGGGATACGGCTCTGCGGCACATATTTCAGCGATCCAAAAATACGGCCCCTCGCCAATTCACAGAGCTACCTTTATAAAAAACTTTGTTTGAGGAGCGATACGCTTGAATAAACGGGAAGTAGGAGCAAGCCATGAAAAACTGGCGGGCGCATATCTGGAAACTCAGGGATACCTTATCCTGGAATACAATTTTCGCAGCAGGAGAAGTGAGATTGATATTGTAGCCAGAGATGGAGAATATCTGGTGTTTGTGGAGGTAAAGTATCGCGCGGATGAACGAAATGGAGATCCGCTGGAGGCGGTAGATGTCCGAAAACAGAAACGGATCTGCCAGGCAGCCCGGTACTATCTCATGATCCATCATTTGAACATGGATACGCCCTGCAGGTTCGATGTGGCAGCAGTGAGGGGACAAAAAGTAGAATTGGTGAAGAACGCGTTTTATTACATTGAATAAGGATAGCAATTTATGAGTGATCGATTCAAACTTATCCGAAAACCCAATAATGATCCAATGAACCATATCACCGTCCATGAGTGCGGGGGTGTGGTTTATTTGACTTTTCCGATACTGGAGCAGCTTCCGGGAATCGTCCATGGGTTTAGTACCCGCCTGGGCGGAGTGAGTCAGGGCGATGTGGGGACGATGAACCTGAGTTTTTCCAGAGAGAGCAGCCGTCAAAATGTGGAAGAGAATTACCGACGCCTGGCGAAAGCCATTGGCTATGAGCCGGAGAGACTTGTCTGCTCCAGACAGACACATACCACCAATGTGAGAGTGGTGACGGAGGAAGATTGCGGCATTGGCTTTTGCCGATCAGGGGATTATGATAACATTGATGGTCTGGTGACAAACGTGCCGGGTATTCCGCTTATGACGTTTTATGCGGACTGTGTTCCGCTGCTTCTTGCGGATCCGGTGCATCGTGCCATAGGCTGCGCTCACTCCGGCTGGAGAGGAACTGCGGCGAATATGGGGAAAGCCGCTCTGGAAGTCATGAAACGGGAATACGGAACAGAAGCGAAAGATGTGATTACAGCGATAGGACCCTCTATCTGTCAGGATTGTTATGAAGTGAGTGAGGATGTGATAGATCAGTTTCGTGAAGTTTACCATCGAAAGATATGGCCGGACTTGTTTTATGAAAAGCAAAATGGAAAGTTTCAGTTGAATCTTTGGGAAGCATGCCGACAGAATTTCCTGATGGCAGGTGTTCTGCCGGAGCATATCAGCCTTCCGGATCTTTGCACCTGCTGCAATCCCAAATTCCTATTCTCTCACCGGGCGTCCCGGGGAAACCGGGGAAACCTGGCGGCAGTAGTGATGCTGCGCTGAAACTTATAAAAGGGTTGTGGCACTAAGTACTATATAATGCTTGGTGCGACGACCCTTTGAATAGTATTGTTTATTTCAGTGTTTCCAGCAGTTCCTGAATCTTTTCTGTCGGTGACTGGATACTGCTGATAGAGACATCATGATTCAGATGATCGATGATGCTGGCCAGATACTTCGTCATGTCGGCTTCAGCGTAGTAGGGACGCTTCAGCAGCTCCGGAGTGCGGTAATTCAGGTTCGTGGTAACTACTTTGTAGATATAACCTTTCTCGTAGTATTCATCAAACTTATCCAGACCATCGGTAAACAGACCAAATGTGGTACAGACAAAGACACGTCTGGCTTTGCGCTCTTTCAGCTGCTTTGCCACATCCAGCATACTTCCGCCGGAGGAGATCATATCATCTATGACCAGAACGTCCTTACCTTCCACAGAATCTCCCAAAAACTCATGGGCGACAATGGGATTTTTGCCATTTATGATGGTGGAGTAATCGCGTCTCTTGTAGAACATACCCATATCAATGCCCAGGATATTTGCGAAATAAACGGCCCGGTCCATTGCTCCCTCATCGGGGCTGATGGCCATCAGATGGTCACTGTCGATACGGAAATCCGGTACAGTCTCGATCAGAGCCTTCAGGAACTGATAGGTAGGCATGAAAGAATCAAAACCGTGCAGCGGGATAGCATTCTGTACTCTCGGGTCGTGGGCGTCAAAAGTGACAATGTTGGTTACGCCCATCTCAGCCAATTCCTGCAGTGCCAGGGAACAGTCCAGGGATTCGCGTTTGGAACGTCTGTGCTGCCGGCCTTCGTAGAGGAATGGCATCACGACGGTAATTCGCTTTGCTTTGCCGTTTGCGGCAGAAATGATACGTTTTAAATCCTGATAATGGTCATCCGGAGACATGTGGTTTTCATGACCACATACAGTGTAGGTCAGACTATAGTTGCAAACATCTGCCAGAATGAACAGGTCGCATCCGCGAACAGAATCCATAATCTGACCCTTTCCCTCACCGGTACCAAAACGCGGGCAGCTGCAATTAAGCAGATAGCTGTCTTCTCGATATCCGGGGAGCGGAATAGAAGTATCGGCGTTCATAGGCGATTCGTGACGAAAATTTACCAGATATTTATCTACAATCCCGGCAAATTCCCGGCATCCCTCCAGGGCAGCGATTTTCAGGGGGCCAACTGGCATTGCGTGTTCCGTTATTTTAAGTTCAGACATTATGCACCTCCATAGCATTTCCTTTTGCCATTTGTAGTTATAACACGGGAAAACAGAAAGCGTCAAGATAATTGTCGCAATCTGTTGTCTTTCTTCGAGAACAAAAGTGGCGGGTTGCTTAATTTTCCAACCTGTGATAAGGTAGATTGCAGTTAATAGCAGATATAGGAATAGAAAGAAATGAAACGAAAAATATCGGAGCATAAAATAAAATCAATAGAGCCGGGAAGCATTGCTCAGGAACTGGAACTGGAGCCGGGAGATGTTTTGCTCACAGTAAACGGTGAACCGGTGGAAGATATCTTTGATTACCATTACCTGATCAACGAAGAGTATCTGGAGCTCGTAGTGCGCAAGGCGGACGGCGAGGAGTGGGAACTGGAGATTGAAAAAGAATATGAGGATGATCTTGGAATCACCTTTGAGAACAGTCTCATGGATGAGTACCGTTCCTGCCGGAACAAATGTATTTTCTGCTTCATTGATCAAATGCCTAAGGGTATGAGGGACACTCTCTATTTCAAAGATGACGATTCCAGACTATCGTTTTTGCAGGGGAATTATGTGACTCTGACAAACATGAGCGATCACGACATTGACCGGATCATCCGCTATCATCTGGAACCCATTAATATTTCTTTTCAGACTATGAATCCAAAGCTGCGCTGCAGGATGCTGAACAATCGGTTCGCGGGGGACGTGTTTCCCAAGATAGACCGCCTTTTTGAGGCAGGTATAGAGATGAATGGCCAGATTGTTCTTTGCAAAGGAATCAACGATGGAGAGGAACTGGAGCGCTCCATCCGGGAACTGGGAAAATATATTCCCCATTTAAAAAGCGTGTCAGTGGTGCCGGTGGGACTGACGAAATTCAGGGAGGGGTTATATCCATTGGAGCCATTTACAAAAGAGGATGCTCAGAGGGTGCTGAAGCAGATTGAACGATGGCAGGACTATTTCTGGACAAAATATGGCACCCATCTGGTACATGCAGGAGATGAATGGTACATTTTGGCGGAGCAGGATATGCCGGAGGCGGAGAGCTATGATGGTTATCTTCAGCTGGAGAACGGAGTGGGGATGGTGCGGCTCCTTCAGGAAGAAGTGCAGGAATACCTGGATGGCCTGAAGGGTGATGATGGGGAACGCCGTCTTTCTATCGCTACCGGACAGCTGGCTTATCCTTATATTAAGCAATTGATTGGGAAAGTACAGGAAAAGTATCCTAATCTGATGGCTTATGTATACGAAATCAGAAACGATTTCTTCGGAGAGCGTATTACGGTGGCTGGATTGATCACAGGACAGGATCTAAAGGCACAGCTGGCAGGAAAAGAGCTGGGTGAATGCCTGCTTTTACCCTGCAATATGCTGCGAAGCGGGGAAAATGTTTTTCTGGATGATGTGACAGTGGAAGAACTGGAAAAAACTTTACAAATTCCCATCCGTATTGTAGAATCAAGCGGACAGAGTTTTGTTGAGAATGTGATAAGGCAATACAAATAGGAGGTATGGAATGAGCAAGCCGATCGTTGCCATCGTGGGCAGGCCGAATGTGGGCAAATCCACTTTGTTTAACGCCCTGGCAGGAGAAAATATATCGATCATCAAAGATACTCCCGGAGTGACCAGAGACCGCATCTATGCGGATGTGGAATGGCTGAATGTGAGTTTTACGCTGATCGATACCGGCGGGATCGAGCCGGACAGCAATGATGTGATCCTCTCCCAGATGCGGGAGCAGGCACAGATCGCCATAGATACTGCTGATGTCATTATTTTTATGACGGATCTGAAGCAGGGATTGGTGGATTCCGATTCTAAGGTGGCTGACATGCTGCGACGCTCACATAAACCGGTGGTACTTGCGGTAAACAAGGTGGACAGTCCCAGCCGCGACATGGCCGAGGTCTATGAGTTTTATAATCTGGGCATCGGTGATCCTGTGCCTTTTTCGGCGGCCAACCGCACCGGCATTGGCGATCTGCTGGATGAGGTTATGAAACATCTGGAACTGGAACAAACCGAAGAAGACGAGAATGAGCGTCCCAGGATCGCCATTGTGGGGAAGCCGAATGTGGGGAAATCCTCTCTGGTGAATAAACTTCTGGGAGAACAGCGAATGATCGTTTCCGATATCGCAGGAACCACCAGAGACGCGGTGGACGCCGCTGTGACCTGGAATGACAGAGAATATATCTTTATTGATACTGCGGGCTTGCGCAGAAAAAGTAAGGTAAAAGAGGAACTGGAACGGTACAGTATCATTCGTTCGGTGACGGCGGTGGAGCGGGCTGATGTGGTGGTACTCATGATCGACGCCACGGAGGGCGTGACAGAGCAGGATGCTAAAATTGCCGGGATTGCCCATGACAGAGGAAAGGGTATTATTATTGCGGTAAATAAGTGGGATGCGATTGAAAAAGATGACAAGACCATCTACAGATTTACAAATAAAGTGCGGGAGGTCCTCTCCTTTATGGCATACGCAGAGATCCTGTTTATCTCTGCTCAGACCGGACAGCGGCTGCCAAAACTATTCGAATGCATTGACATGGTGATGGCAAATCAGAGCATGCGGGTGGGAACCGGCGTGCTCAACGAAATTATGACAGAGGCAGTTGCATTGCAGCAGCCGCCGTCGGACAAGGGAAAGCGGCTCAAATTGTATTACATCACTCAGGTAGCCGTCAAACCGCCGACGTTTGTAATTTTTGTGAATGATAAAGAACTGATGCATTTTTCTTATACCAGATATATAGAAAATAAGATCCGCGATACCTTTGGTTTTCGCGGGACTTCGCTGAAGTTCATTATACGGGAGAGAAAGGATAAGGAGAATTAGAGTTATGATCAGAGTGCTTTGTCTGGCTATCGGATATGCCTTTGGCCTGTTTCAGACCAGCTATATAATAGGAAGAATGCATGGGATCGATATTAGAAATTATGGGAGCGGAAATGCGGGAACCACCAATATGATGCGGACCTTGGGAAGGAAAGCCGGGCTGCTTACTTTTGCCGGAGACTGCCTGAAATGTGTGTTGGCAGTGGTGCTGGTGAGGCTGCTGTTTGCAGGAAGCTACAGGGATATGCTTCCATTGCTGTCTTTCTATGCTGCGGCAGGCGTGATACTGGGACACAATTTTCCATTCTATCTGGGGTTTCGGGGAGGAAAGGGAATTGCCGCCACTGCAGGGCTGGTATTTTCCCTGAACCCATTGATGACGATACTGGGTCTGCTTACCTTTTTTGGGACTTTGTATCTTACCCATTATGTATCTTTGGGCTCCCTGCTGGTGTATGTGGGAATTATGATAGAACTCCCGATCCTGGGGCAGTTAGGGTATTTTGGAATGTCACAGGCTCACCTGAATGAGATGTACATCATTGCGTTTCTTCTGGCAGCGTTGGCGTTCTGGAAGCACCGGGAGAACATTAAGCGGCTGAGAAACGGAACGGAGCGTAAGACATATTTGAGCAAGAAGAAACCGAAAATTTAAATCTGCATTTTAATTAGGAGGAATTCGTATGGCGTCAATTGGGGTAATTGGAGCGGGTAGCTGGGGAACTGCTCTGGCTGTTCTGCTTCATAATAATGGGCATCAGGTTACTATATGGTCTTGTATACAGGAAGAGGTGCAGCTCTTAAATGAGAATAGAATGCATACCTCTAAGCTTCCGGGCGTGGTGCTGGCTGATGAAATTGCGATCACGGGGGATCTGGAACAGACGCTGAGGGATAAAGATGTGCTGGTGATGGCTGTGCCGTCTGCTTTTGTGAGAAGTACTTGTAAGCAGATTGCCCCGTTTATTCAGCCGGGGCAGATCATTGTGGATGTGGCAAAGGGAGTGGAGGAAACCTCGCTTAGCACGATGACAGAAGTTATCCGCCAGGAGATACCGGCGGCAAATGCGGCAATCCTGTCAGGACCAAGCCATGCGGAGGAGGTAGGAAGAGGTCTTCCCACTACCTGTGTGGTAGGAGCTGAGACGGAAGATACAGCCAAGTACCTTCAAAATATATTTATGAGCCCGGTTTTCCGTGTTTATATCAGTCCGGACATGCTGGGCATGGAACTGGGAGGATCCCTGAAAAATGTGATTGCTCTGGCGGCAGGTATGGCGGATGGTCTTGGATATGGTGACAATACCAAGGCGGCGTTGATTACCCGCGGTATAGCAGAAATCACCCGATTGGGCGTGAAGATGGGCGGCCGTCCGGAAACCTTCGGCGGGCTGACCGGTATCGGTGATCTGATCGTTACCTGTGCCAGCATGCACAGCAGAAACCGTCGCGCCGGCATCCTTATTGGTCAGGGATATACGGCGGATCAGGCCATGAAAGAGGTCAATATGGTAGTGGAGGGCGTCTATTCTGCAAAAGCAGCCATGGGGCTGGCTCAAAAATACGATGTGGAACTGCCCATCATTGAGCAGGTGAACCAGATCCTTTTTGAAAACAAGAATCCCAGGGAGGCAGTCAATAATCTGATGCTTCGTGATCAGAAGATAGAGAATCCGCTGCTTCCATGGTAGTGTTGCTCAAGGGGCTGTTGCAAAATACTGGCTAATGGAGTTCCGATATTCATTTGTATGCCTTTTGGAACACCCACTACCTTACAGAGGATTGCAGACAATATGCTTGTACTCAAAACACGTCTATCTCGTTCCTCTTGCTGCAAACCTATCTGCACGCCGCTCAAATGCGATTAAGCCGTAAGCATTTTCGCGGCGGCAAGGTTTTGGCAAGAGTTCACTCGCACGACGATCGTTTTGTGTACAAGCATACTGTCTGCAATCCAAAGCGTTACGGTACGGCTTGTGAAGGAATAATGTTTGATGAAAACGATCGGTTTCTGACTGAGCTTTGCAAGTTACGTGCTCGGACGAGGAGCAAACGCTTTTATCGCGAACGATGTCCGAGCAAATGTAACGC
>CADCMM010000002.1 GCA_902802515.1 uncultured Lachnospiraceae bacterium
TTTTTCTATTCACTTTTCAGATGAAAGCAAAAAACTTTGTAACTACAGTAGCCATGTGGCTTTCAGCCACCTTCACCGCTGTGCGGTGAATAATTCAGGATAAATAATCTTGTAAACACAGAACAACTACAGTATAATGGCGAAGATATAAAGCTTCCTGACAGATGCAAAGGATGTCAGTGCAGCTATGATAGTAGCATAAAATGCAGAGATAGCCAGAGGAGGATATTATGAAGAAAACATGGAAGGAACGCACAGTGTCGTTTTTGCTGGCGGTGCTCATGGTGCTTGGAAATTTTCCAGGGGCCGTGGGCGCGGAAGAACCCAGCTTGGAAACGGAATTTACTGTTGCGGAGAATTTGCAGAGTAACCTGGAGGAAACTTATGATTACCAGGAGGACTTGGAGAACGGCGCCCCAGAACCATTTGGGGTACAATCGGAGACCACTGTCCAGTCGGATGTGACGGGCGAAAAGGAAGAAACGTCGACGGAACTGGCGGGGGTTGATCCGCAGCAAGAGGAAGAGCTCGGGAATCAGGCGGAAACAGAGCAGGATACAGAGAAATCGGAGGACACGGAAGAAAACGGTACGGCACAGACAGATTCTGAAATTGAAGAAACGGAAGGATTCTCTATGCCGGCATTTTCGGCTGGCAGTACGGCAGAAAACGGAGTTCAGGTTTCCGCTTTTGCCCAAGAGGGTGCTTTCCCGGAGGGTACCACAATGGTGGTATCTGCTGCGTCCAGGGAGACAGTTATGGAAGCTGCACAGGCCATAACGGTGCGAAAAGTGGTAGATGCTGCAGCGGTTGATATTTCTTTTTATAACCGGGAGGGAGAGGAGATTGAGCCGGCAGACAGATCCCTGGTACATGTTAACCTGAATACCACGGGTACTTCCGTGGAGGGCTCCAGTTTTATGGTGGTGCATGTCAATGACTGGATGTCTGCAGAGCAAGTGACGGATGTGAATGGCATCTCAGGTGACGGAGCCGAGTTTAATGCGGCTGAGTTCAGTATTTACGCAATCATTGGCACAGATCCCTCCGATGACGAAACAGCATTGGAACGCATTACCTATAAGATTTATGATGAAGAAGAGGGAAAGCTTCTGAGTACGCAGATCGTGAAAACAGGAGATACCTTGGTGGAGCCGCAGCTTCCGGATCCGGAAGAGGGACAGACTTTCCTGGGCTGGTTTACAAAATCTGAGGAGGGATATGAGAATTTTACAGGATTTGGAGGAAGTGTTGTTGTTGAGGATACAAACAAAGATACGGTAGTTCATGTGTTTGCCAGATATGGTCTTCTGTACACGGTTGCCTTTCATGATACTATTTGGGACGATGTGATCGTGGATACCATTTCGGGGGAATATATCCAGGGCAATACAAAAGTGTCTCTTGATGAAATTGTTAAGAGAACGGTGAAAGTAGACGCGGGCGCGGATAAAATGTGTACCGGATGGGCTTTGTCAAAACAGGATGCAGCAGATCGGAAAAAACTTGCGGAAGATTTGATGATTTCTTCAGCAGGCACAACGGATCTGTATCCGGTGATTGAGGATGGACATAGCCTTTTGTTTGATGCAAATGACACCAGTGTGAACAGAGCATCCTATACTTCTCCCCAATATCTCTATCCGGGAGAGGAAACAGTGAAACCGGAAGATCCTAAAAGGATCGGATATGCATTCCTGGGATGGAATACTGCAGTGGACGGCTCCGGAGATGATTTTGAATTTGGTAAAGAATTAACGAAAAACACAACAGTCTATGCTCAGTGGGAGGCACAGGAAGTAACATACAATGTAGTTTACTGGACAGAGATCCTGAGTAAAGGAACCACCGGCACCCACGACGCGCTGGACGAGGACGGGAGCTTTGATGAGAGCAAAGCGCTGTGGTCAAGGTATGGAGCAGGTACTGCCACTGCGCTGACGGGATCGAAAGTTAAAGTGGCGGAAACGGATATGCCTGGCGGGATATCTGTCCCAGAGTATTATGAGTTCTATAAGTCAGCAGAGAAGGAAGTGGCCGGAGACGGGGCTACAGAAGTTAATGTATATTTCAGGCTGAGAAGCTACGAGTTTCGGTGGATGTGGGATAACTATACATCCTCTGACGGGACGGTGGAGTTTTATATTAAGACAGAACAAGGGAATGTATATGCCGATGATGAAGGACACGGCACCTATTCGTTTAAGGCTGTATTAGGGGAAAGCGTGTCTGACAGGACGCCGGTGCTGAAACCTCTTGGTGATAATCTTGACCCTGAGGTAATCTGCTATGGTTGGAGCTGCCCTAATCGGTTGTACTATGGGTTCTATACTAACGTTGCCAGAGCAAGCATTCCCTATTACTGGATCGAGGAGATGGAAAAGGGAGGCAGCTTTTCTGCAATCTATTCCAGAGAAATGGTAAATATGCGTTTTTCTTATTGGGTAGAAAGCGTTGAGGACGATAATGTCTACAATTTATATAGCACAGCTGATAAAATTTACGCAAAGAATACAACATATAGTCCTTCTAACACGACGAAATATACTGTTTTGGGATCGATTTCTAAACCGGAGAAACCAAGTGCGTTAATGCCTGACGGGCAGGATTATCCGGTAGTCAATCAGCAGAATGTGGTGATTGACGGCACAACGTATGCCCAGATTTATAATTGGTACTATCAGCGCAGAAGATTTGATCTTGTATTTAAAGATGTTGAGGAAAGTCCGGAATATGTTGCAAATTATGAGGGACTTACGAAACGGGATATAAAGGTAGAAGCCCCCATTTCTGCTTACTATCATGTGCCGGAGAAGGAAGGATATGATTTCCTGGGGTGGTATGATACAGATGGAACTCAGGTTACAGATGGAAACGGCAAGTTGATCGGAACTTTTGAAAATGAAATCATGCCGAACTTAAATACCACCAGAGAGGCGCACTGGAAAAAGAGCGGAACGGTAACAGTTACTTTTGACCCAAATGGCGGTATGTTCCAAGACGGAACCGTAGAAGTGAAGGAATATGAAGAACCAAAGGATGAACTGTTCCCAGCTGACGATATACCAGAATTAAACGATCGGGTGGGGTATGTCTTCAACCGATGGGTTTACGCAGACGGTGCAGAGGAAGGGAAACCCTTTGATTTTGAGAATACGAAGCTGATAGATAATGTGCATCTAAAGGCAAGATGGGTCAGTATGGCCAGTGTTCAAGTGGAATATGATGCGCAGGATCATGGAGAATTCGGGGATGGCAGTAAAATTTATGCTGATCCTGAGAAGCATCTGGATGGAACAGGAATCATTCTAAGAGGAGCACCGGAAAAAGTGGAAGATGGCTGCTGCTTTATCGGCTGGCAGATGACCGGAAATTCATCAATATACAAGGCGGGCAGCACCGTAGCCATTGAAGCAGACAGCGATGACAAATGTATTTTTACAGCAATTTATGACGAAGTGCCCACAGATGCCGAATTAACATACCATTCCAATTACCCGGAGGAGACAGGACAGGAGAATCTTGCCTCAACCATTGTCAGAGCAAATAACAAGGGTATAAATGTGGCATCTCCCAGGGACTTTGGTTTCGCCCTTAAAGGCTACACCTTCCAGGGATGGAGTGAGACTGCGGATGGAGAAGTGAGTTATCAGCCCGGAAAAGAAGCTGGTATTGATAACTTCTCAGAGAATCACCTTTACGCGGTTTGGGCGATTAACAACTATAAGCTCACTGTCGATCCCAATGGCGGAACCTGGGAAGGGTACGAAAAACCCACGGAATATATTATGGAGTATCAGGAGACAAAGGAAATTCCGGATCCTATCTGGGAGGGATATATTTTTGCAGGGTGGACGCTTACTCCGATAGACAGTGAATCTACTTTGAATGAAAAAGTCTTTACCATGGGATTAAAGGATACTGTGTTGACTGCCCAGTGGAAGAAAGTAGTTCTAAGGAAAGAAACCATCAGCACTCCGGCTAACGGGACATCCTACGTATTTGGAGAGGATATCCGTTATAAGATTACGATTGTCAGTGAGGGAACAGTGGCTGTCAATAATGTTGTGATCAGTGATACCCTGACCGGCGATTCTTTCTTGATTGAGAAACTTGAAGCTGGAGAAACAAAGACTTTTGAGACAAATTATACCGTAACGGAGGCAGATATTCTGGCGGGAAAAGTTGTGAATGTTGCCACAGCCAAGGCAGAGGATGTTTCTGTAGATCCGGCAAGTACGGAGGATCCCACAGAAAATCCACGTAGTCACCTTACAGTTCACAAGACTATTGTCAGCACCCCGGCTAAAGGAAAAACCTATGGGTTGGGGGAGACGATCCGGTACCAAATTACGGTAACCAATGACGGGAATATAACAGTAACGGATATTGTTGTGACGGATGAACTGACCGGGAACAACTGGAATGTCGGCACGCTAAGACCGGGAGAGACCAGCAGCGCGCTGGAGGACAGTTATACCGTGACTGAGAGCGACATTGCGGCTGGAGAGGTGAGAAACATTGCTACGGCCACAGGTAAAACCACAGATCCGGAGAATCCCGATGGACTGGGAGTGATATCAGGTGCGGTAAAAGCTCCTATGGCCAGGACAATGGCAAGTTTGTATGTCAGAAAAACTTCTGATGCTGTGGGGGCAGTCCAGGAAGGACAGAAAATTACTTACACGATTGTTGTCCTCAATAATGGTAATCAGACCATTTCAAACATTCGTGTGGAAGACCCGCTGACCGGAGATTCATGGACGATTAAGAAACTGCTTCCGGGTGAGAGTAAGGAATATGAGACCACCCATATTGTTGTGGCTCAGGAGACCAAGGCTGGAAGTGTGACTAATACTGCTAAAGCCACCGGTAAGACTTCGGAAGGCAAGAAAATTTTGGCTTCAGACAGTGTTACCGACCAGGTAACGGCCTCCGCTGATGTTCCGGCAACAGGGGATTCCGCTCCGCTTAAAGACTATGTACTGCTGGCGGCACTGGCACTGATTGTGGCAGTATTGGTGCTGCGGAAAAGATACACATGTTAAGACCTTGGTAAAAATGCATAAAAAATAAGAAAAATATGCGGATAAGTTGACAAATAAGCATATTGAGCCTATAATTGTTTTGTCAGTTAGTGACAAAAATAATGTGAAAAGGAGAGGAAATACATGAAAAAAATCATAACAAGTTTACTTTCTCTTTCCATGGCTCTTTCCATGGTAACGGGCGCTGCAGTAACTGCGAACGCAGAGGAGGCAGGGGATATCACCCTTGACGTTATTATCTGCCAGTATGGACCCAACACCAACGACTGGTTCCTGGGCACCGGCATGGACGGCTCCAACTTCGTGGAGAAGTTTGAAGCAGAGAACCCCGGCATCAAACTGAATCTGGATGTGGTATCATGGAATGATGTGTATACTGAGGTAGACACCAGAATAGCCAATAACAACGCTCCGGATATTCTGAACATTGACGTGTTTGCGAACTATGCCAATGAAGGTCTGCTGCTTCCGGTATCAGATTACTGCCCGGAAGACCTTTTTGAAGATTTCTTCCCCTCCTTCATTGAACAGTCTGTGATCGATGACACTGTATGGGCGGTTCCGGATCTGGCTTCCGCGCGTGCGCTGTTCTGCAACGTAGATATTTTTGAAGAGGTTGGCATTGATTATCCCACCACATGGGCAGAACTTGAGGATGCCTGCCAGGCGATCATCGATTACTATGACGGCGAAGTTTATCCCTGGGGCATTGATATGACCACGGATGAAGGCCAGGCGGCATTTGCTTACTATGTATGGGGCAACGGCGGCGGCTTCGTTGACGAGAACGGTGAGTGGGCTGTGAATTCTGACGAGAACGTAGAAGCGATCAACTTTGCTCTGAGTCTGATCGACAATGGATATACGAATCCGAATCCGGCAACTCAGACCCGTTATGACCTGCAGGATATGTTTGCGGCAGGCAAACTGGCTATGGTTATCGCTCCGAACCAGCTTCCTACTTATGTGGCTGATAAGGGCGGCGATATCAATATGGTTACGGTTAATATTCCGGCAAATGACGGAAAAGCATCTTCCTCTGTTGGCGTTATGGATCGTGTGATGGCATTTAAAGATGATACTGCCGGGGATCAGGATGCCCGCAACGAGGCAATCGGAAAATTCCTGAAATTCTTCTATGATCCGGAAAACTATGTTGGCTGGGTAAGCATGGAAGGCTTCCTGCCGGCAGTAAACTCCGCTGTTGAGGCACTGGTTGCGGCGGATCCGTCCTTTGAGGCATGGCTGGATGTTCTGGCTGGCTGCCAGTTCTATCCCACGGCAAAGGCTGAATGGGATCAGGTAAAACAGGGCGTTATCGCTGCGGAACAGAATGCATTGACCGGTGCTGACATTCAGGATGAACTGGATGCGCTTCAGGCAGATCTTGTCGGCTGATTGACAGATTGATGCTGATCATGGCTGTCAAATGATGAATTTTATTAGGGCTGTCGCGCTAAGCAGATCTGCTTAATGTGACAGCCCCTTTTATAAGGAGGTAGGTGCAGTGAACACAGTGAAAGGCAAACGAAAATGGGAGCCGTATATATGGCTTCTGCCCAGTGTACTGCTGATCTCGGTTTTTGTTGTGTTTCCCATTATTATCGTTTTCAGGCTGTCATTCAGCGAGATTTCAAAGGCTGGTGTGGTGGGAGGCTTCAATGGTTTTCAGAACTATATTGACGCAGTAAATCTGCCGGCTTTTAAGACGGTGATGCAAAATACGCTGTGGTGGGTGTTGTCAGTTGTCGGACTTTCCACGTTGCTGGGCTTTATTATCGCACTGGTATTCAATCAGAAATTTGCCGGCCGCAAAATCGCCCGCTCAATCATGATCTTTCCCTGGGCTACTTCCCTGGTAATCCAGGCTTCCGTGTGGAATTACATTATAAAGTACGAGTATGGAAATCTTAATAATGTGCTTCTGAATCTGGGCATCATCAAGGAGGCTATTAACTGGCGTTCTTCTTACCAGATTGAATTTGTATGGGAATGTGCCTGCGGCATTTTTGTCACGGTTCCTTTTGTGACATTCTGCGTACTTTCCGGATTGCAGTCTATAGACGAGGCTTTATATGAATCGGCAACCGTAGACGGAGCTGGTTTCTGGAAGAAACTTTTTTCTATAACCCTTCCGCTGGTGAAGCCGTCCCTCTCCGTCAGTACGGTGCTGAATATTATTTATGTATTTAATTCCTTCCCGATCGTATACACAATGACAAAGGGAGCACCGGCCAACAAGACGGATACCATGATCACTTACCTGTATATGCTCAGTTTCTATGACAGGAAGAAGGGTCCCGCCATTGCGTTGTCGGTCATCGGATTTGTAATTTTATGCGTCTGTGCAGGGGTATATATGCTTGCTGTAATGAGAAAGGAGGAGGAACGGTGAAGAAGACGGAAACCACAAAACAAAACCGCACTGCTCTGATCATTCTGCTTATTGGCCTGGCGCTTGCCTGTGTGCTGATGTGCGCTCCCCTATATACGTTCCAGGCGAGTGTTTACACGAAAAAATCATCCAACACGTTTGTGGGAGACGAGAAATACGCGCAGACCCTGGAAGAAGTGGAGGAGGTGGCGCAGCAATACCGTGAGCAGGGATTCGAAGCACAGATTAACGAGGCGGTGACAGAGCGCACGAACTCAAAGGGAGAAAAGACTTCCCTGATCACTTTTACCATCGATCAGTCGTTTCACAAAACGGTGTGGTCTTTTTTGGGATCAGACCTTCCCTCCGGACATGTGCTGCGGATCATGGCTTGCTGCATGGTATTGGCCGTGCTTTGTACCGTCTTCGGATCCATCGGGACGATGAACACGGAGTACAAATTTCTGCCGGGAAGAACAAGGATGCTGCGGAGCGCGGCAGGGTTATTCCTGTTGGCTGATCTGATCCTGACGCCGGTGTTTGTGCTGATGAATAATTACGCTTTTTGGAGAAAGACCAGCCTCTACTATCAGGATCTGATCACGGATGGAAAAGAAGAGTGGTTTGCGAAGATGGATGATTTCCTGTTTGGAGGGAGAATGGGGGATAACATCGAGGCGGCATTGAAAAATCTGAATGCAGATCATTCTGCTCTGGTCTGGGTGCTGCTTTTCTGCTTTCTGCTTTCTATTATTGCCGCCGTTCAGCTTCGTAACGGCACAATAAAAAATACGATGCTGAAGGGGATGCTGTATGCCTTTGTGATCGTGGTATGCGTTATTACTTTATATCCGTATTATGTCATGCTGATCACTGCGTTCCGTTCCAATGCGGAGACCCTGGATATGTATTTCCTGCATATGCTGCCTACGGAATGGATCTGGAGTAATCTGAAGGATATTGTCAGCAGAGGGGTTCCGCGCTATCTGCTGAATTCTGTTATGATCGCCGGAGGGGCGACGGTGCTGGCCATGCTTTGCGGAATTCCCGCCGCTTACGCAATGGCACGCATGAACTTCAAAGGGAAGAAAGTATTTCTGGGATTTGTCATCATGAGCCAGATGTTTTCCCCGGTGGTATTACTGATCGGTATCTCTCAGCTGATGAATATACTGCATCTAAACGACACCATTCCCGGACTCATCTTTGTTAATGCCGCCTTTAACCAGGCATTTGCTGTGTGGCTGCTGCGGGGAACCTTTGTATCCATTTCTCCGGAGATGGAACAGGCAGCTAAGATCGATGGGTGCACTACGGTAGGATCCCTATTGCGTGTCCTGCTGCCCATGGCGGCTCCCGGTATTGTGACGACATTGATCTTTGTCTTTATCAATGCCTGGAATGAGTATACGATCTCTACTGTCCTGATCTCTACGGCGTCGAACCGCCCGATCACAGTGGGTATTACACAGTTTTCTTCTTTTAATATGATTGAGTGGCAGTATCTGTTTGCAGCCTCGCTGCTGGCTACCATTCCGGTGGTGATCCTGTTCATGGCTATCGAGAAACATCTCACAGCCGGACTGACCTCCGGAGGCGTTAAGGGATAAGGCGGTGGGATATAAGGAGGAACCTTGGATGAATAGCAGTTTGGAAGAAGTAGTTGCTCAATTTTGCTTTGACTGCCCTGTTATCAGCTGCAGACCATACGGGGAGGGGCACATCAATGGAACCTATCTGGCTGTAAGCAGCAGCGGACACAGGTATATACTGCAGAAGATCAACCGAAGTGTTTTCCCTGATGTCGCCGCATTGATGGAAAATATTTCTGCTGTGACTGCGTTTCTATTGAAGAAAACGCAAGATCCGAGAGGGGTATTGAAACTGATTCCAACCACCCGGGGCGCTGCTTATGTTCAAATGCAGGGCGGGGATTGCTGGCGTGCGTTTGACTTTGTGGAGGATGCAATCTGTCTGCAAAGCCCGGAGACGAAAGAAGACTTTTATCAGAGCGCACTGGCATTTGGCAATTTTCAGAATCAGTTGGCGGATTTTCCGGCGGAAACATTGCATGAAACCATCAAAAATTTTCATGACACAGTGGACCGTTACCGCATTTTCCATGAAGCGCTTGCACTGGATCCCTGTAATCGCAGCGGATCTGTGAAAAGAGAAATTGACTTTATCCTTGCCAGGGAAAACCAGGCGTCTGCTTTGATAGACCTGCAGCGCCAGGGTCTTCTCCCTTTGCGCGTCACGCACAATGATACAAAGCTGAATAATGTGATGTTGGATGCAAGAACCAGAAAAGCCTTGTGTGTTATCGATCTGGACACTGTCATGCCCGGACTGAGCCTGTATGATTTCGGAGATTCCATCCGGTTCGGAGCCGCTACTGCCAGGGAAGATGAGAAAGATCTGAGCAAAGTAGAAATGAGTCTGGAATTGTACGATATCTATACCCGGGGTTTTCTAGAAGCTTGTCCCAGCCTTACGGACATGGAGCGGCGTATGTTCCCCATGGGAGCGAAATTGATGACTCTGGAATGCGGGGTCCGTTTTTTGACGGATTATCTGGAAGGGGATCATTACTATGCGACTCATTATGAAGAGCAGAATCTCTTTCGATGCCGTACACAGCTCAAGCTGGTGGCAGATATGGAAGAAAAATGGGAAAAAATGATTGTCTGTTCCTCATAAATGATATAAGATAGATTGAAAAACAAATTTGGAGCGTAGTGACAGACATGGAAAGCACAGCTAACAAGAAAGAAAACACGCAAATCATGGAAGAAAAATTTGCCGGGAAGAAAGGAAATAAGTTCTGGTATTTAAAAGGTCTGCGAGATGGGATCCCCATTGCCATGGGGTACTTCGCTGTGTCTTTCACCCTTGGCATTACTATGAAAAATACGGGTATTACACCCCTGCAGGGAGCTATCATGTCCATGACGATGCTGGCCTCTGCCGGTCAGTACGCGGCTATCACGGTGATCGCGGCGGGTTCCGGTTATCTGGAGATGGTGATCACGACCTTGATCGTGAACCTCAGATATCTTTTGATGTCCTGCGCGCTTTCCCAGAAAGTGGACAGCAAGACGGGCATGGGGCACCGCCTCGCTATGTCCTATTGTATTACGGATGAAATTTTCGGTGCTGCTTCTCTGGTGGAGGAAAAACTGAACCCGTTTTATTCCTATGGGATGGTAACGGTGGCTTGCCCGGGATGGACCATCGGGACATTTCTGGGGGTGGCTTTGGGAACGATCTTACCGGATCGTCTTAGCAATGCCATGGGAGTAGCGCTTTATGGAATGTTTCTGGCGGTGATCATTCCACCTGCCAGGAAAGACAAAGTTATTGCCTGTGTTGTGGTTCTTTCGATGGCCGCCAGCTGCGTTTTTTCCATTGTTCCGGGTTTGAAAGAAATATCATCAGGGTTCCGGATCATTATATTGACTCTGATCATCGCGGGAATTGCAGCGTATGTAAAACCAATTGCACAGACGCAAGGAGAGGAGGGAAAGGAGCATGAATAACCATTATTATCTGTACCTTCTGGCAGCTGTGCTGGCCATTTATGCAGTGAGGGCTTTGCCCATGACGCTGATCCGCAGAGATATCAAAAGCCCCTTTATCCGTTCTTTTTTGCACTATGTGCCTTATGTGACGCTGGCGGTGATGACCTTTCCGGCCATCCTTTCCGCCACCGGAAGTACTCTGTCAGCTGCGGTGGGATTTGTGACGGCAGTGGTGCTGGCCTATGTGGATGGAAATCTGTTTCGGGTAGCTATCGGAGCCTGCGTGATGGTGTATCTGGCAGAGTTTTTCTGTATATAAATTTCATGGAGGATGCCCCCGACATCTGATACAATTGGAAAGAATTATATTCAGAACAGTTTATCTTCAGGATAGGCTGTTCTTTTTTTGGTCATAAATTTAAATTTTTCTATTGACATATTCCACTTGTGAAATTAGAATATATTCAACAAGTGGAATATGTAAAGTGTAGGAGGTTGATATGCTGAAACACGGAATTCTCGGGCTGCTAAGTTATGGCAGCATGACGGGATATGACATAACAAGAACTTTTAAGGATTCACTGAGCTACTTTTGGAATGCGCAGACCAGCCAGATTTATAGGGAACTCCAGACGCTCAAAGCAAATGGCTGGGCGACCGACGAAACCGTAAATCAGACGGGGAAGCCCGACAAAAAGGTGTTCACGATCACTGAGAGCGGAAGAAAGGAATTAAACAAATGGCTGACGGATGATACCGCTGAATTTAGAATGAGGAGTCCGATGCTGATGAAAATCTTTTTTCGGGGTGAGCGAAGCCTGGATGAAAATATTGAATATTTCAGAAAGCTGTATGATGACTGTATAAATTTCGCTTTGCTTATGAAGAATTCACCGCCAAACGTTGAGGGATACAAAAATAGGGTAGACGATCCTTCGAAATCAATCTACTGGGGCATGACGGTGGAGTTCGGAGCGATGTACGCGCAGATGTATATGAAATGGGTTGAAAATTGCATGAAAAAATTGGAGGAATTGAAAAATGAAAATACTGTTGATTAATGGCAGCCCCAGGGGCAAGAGAAGCAACACCTACAAGCTTTCTCAGGCGTTTGTAAAAGGACTTTCAGGAAATGGGCAGCCGGAGTATGAGGAGATTATCGTAAAAGACAGAGATATTAAAACCTGTCTGGGCTGTTTTTCCTGCTGGAACAAAACTCCCGGTGAATGTGTCGTGAAGGATGACATGCAGGAGATTCTTCAGAAGTATCTATGGGCGGATGTTGTGATATGGTCGTTTGGCCTTTACTATTTCAATGTTCCCGGCAGACTGAAGCTGCTGATCGACCGCCAGCTTCCGTTTGCGCTTCCTTTTATGGTGAGCGACAGCGAGAGTGGCAGTCATCCCATGAGATATGATATGACAGGAAAGCGGAATGTAATTATTTCTACCTGTGGTTTTTACACTGCAAAGGGAAACTATGAATCCGTCAATGCGATGTTTGACCACTTTCTGGGCAAAGGCAATTATGAAACCATTTATTGCGGCCAGGGCGAACTGTTCCGAGTGCCAGAGCTTCACGGCAGGACGGATGAGTACTTAAGCTATGTTCAAAAAGCGGGAGAGGAATTTGCAGCAGGAAAAATAACACAGCAGACAAGAGAAAAGCTTGACACCCTGCTGTTTCCGAGGGAAACCTTTGAATCGATGGCGGATGCCAGCTGGGGCATAGAGAAAGGAAGCGGTGAGAAAGAAGAGCCAGCCTACGTTTTCACGAAGCAAATGGCTGCTTTATATAATAAGAATTCCTACAAGGGCAAAGATCTTGTCCTGGAGATGGACTATACAGATGTCGGAAAACAATATCAGATCATCATGAAAAAGGACGGTTATGAGGTTCGTAAAGACAATTTCGCGAGTTATACGACACGCATAGAAACACCGCTCAGCGTATGGAAAGATGTCGCTGCTGGAAAGATAAGCGGATCTGCGGCAATGGCAAAAAAGCTTTATCGGGTACAGGGTGATTTTGACCTTATGCTGCATTGGGATGAGTATTTAGGCTCCAGCGGAAATAAAGCGAAGAGAAGCCAGACCCAAACAGCATCAAAGGGGAAGGGAACCTCTTTGATGCTGACGCTGATCCCCTGGATCGCGTTTTGGGTAGCCGCGGCCATCGACAATTTTGTCGGACCGATGATCGCCATAGGCGTATGCGCACTCACAAGCCTCATATTCTTTAATTTCAGAAAAACCATATATGATGTGATATCGTCAGCGGCGGTAACTGTGCTTTCCATTTTAGTTCTGCTGTTTCCGGATTCCACAGGCATTTTGATCCCTGGCGCCTATCTGTTTTTTGGATTAATGTGGAGCCTTTCCTGCCTGGCCAAAATACCGCTGACAGCATGGTATTCCATGAAGGACTACAATGGCGACAGTGCCCTTGAAAATCCTCTGTTTATCAGAACAAACCGTATACTGACCCTCGCATGGGGAGTGCTGTATATCATCACAAGTATCTGGACATTCTTTTTAATGTCCACTCCGATGGCATCCTATACCGCGATCATCAATAATATTATGCCGATCGTTATGGGCATTTTTACAGCCTGGTTCCAGAAATGGTATCCGCCGCACTACGCATCAAAATAAATATTCATCCACCGAAGAGAGATTTTTCCAGGAAAAGAATAAAAAGATAGACTAGCGGGAAATCGAATGATATAATGGGGCGGAAAGGAGGTAAATCGAAATGCATTGTTATAGAAAAGTGAAAGAAGACCTTTACTGGGTAGGCGGCAATGACAGACGCCTGGCGATGTTCGAGGGCGTGTATTCCGTCCCTGACGGTGTATCCTATAACTCCTATTTATTGCTGGATGAAAAGACCGTACTGTTTGATACGGTGGATAAGGCGGTTTCCGAGACATTCTTTGAGAATGTAGCAGCAGTGCTGGGAGAGAGGACTCTGGATTATGTGGTGGTTCACCATATGGAACCGGATCATTCTGCCACTTTGGACGGGCTGATTCGCCGTTATCCGGGCGTGAAGCTGATCTGCAACGCGAAGATTGCGGCCATGATAAAGCAGTACTTCGAATTTGATGTGGATTCCAGGGCTGTTCTGGTGAAAGAGGGAGATACTTTTGAGACCGGAAAACACCATCTGACTTTTGTGATGGCGCCTATGGTACATTGGCCGGAGGTCATGGTTTCCTATGATATGACAGACAAGATCCTCTTCTCCGCCGATGCGTTCGGCTGCTTTGGCGCGCTGAACGGCGCTCTGTTTGCGGACGAAGTGGACTTTATGAGGGATTATCTGGATGAAGCCAGAAGATATTACACCAACATTGTAGGAAAGTACGGCACTCAGGTGCAGACGCTCCTGAAGAAAGCATCTGCGCTGGAAATCGATATGATCTGTCCGCTCCATGGCTTTGTGTGGAGGAAGGGACACGGAGAGTTTATCCAGAAGTATGCCCAGTGGAGTTCCTATACCGCGGAGGAGTACGGTGTGGTGATCGCCTATGCTTCAGTGTATGGACATACGGAAAATGCCGCGGAGGTGCTGGCTTGCAAGCTGAGAGAGGCGGGAGTGAAGACTGTAATGTACGATGTCTCTGTGACTCCGGCGTCCGATATTATTGCGGCATGTTTCAAGTACAGTCACCTGGTATTTGCATCCACTACCTATAATGCAGGTATCTTTGTCAATATGGAAGCATTGCTCCATGATCTGGCAGCGCACAATATCCAGAACCGGACGGTAGCGCTTATCGAAAACGGATCCTGGGCGCCCACCAGTGGAAAACTGATGAAGGAATTGCTTTCCGGATGCAAGAATATGACGTTTATCGAGAACAGTCTGAGTGTGAAATCTGCTCTTAAGGCAGATCAGCTGGCGGTGATCGACGCCATGGCAGAAGAACTTGCGAGTACTCTGCCAAAGAAGACCGAGGTCAGCGAGGCGGCGGCAGGGGAAGTGGACGATAGGGCAATGTTCAAACTTTCCTACGGCCTGTATGTGCTGACGGCAAAAGAAGGAGACAAGGATAACGGGTGCATCATTAATACGGCGCTGCAGCTCACCAGTTCCCCGAAGCGTATCACTATCGCAGTGAATAAAGCCAATGCGACCCATGATATGATCAAAAATACGGGTGTATTTAACGTGTCCATTCTCTCTACAGATGTGCCGTTTACAGTATTCAAGCATTTCGGGTTCCAGAGCGGACGCAATGTAGATAAGTTTGTCGGATACGAGGCAGCCCAGAGAGCAGCCAACGGTCTGTACTATATTACAGAGGCTGTCAATGGCATGATTTCCGCCAAAGTAGTAGAGATGAAAGACTACGGCACCCACACTCTGTTTGTGGCAGAAGTAACGGAGGCGAGAATCCTCTCCGATGTGCCCAGTGTCACCTACCAGTATTACTTTGATCATATCAAGCCGAAGCCCCAGGCTACCCAGGAGAAAAAGACTGGTTATGTCTGCAAGATCTGCGGCTACGTATATGAGGGCGAGGAGCTTCCGGCAGATTTTATCTGCCCGCTGTGTAAGCACGGCGCGGAAGACTTTGAAAAACTGCAGTAAAGCCATTCAAAAAATGAAAAGATAGACCGTGCAGGCTTGCCTGCAAAGGGCTATGTTTTCATTTTGAGATGTGCGGTACGCACATCAGTCACAGGCAGGAGCTGCTATATTAATAGCAGCGGATAGTCGGCATGTGGTACACATGCTGACGGCCTGTGGCATGAATGACGTCTATATAATAAAGCATGCTGACGTTCTGTGGCATGAGCGGCGTTTCGTGGCATGAGCGGCTTATAACTGATGAATATCTATTTATATCAAGGAGGAAAAATCAATGAAGTATGTATGTGAAGTTTGCGGTTGGGAATATGATGAGGAAGCCGGATACCCGGAAGGCGGCATTGCACCGGGAACCAAGTGGGAAGATGTTCCGGAAGATTTTGAGTGCCCGCTTTGCAGCGTAGGAAAAGATCAGTTTGCAGAGGCATAAGATTTCATCGTAATAATCGGGAGGTTTTTAGCCTATGAAGATCAAAGTCCTGAAACGAGAATTTACTATCTGTAAAGTGACGGATGTGAGTCAGGTTGATTTTTCTGACAAGTACTGTTTTGTCGGAAAGACCGATGAGGAACTCTCCCTGATCTGCAGTACGAAACACGCACCGGAGGAGACCATTTCCCGAAGTGATGGCTGGAGAGCATTCCGGTTGGAGGGCACTCTGGATTTCTCATTGGTTGGGATCTTATCCGAACTTACGGAGGTACTGGCAACCAATAAGATTCCGGTGATGGCAGTGAGTACCTACAACACAGATTACATTTTAGTAAAGAAAGAAAATCTGGAAAAGGCGCTGCTGCTGTTAGAAGACGAAGATTACAAGATCATTCGCCCATAAGTGGTAAGAGGCTGCTGCACTAAACGCTTAGTGCAGCAGCCCCTTGCGGTATCCGTTGGTTACAACGCATCTCTGCTGTTATTTCGTACAACAGCAATCTCCATGAAGATCAGAAAAATAATCGCGGAGAGGAAAAACAGAATATAACTTCTGAGCGGGTTGATCCATGTGACGAACCATAACACTATATTTGGCAGGCTGTCCGCGAAAAATATGCCTCCAAAGAAGAACAGCATACCTGGCAGAAGACGCAGGAGATTAGCTGTTTGTGGTGCATAGTCTGTGGGGATCAGATAATAAATCAGATTTTCAATGCCGGAAAAAACTAAGGCGGCGCCCAGAACTAGCACATAGTAGTGGAATGGACCAAAATCAAGCTGCGGACGCAGCAAGGCAGCAACTCCGATGATAATCCATGACAGAAGCAGAGAGAACAGCAGGAGACAGAAAGCAAACAAAAAATGACCTTTCACATCTTCTCCGCTTTTGGAGGGGAGCATTTTCGAAAAACCGCTCTCCGTTTGATGCTGAGACATTCTCGGGCTGGAAGACAGTATGATTCCGATAAACAAACAGTATATGCTGGCAAAAAGCGGTGTGCTGTCCGTATCTTTAAGGACAATAATGAATGCCAGGATGGGAAATAATAGCATAAACAGAACGAATCGTTTCGACATAATAAAATCAATTTTTGCATATTTGAATATTCTCATGGGATCACCTCATTTCCTGTATCATGTGCACGACGATCTGATCAATGGTAGGCTTGGCGGTCAGAATTCCTGCAGGCAGAATGATATCGCTTTTCGCAGAGTACAGGGCCTCAAATCCAAATTTGTTTCTTTCAATACCGATCAATGCGTGGGAGAGAGCGGGTGTGAGATCATCATTGCCCCCTCTTACCAGGAGATAGCGGTCGGTCAATTCTTCTCTTGCGTCGCAGAAAATCTTTTTTCCGTTGTCGATAAAAAAGATATAGTCAGCGATCTGCTCCAGATCCTCCAGAATGTGGGTAGAGAAGAGCACGCTTTTTTGCCCGTCACTGATGTACTCCTGCAGCAAGGTCAGGACTTCCTTTCTGACCATAGGATCCAGTCCGTTGGTGGCCTCATCCAGTATCAGCAGCTTTGTATCTCTGGAAAGAACGGAGGCGAACATCAGCTTTACCTTCATACCGCGGCTGTAGGTCCTGATCTGTTTTTTTAAGGGAAGATTCCAACGGTTTACATAATGGTCGAATTCCTGTGGACGGAAAGAAGGATAAAAGTCCTTTAAAATCTCGCGGATGTTTTGCAGAGTCAACATTTCCGGGAAGTAAGAGGTATCTCCGATATAACCGATCATCTCCCGGTATTTGACTGGATCATCTTCAAATCGAATGCCGTCGATACTTACGGAACCTGAGACCGTATGGGCAAGGTGAGTAATAATATTGAGGGTAGTAGTCTTCCCGGCGCCGTTCTGACCAATGTACCCCATGATATATCCCGCAGGCAGGGAAAAACTGATGTCCTGCAGGGAAAAATCCCGATATTGTTTTTGAATATTTCTCACTTCTAATAGATTCATATTGATTGCTCCTTAATCTTGACTATCCCAGAGGGTTTCCGCCATCTGTAACAATTCCTCCCGTTTTAAGCGGATAATTCGGGAAGTCTGGATGGCGGTGGTGAGTCCCTCCTCAATGCGTTTCAGATACTGTTCCCGCAGCAGTTCATTGTTTTGTGAGAGGACGATGCTGCCGCGCCCCTGAGCGGAGGCAATAAAACCTTCCGCCTCCAGGTCATTGTAAGCCCGGGAAGTAGTGATGACACTGACGCTAAGTTCCTTTGCCAGACTGCGGATGGAGGGAAGGGTACTCCCTTCCGATATCTGACCGTTTAATATCTGTTCTTTGATCTGTTCCTTGATCTGAGCATAGATGGGAAGCTCAGACTGGTTTGATATGATTACTTTCAAAATGTTTCTCCTTTGCGCGCAATAAATGCAATGATACGAAGAGCTGCTGCAGACAACTCTGAACATTGACTATAAAGTATATACTGTACATATATCATTATATACGGTTGAATGGATTTGTCAACAGAGAAATAGAAATTTTCCTTGACATGCGAAGGGTGGTAAAATATGATGTTCGTGGTTAAGCATAAATGATTGGAATGTGACATAGGGAAAGGACGAGAAGATGAAAAAGGGCATTATTTTCGATGTGGACGGTACTCTGTGGGATTCCTGCGGGGTGGTGGCAGATTCCTGGAATGAGTATCTGGAACTTTATGAGAAAGATATGACGGTACGTTTCACGGATGCTGACATGAGACGGGTAATGGGAATGACCATGTCGGATATCGGAGATAACCTGTTTTGGATGCTCCCCCAGGAACGAAGAAGCAAGGTGACACAAAACTGCTGTGTCTATGAAGTGGAGTATATGAAGACCCGGGGTGGTATCCTATATCCGGATCTGGAAGAAACGCTGGAGAAATTATCTAAGCAATATCACCTTTATATTGTCAGCAATTGCCAGACAGGATATATTGAGGACTTTATTTCCTGTTCCGGAACCTGGAGTTTCTTTGAGGATTTTGAGTGTTTTGGCAATACTGGAAAGGCAAAAGGCGAGAACATCCGGCTTCTCGTACGGCGCAGCGGCCTGGATAGCGCGGTGTATGTGGGGGATACCCAGGGAGATTACAACAGCACCTGCGAGGCAGGCATTCCATTTATTCATGCGCGCTATGGATTTGGGTCTGTGGACGCGAAAGTTCCCTATATTAATGGATTAAAAGAATTGCCGGAGGTAGTTAGAAAGGTACTTGGATGATTAAATAACAGGGAGACCGCTGAACAAAGCATAGATTAGGAAACACATCAAGTGTTTCCTAATCGTACTCGCCTAGGCCCGAAGGGGCGTATCCTCCGATAGGCGGATTTTGGGACGACTTCCTTAGTCGTTCCAAAAGGCATGATTTATGGAACACCCACTACATAATGACGGCTTGTAAGGAATACTGTCTGATGAAAACACAGTTTCCTACCTTCACTTTGCTGCGTTACATTTGCCCGGACATCGTTCGCGATAAAAGCATTTGCTCCTCGTCCAGGCACATAACTTGCAAAGTTCAGTCAGAAACCGATCTTTTTCATCAGACAGTATTCCTTCACAAGCCGCACCGTAACGCTTTGGATTGCAGACAGTATGCTTGTACACAAAACGATCGTCGTGCGAGTGAACTCTTGCCAAAACCTTGCCCTGTAAGGTAGTGGGTGTTCCAGAAATCATATTCTGCAACGGCCCCCTAATACCCAAAGGGCGTTATCTTTCCCATCTTCCGGAAGCTCCGCAAGGCAAAATCAGTCCGCACTCGGTGACCGGAAGTCCGATCTCCTGCGAGTCTATGCGTCCGCCGTATTTTTTGAGTTCTGTGGATATCATATATGTTAATACAGCCGGCGCCAGCCCGGTGGTATAGGAGTTGACCAGGAAGAACAGCGGATCATCTGAGAGCAGTTGAGCAGCAATCTGGATAAATGGATGGATAGAATCCTCGATTTTCCAGATTTCACCTTTGGGACCGCGCCCGTAGGAGGGGGGATCCATGATGATGCCGTCATAGTGATTGCCGCGGCGGATCTCTCGCTCCACAAACTTGGTGCAGTCATCTACCAGCCAGCGGATCGGTGCGTCTTTCAACCCGGAGGAAATGGCATTTTCTTTGGCCCACCCCACCATGCCTTTGGATGCATCTACATGGGTGACGGCGGCCCCGGCGGCAGCGGCGGCGAGAGTGGCTCCTCCGGTGTAGGCAAACAGATTCAGAACTTTCACCGGTCGGCCTGCATTTATTATTTTTTCAGAAAACCAATCCCAGTTCGTGGCCTGTTCCGGGAACAGCCCGGTGTGCTTGAAACTGAAGGGTTTCAGATTAAAAGTCAATTCTTTATACTGGATGCTCCACTGCTGGGGAAGATCAAAAAACTCCCATTCACCGCCGCCCCGCTGGCTGCGATGATAGTGGCCGTTTCTCTTTTTCCAGCCTTTGTTGGTTCTTGGCGTGTTCCAGATGACCTGGGGATCCGGACGAACCAATAGATAGTCTCCCCAGCGCTCCAGTTTTTCTCCTCTGGAAGTATCAATGACCTCATAGTCTTTCCAATTATCTGCAATCCACATAGATGGTAAATTCCTTTCAGGTATTCCGTACTTTTTGCCGGTGTGATAACAGCACATATCTGACCTAAGTCTAACACACAGATAAAATAATTTCTACCCCAATATAGGGAAACACAAAGGAACACAAAGCAAGACGTTTACCGAACATATGTGGTGGACAGGGTAGAAAGAATGTGTAATAATAGGTGGTAACAGCGCCATTGAAGAGAAAAGTGAGTGATATAAAGAATAAAATTGAAATGCCGATCATAAGGGAGAATGCTATGTCAAAGAAAAATGATACGAAAAATAGATATTTATCAAGCGGCACAGTGATTGCGCAGGGTGTCTATTCGAAATTAATGATCTTGGTGGGAGGGATAAACACCGGTCTGTTTGCAATTGCGGTGGTTATGTCATTCACTATGAAAGATGAAGAATTAAAGGAAGGGATGCCGGTATATGTATCCCTCATGCTTCTGTTTGCCATCCCGCTGATTCTTGGGATTCGAAAAGGACGGCTGACCGATGCGGCCAGACGGTATGAGACAATCTTTGCCAGCGACCGTGACGGTGTTGTGACGCTGGAAGAATTGGCCACGCAGACGGGAAAGAACGGCAAAAAAGTATTTGCGGAACTTGAGAAACTTTTTCGTAAGGGATATTTCCGGGGCTGCACCCTGCAGCGGGGAGGAGAACCCTGCGTCATTATCAAAGATGCCATGGAAGGAGAGAGCGGTGTGGGGTTTGCCTCGGTCACTTGCAGGAATTGCGGAGCGGTGACCCGGATCCGCGCTGGAAGCAGAGGAAAATGTAATTTCTGCGGAGCGCCCATCGCGGACAGCGTGGAGTAAACAGGTTCATTTGCTGCGGAACCAGTAGGTATAAAAATCTTCAAAGCCAAGGGAAGTATAGAGGTTTTTTGCAGAAGAATTTCCTTTTACTACCTGAAGATAGGCTTTTTTTGCGCCGCGCTGCCCGGCTTCCCGCAGGATGGTACTGCAGATGGCGCGGGCGTAATGCCTCCTGCGGCAGCTTGGCGCTACATAAATCGCATAGAGTCCCACATAATCCCGGTCCCGAATCCCCAGTCCGGAGGCTACCATTCTGCCTTCGATTTCGATGGAAACTACAATGGTCTCTTTTGGTATGGCTTTAAACATAGAAGGGACAATTCTTCGAAGTGTCGGTTCGCAGGTTCCATTCAGATGGAATAAGCCCTGGATCCATTCGTCCGTAATTACGGGGGAGAGCAGTACAGTCAGGTCCTCCGGATAATGCACAAAGGATGGCAATCCAAGTCGGTTTTCGAATTCAAATTCTTCTGATAAAAGCGGGTAAAGATTTAAGTTTGACATGTCTGCGGTCATTACCTCTGTGGTATGCCGGATTGCATATCCTTTTTCCGCAAGGAGCTGATCGAAATCAGGATCCAGCAACGGATTGATCTTAAAATTTGTCGGAGTCTGAAATTTCCGGTAAATCTCCTCGCAGTACGCAATTTTTTCCTCCACAGGGATTGTAGAGGCTCCCACCTGCTCAACACTGTTTGTCCGGTAGGTATAATTGTGAGAAAACCGGATCAGCCATCCGTCATACAGCTCGATCATGTGCGACGGCCAGGCGTTCAGCGACAATTCTTCAATGTATTTGATATCGTGTTTCTTCCTATTATATAATAAATCATTTTCCATGATTACATCTCCCTCTGTAATTTTGTCTTTTGACTTTGACATCATTTTATAATACCCTCGCGTATTTTCCAATGATATTTCGATTGTACTAAAAAAAATACAATCTATTTATCGGATTTTTTGTAAAAAGCTTGCAAATAAGGAAAATATCATGTAAAATGCAAATGTTGTGACCTTGATAGCGTAGAAGCGTGAGGTTGCTGTGGGAATACCGCAGGTTTTCCGTGGAGCGAATGTCAAGTTATGAAAACTGGCGACAAGTCACTGTACAAATGGTTAACGTCCACCTGAGAGTGGAAACACCGTGTGAGCATCTGCGATACACGCGGGAGTGTGTACAGTCACCGCTTGTCGTACTGAAATCAAGTGCGAATAAGGAGGCGACTTTTTTTATGGCAAGTCAAGTAATGAGAATCAC
Source organism: uncultured Lachnospiraceae bacterium (assembly GCA_902802515.1). Taxonomy (GTDB): domain Bacteria; phylum Bacillota; class Clostridia; order Lachnospirales; family Lachnospiraceae; genus Merdiplasma. The sequence continues at coordinate 22,645 of CADCMM010000002.1, forward strand.
ACTGAAAGCATATGATCACCAGCTGGTTGATGCATCTGCGAAGAAAATCATCGAAACTGTAAAGAAAACCGGATCACAGGTGAGCGGACCGGTGCCCCTTCCTACTAAGAAAGAGGTTGTTACTATTCTGAGAGCTGTTCATAAGTATAAAGATTCCAGAGAACAGTTCGAACAGAGAACTCACAAGAGACTGATCGATATCATCGCGCCGACCCAGAAGACAGTAGATGCGCTGTCAAGACTGGAAATGCCGGCAGGTGTTTATATTGATATCAAAATGAAAACCAAATAATTCATTCAGAGCAAATCCTACCAGGTTGATACTTAGATATCTTCTCTGTTACTAGGATGATCGCTAAGGCGATCCGCTGTAGAACAACAGGAGGTAAAGAAATGAAGAAAGCGATTTTAGCAACAAAAGTCGGAATGACACAGATCTTCAATGAAGACGGAGTCCTCACGCCGGTAACGGTTCTTCAGGCTGGCCCCTGTGTAGTTACACAGGTTAAGACCGTGGAGAATGACGGTTACAGCGCAGTTCAGGTTGGTTTTGTAGACAAGAGAGAAAAACTTGTCGCTAAACCGCAGAAGGGTGCTTTTGACAAGGCTGGCGTAGCTTACAAGAGATACGTTAGAGAATTCCGCTTTGAGGATGCAGAAAGCTATGAAGTGAAGCAGGAGATCAAAGCCGATATCTTTGCAGCGGGGGAAAAAGTAGACGCTACCGCAATTTCCAAAGGTAAAGGTTTTCAGGGCGCCATCAAGAGACATGGACAGTCCAGAGGACCCATGGCTCATGGTTCCAAGTATCATCGTCATGCCGGTTCCAACGGTGCCTGCTCTGATCCGAGCAAGGTATTCAAAGGAAAGAAGATGGCAGGACGCATGGGCGGAAAACAGGTTACTGTTCAGAACCTGGAAGTGGTAAGAGTGGATGCTGCAAGCAATCTGATCTTAGTGAAAGGAGCTGTACCGGGACCGAAGAAATCTCTGGTGACTCTGAAAGAGACCACTAAGGTTGGTAAGTAAGTTCTGAGTATAGGAAAGGAGGAACACACAGATGGCAAACGTATCTGTTTACAATATGGAAGGCAAAGAAGTTGGAACGCTGGAACTGAACGATGCTGTATTTGGCGTTGAAGTGAACGAGCATCTGGTGCATCTGGCCGTGGTTCAGCAGCTTGCGAACAACCGTCAGGGAACCCAGAAAGCAAAGACCCGTTCCGAAGTATCCGGTGGTGGAAAGAAACCGTGGAGACAGAAAGGAACCGGTCATGCAAGACAGGGCTCAACCAGATCTCCGCAGTGGACCGGCGGTGGAGTGGTATTTGCTCCGACTCCGAGGGATTACTCTTTCAAGATAAACAAGAAAGAAAAGAGACTGGCGCTGAAGTCGGTATTGACTTCCAGAGTTCAGGAGAACAAACTGGTAGTTCTTGACGAGTTGAAATTTGACGAGATCAAGACTAAGAATATGAAAGCGGTTTTGGATAACCTGAATGTTTCCAAAGCATTGATCGTGCTGAATGACAATGATCAGAACGTAGTTCTTTCCGCAAGAAATATTGATGGCGTAAAGACTGCGCTGACCAATACCATCAACGTATTTGACATTCTGAAATATAACACAGTAGTAGTTACCAAAGCTGCTGTTGCAACAATTGAGGAGGTGTACGCATAATGGCAGACATTAAATACTATGACGTAATCCTTAAACCGGTTGTTACAGAGAAAAGTATGAATGCGATGGCTGAGAAGAAATATACCTTCCTGGTTCATCCGGATGCAACAAAGGGTCAGATTAAAGAAGCGGTTGAGAAAATGTTCGAAGGAACCAAAGTCAAAAAGGTCAACACTATGAACATTGACGGCAAGACCAAGAGACGCGGAATGACCTTTGGAAAGACTTCCAAGACAAAGAAAGCAATCGTTGCTTTGACGGAAGACAGCAAAGAGATTGAAATCTTTGAGGGCCTATAAGTCTTGATTGAAATAGAAACACCGGATGTGTTTCAGCCTTATGAGCCGCATAAGGAGTGCGTCTCATAATCCGCCTGGCGGCGGATACGCTCCTGATGGAGCTAGGCAAGTACGTTTCGAAAACACTTGATGTGTTTTCGAATCTATACGCAGCTAAGCGTGACAATAAATAGTTTGAAAGGAGATACATGTCATGGGAATTAAGACATATAAACCATATACACCTTCCAGAAGACACATGACAGGTTCTGATTTCGCAGAAATCACTAAGAAAGAACCGGAGAAATCTCTTCTGGTTTCCCTGCAGAAAAACGCTGGTCGTAATAATCAGGGTAAAATCACCGTAAGACATCAGGGCGGTGGTTCCAGAAGAAAGTACAGAATTATTGATTTTAAGAGATACAAGGACGGTATTCCTGCAACGGTGATCGGCATTGAGTATGATCCGAACAGAACGGCTAACATCGCGCTGATCTGTTATGCAGATGGTGAGAAAGCATACATCCTGGCTCCTCAAGGGCTGAAGGATGGTATGAAAGTCATGAATGGACCGGAAGCGGAAGTTCGCATCGGTAACTGTCTGCCGCTGTCTGAGATTCCGGTAGGTACTATGGTACACAATATTGAGCTGTATCCGAAACATGGCGGTCAGTTAGTCCGCTCTGCCGGAAATGCTGCACAGCTGATGGCTAAGGAAGGAAAATATGCTACTTTGAGACTTCCGTCCGGCGAGATGAGAATGGTTCCGCTGGTATGCCGCGCGACAGTCGGTGTTGTAGGAAATGCGGAACACAACCTGATCAACATTGGTAAAGCAGGAAGAAAACGCCACATGGGTATCAGACCTACCGTTCGCGGTTCTGTTATGAACCCGAATGACCATCCGCATGGTGGTGGTGAAGGTAAGACCGGTATCGGTCGTCCAGGGCCTTCCACACCGTGGGGCAAACCTGCACTTGGCTTGAAGACCAGAAAGAAAAATAAGGCGTCTAACAAGCTTATCGTAAGAAGAAGAGATGGTAAGGCCATCAACAACTAGTTACAGAATATTGAGGAGGTAAACCAATGGCTCGATCACTGAAAAAAGGTCCGTTTGCAGATGAAAGCTTACTGAAAAAAGTAGACGCTATGAATGCAGCAGGTGACAAACAGGTTATCAAGACCTGGTCCCGCCGTTCTACGATTTTCCCGCAGATGGTTGGACATACCATTGCTGTTCATGACGGCAGAAGACATGTGCCGGTATACATCACTGAGGATATGGTAGGACATAAGCTGGGCGAATTTGTAGCTACCAGAACCTACAGAGGACACGGCAAAGACGAGAAGAGATCCGGCGTTAGATAAGATGCCGATGCATGCGGCCACTACGGAAAGGTAGTGGCAGCGCATGGGCAGTCCGCAAAAGGTTGGCAGTCATGCCACAGACCTGCCTGGAATTTTTAAATCATCTAGTCCGCCCGGGGAGGGCGTTGCGGGGCATTAGCCCTGAGAACGAAAGGAGGCTATATCTATGGCAAAGGGACATAGATCGCAGATTAAAAGAGAGAGAAATGCTCAGAAAGACACCAGACCGTCCGCTAAATTATCTTACGCTAGAGTGTCTGTTCAGAAAGCATGCTTTATATTAGACGCTATCAGAGGAAAAGATGTGCAGACCGCACTTGGTATTGTTACCTACAATCCCAGATACGCTTCCGAACTGATCGCAAAACTGTTGAAATCAGCAATCGCAAATGCTGAGAACAATAATGGACTGAATCCGGAAAACCTGTATGTTGAAGAGTGCTACGCCAACAAAGGGCCGACGATGAAGAGAATCAGACCGAGGGCACAGGGTAGAGCTTATCGTATTGAAAAGAGAATGAGCCACATCACCATCGTGCTGAATGAGAGATAAGGAGGACAATCATGGGACAGAAAGTTAATCCACACGGATTGAGAGTCGGTATCATCAAAGACTGGGACTCAAAATGGTATGCAGAAGCTGACTTTGCTGATTACCTTGAAGAAGACCATAAGATCAGAGTGTTTCTGAAAAAGAAATTGTACAGCGCGGGTGTTTCCAAGATTGAAATCGAGAGAGCATCTGATCGTGTAAAAGTGATCATCCACACCGCAAAGCCGGGTGTTGTCATTGGTAAAGGCGGCGCGGAGATTGAAAAAGTAAAAGCTGAACTTCAGAAATTCACTGACAAGAAAGTCATTGTTGACATTAAAGAAGTGAAAAGACCGGATGCGGACGCTCAGCTGGTAGCGGAGAATATTGCACAGCAGCTGGAAAACCGTGTATCTTTCCGCCGTGCTATGAAGTCAACCATGGGAAGAACCATGAAGAGCGGCGCAAAAGGTATCAAGACCGCGGTAGCCGGACGTCTGGGCGGCGCTGACATTGCGCGCACTGAGTTTTACAGTGAGGGAACCATTCCGCTTCAGACTTTGAGAGCGGATATTGATTATGGCTTTGCAGAGGCAGATACCACCTATGGCAAATTAGGCGTAAAGGTTTGGATCTACAAAGGCGAAGTACTTCCATCTAAAAAAGAAGGGAGAGATAAATAATGTTAATGCCGAAAAGAGTAAAACGTCGTAAACAGTTCCGTGGAACCATGGCTGGTAAAGCCCTGAGAGGAAATACTATCAGCTATGGTGAGTACGGTCTTGTTGCAACCGAGCCCTGCTGGATCAAATCCAACCAGATTGAGGCGGCCCGTGTGGCTATGACCCGTTATATCAAGCGTGGCGGTAAAGTATGGATCAAGATTTTCCCCGATAAGCCAGTTACTGCGAAACCGGCAGAAACACGTATGGGTTCCGGTAAAGGAACGCTGGAGTACTGGGTAGCGGTAGTAAAACCCGGCCGTGTTATGTTTGAGCTTGCAGGTGTCCCCGAAGAAACAGCCCGCGAAGCATTACGTCTTGCTATGCACAAGTTACCATGCAAATGCAAAATCGTTTCTCGCGCAGATTTAGAAGGCGGTGATAACAGTGAAAATTAATAAGTATGTAGAAGATTTAAAGGCAAAATCAGCTGCAGAATTGAATGAAGAATTAGTAGCTGCTAAAAAGGAACTTTTCAATTTGAGATTCCAGAACGCGACTAACCAGCTGGATAACACGAGCAGAATCAAAGAAGTTCGCAGGAACATCGCCAGAATTCAGACTGTTATCACAGAAAAGGCAAACGCTGCAGAATAATGTTCTGGTGACCGCTCAGATTGAGAGAAAGGAGAATTTCCGTGGAGAGAAATCTTAGAAAAACCCGTACAGGGAAAGTCGTTAGTAATAAAATGGATAAAACCATCGTTGTTGCAGTAGAAGATCACGTAAAACATCCTCTTTACAAGAAAATCGTGAAAAGAACCTACAAGCTGAAAGCTCATGATGAGAACAACGAATGCAACATCGGTGATACCGTTAAAGTGATGGAGACAAGACCGCTGTCCAAAGACAAGAGATGGAGACTTGTTGAGATCGTCGAGAAAGTCAAATAAGATATTAGGAGGGATATCAGCATGGTACAACAGGAAACTAGACTGAAAGTTGCTGATAACACTGGCGCCAAAGAATTGCTTTGCATCAGAGTTATGGGCGGTTCTACTAGAAGATATGCAAACATTGGTGATATTATCGTTGCTTCTGTCAAAGATGCAACGCCAGGCGGTGTTGTTAAAAAAGGTGATGTTGTAAAAGCTGTTGTGGTTCGTACCGTAAAAGGTGTTCGCCGCAAAGACGGTTCTTACATTAAATTTGACGAAAATGCTGCTGTTATCATCAAAGAGGATTTGAATCCGAGAGGAACCCGTATTTTTGGACCGGTTGCAAGAGAACTTCGTGATAAGAAATTCATGAAGATCGTTTCCTTAGCTCCGGAAGTATTATAGGAGGGTCAAGATCATGATGAAGATCAAAACTGGCGACACAGTCAAGGTTATCGCAGGTAAAGATAAAGATAAAGAAGGCAAGGTTCTGGCTGTGAAGAACGGTAAGGTTCTCGTTGAGGGCGTTGGCATGGTGACAAAGCATACCAAACCGTCAGCAGCAAATCAGCAGGGCGGCATTGTAAATAAAGAGTCCTATATTGACATTTCCAATGTAATGTATCTCCATAAGGGAAAAGCAACAAGAGTTGGCTTTAAGATAGATGGAGACAAAAAAGTCCGTGTGGCTAAGGCTACTGGCGAAGTAATCGATTAATTGAGAGAGGAGGTCGCACAAGTTGAGTAGATTAAAAGAAACTTATCAGAATGAAATCGTAGATGCTATGATTAAGAAATTCGGATATAAAAATATCATGGAAGTTCCGAAGCTGGACAAAGTAGTAGTCAACATGGGTGTTGGCGAGGCAAAAGAAAACGCAAAGGTTCTGGAGTCTGCCGTGAAAGATATGGAAACCATCACTGGACAGAAAGCAGTTTTGACCAAGGCGAAAAATTCCGTGGCTAACTTCAAAATCCGTGAGGGTATGGCGATCGGCTGCAAGACCACTCTTCGTGGGGAGAAGATGTATGAGTTCGTTGACCGTCTTATCAATCTGGCACTGCCGCGAGTTCGTGACTTTAGAGGCGTAAACCCGAACGCGTTCGATGGAAGAGGAAATTATGCTCTTGGCATCAGAGAACAGCTGATTTTCCCGGAAATCGAGTACGATAAAGTTGACAAGGTAAGGGGTATGGACGTAATTTTCGTAACTACCGCTAAGACCGATGAAGAAGCCCGCGAGTTATTGACATTATTCAATATGCCGTTTGCGAAATAATAGGAGGTAAATTTCATGGCTAAGACAGCAATGAAAATAAAACAGCAGCGCACACCAAAATTCTCCACAAGAGCATATACTCGCTGCCGTATCTGCGGACGTCCGCATTCTGTTTTAAGAAAATATGGCATTTGCCGTGTCTGCTTCCGTGAATTAGCTTATAAGGGCGAGATCCCGGGAGTGAAAAAGGCTAGTTGGTAGGCCGAAAGCAACTTAGTGAATGCAAGCTGACAGGCGAAGCATGAACTTAGTGCGAGGCCGTTCGCGAACCTAAGCGAGCCCAAACCGATAGGTGCGGCGCGAGCATAGTTGAGCGAACGTACCCCCAATTTGCCTAGACCTAAATTTACTGTTTAACCGAACATGTCAAGTCTTTAAAGGAGGATACTAACATGACAACAAACGATCCAATTGCAGATATGCTTACAAGAATCCGTAATGCAAATACTGCGAAACATGATACTGTGGATGTTCCGGCATCCAAGATGAAGATTGCTATCGCAAACATTTTGCTGGACGAAGGATATATTGAAAAATATGATCTGATCGAAGATGGCGCATTCAAGACCATCCACATTACACTGAAATATGGCAAGGACAAGAACGAAAAGATTATCACTGGCCTGAAGAGAATCTCCAAACCGGGTCTTCGTGTTTACGCAGGCAAGGATGATATGCCGAGAGTACTTGGCGGTCTGGGTATCGCGATCGTATCCACAAACCAGGGTGTCATCACTGACAAACAGGCAAGAAAGCTGCATGTGGGCGGCGAGGTATTAGCTTTTGTATGGTGACCGGCCGAAAGCAAATTAGTGAATGCGAGCCGAAAGGTGAAGTATGAACTAAGCGCGAGGTCGTTCGTGAACCTTAGTGAGCACAAGACGTAGGCGCAGGGCGAACTAAGTTGAACGAACATACCATTTTATATTCACTGAAAACAGAAAAGTCACGGACTTTTCCGAAAATCTAAGTAAGGAGGAAAATAGGCATGTCACGTATCGGAAGAATGCCGGTTGCGATCCCCGCAGGTGTAACGGTTGAGATCGCTGAGGGTAACAAGGTTACCGTAAAAGGACCAAAAGGAACTCTGGAAAGAGAACTTCCTAAGGAAATGGATATTAAGCTGGAAGACGGCCATGTGGTTGTTTCCAGACCGAATGATTTAAAGAAAATGAAATCTCTCCATGGTTTGACCAGAACACTGATTCACAATATGGTTGTTGGAGTCAGTGAAGGTTATACTAAGACTCTGGAAGTAAATGGTGTTGGTTACAGAGCTGCAAAAGCTGGAAAGAAACTGACTCTGACTCTGGGTTATTCCCATCCGGTAGAGATGGAAGACCCTGAAGGAATTGAAACCAAAGTCGATGGAAACAAGATCATTGTTTCCGGTATCAGCAAAGAAAAAGTAGGCCAGTATGCGGCTGAGATCAGAGAGAAGAGAAAACCGGAACCATATAAGGGCAAGGGTATCAAATACGATTACGAAGTGATCAGACGCAAAGTTGGTAAGACTGGTAAGAAATAAGTAAGGAGAGTGCGAGAATGGTTAGCAAAGAATCAAGAACTAAAGTTCGTGTAAATAAACATAGAAAAATTCGTAACCGTTTCAGCGGCACTGCCCAGAGGCCGCGTTTGGCTGTGTTTAGAAGTAACAATCATATGTATGCGCAGATCATTGATGACACCATTGGAAATACTCTGGTATCTGCCAGCACCCTGCAGAAGGATGTAAAGGCTGAATTAGAAAAAACCAACAATGTTGACGCAGCAGCATACCTGGGGACAGTAATCGCTAAGAAAGCTCTGGAAAAGGGAATCACTACCGTTGTATTTGACAGAGGAGGATTCATCTATCAGGGTAAGATCAAAGCTTTAGCAGACGCAGCCAGAGAAGCTGGACTGGAATTCTAGGAAAGGAAGGAAAAGACACATGAGACATGAAATCATTGATGCTAGTCAGTTTGAACTGAACGACAAAGTAGTGTCAATCAAACGCGTAACCAAGGTTGTTAAAGGCGGACGTAACATGCGTTTCACAGCTCTGGTTGTAGTAGGCGATGGCAATGGACATGTAGGTGCTGGTCTTGGAAAAGCCACTGAAATTCCGGAAGCGATCCGCAAAGGCAAAGAAGATGCAATGAAAAAACTGATCAATGTGGCAATGGATGAGTATGCCAGTGTACCCCATGACTTTATCGGAAAATTTGGCGGTGCGTCCGTGTTGCTGAAGAGAGCACCGGAAGGTACAGGTATCATTGCAGGCGGTCCGGCTCGTACCGTGCTGGAGTTAGCTGGCATTAAGAACATCCGTACAAAATCCTTAGGCTCCAACAACAAGCAGAACGTTGTCCTGGCTACTCTGGATGCTTTGAAACAGCTGAAGAGCCCGGAAGAGGTTGCAAGACTTCGCGGCAAATCTGTTGAAGAGATTCTGGGTTAAGGAGGAATTGGAAATGGCAGATAAATTAAAGATCACATTAGTAAAATCCACGATCGGCGCTATACCAAAGCATCGGGCAACGGTTGCTGCTCTTGGATTAAAGAAGCTGAACAAGACAGTTGAATTACCGGATAATGCTGCAGTGAGAGGAATGGTTGCCCAGGTACAGCATTTAGTAAAAGTTGAAGAAGTTTAATTATCACAGATAAGGAGGTGTCACGATGGATTTATCAAATTTAAGCCCTGCTGCAGGTTCCGTGCAGAGCGATAATTTCAGAAGAGGACGTGGACACGGTTCAGGAAACGGCAAGACAGCCGGCAAGGGACATAAGGGTCAGAAGGCACGTTCCGGAGCACCAAGAATTGGTTTTGAAGGTGGACAGATGCCTTTGTATAGGAGACTTCCTAAGAGAGGATTCAAGAACAGAAACAGACTGGAAATCGAAGCAATCAATCTGGGAGCACTGGAAGTATTCGAGGACGGAGCAGAAGTTACTGTAGAGGCTCTTCTGGAGAACGGCATCATCAAGGATTCCAAAGATGGTGTAAAAATCCTTGGAAACGGCACATTGACCAAGAAACTGAATGTCAAAGTGAACGCGTACAGCGAGAGCGCTAAGGCTAAGATTGAGGAACTTGGTGGAAAAGCAGAGGTGATCTAATGTTAGAGACACTGCGTAATGCATTTAAAATCAAAGACATCAGAAAAAAGCTGTTTTTTACTTTCTTTATGCTGATAGTGGTGAGATTTGGTTCACAGCTTCCGGTACCCGGTGTGAACAGGGAGTATTTCAGCAATTGGTTTGCAAGTCAGCAGACCAATGGAGCATTTAACTTTTTCTCCGCTTTTACGGGTGGATCTTTTGAGAAAATGTCTATCTTCGCGCTGAACATCACACCGTACATCACTTCATCTATTATTATGCAGCTTCTCACCATCGCTATTCCCAAGCTGGAGGAGATGCATCGAGATGGAGAGGACGGCAGAAAGAAAATCCAGACCATTACCCGTTATTTGACGGTGGGTTTGGCTCTGTTTGAGAGTATTGCCATGACCATCGGTTTTGGCAGATCCGGGTTGATCCAGAATGTAAATTTCCTGAACAGTCTGACCGTAGTTGTGGCGTTGACGGCTGGTTCTGCTTTTCTGATGTGGGTTGGTGAGAGAATTACGGAGAAAGGCGTTGGAAATGGTATTTCCATCGTCCTGATGATCAACATTCTCTCCCGGGTACCGCAGGATATCGCGTCATTGTTTGAGACTTTTGTAAAGGGAAAAACAGTTGCAAAAGGTCTGTTGGCAGCACTGATCATCATTGGTGTTATTCTTCTGACTATCGTTCTCGTAATCGTGCTGAACGATGCCACAAGAAGGATCCCGGTTCAATATGCAAAGAAGATGCAGGGAAGGAAGCTGGTTGGCGGACAATCTACGTTTATTCCCCTGAAGGTAAACACAGCAGGTGTCATCCCGGTTATCTTTGCTTCTTCACTGATGTCGATACCGCAGATTATTCTTTCCTTTACAGGGAAGTCTGCCAGCGGTGTTGGAGCCACAATTCTTGGAATGCTGAACCAGAATAACTGGTTTAAGTTCAAAGAACCGGTATATTCCGTAGGATTGGTATTATATATTGTATTGATCATTTTCTTTGCTTATTTCTATACTTCCATTACATTCAATCCGATTGAAGTGGCAGATAATATGAAAAAGCAGGGAGGATTTATCCCGGGTATTCGTCCTGGTAAGCCTACTACGGATTATCTGAATAAGATTCTCGGATATATCGTGTTTATTGGTGCCGCAGGGCTAACGATTGTGGTGTTGATTCCAATTTTCTTTAACGGCGTATTCGGCGCATATGTTTCTTTTGGAGGTACTTCCATTATCATTATCGTGGGCGTAATCCTGGAGACATTAAAACAGATCGAATCTCAGATGGTAGTAAGAAACTACAAGGGATTCCTCAGCGAATAGTAATTTTACTGGGGCTGTTGCATATAGCGCGACAGCCCCATCTTTCAAAGAAAGGCTAATGACATGAGAATTATTATGCTTGGAGCACCCGGCGCAGGAAAGGGAACACAGGCAAAAATGCTTGCTGTGAAGTATTCTATTCCGCACATTTCAACGGGTGATATTTTCAGGGCCAACATCAAAAATGGAACAGAGCTGGGAAAGAAAGCGAAAGCATTTATGGATCAGGGTTTATTGGTACCAGATGAACTCACCTGTGATCTTGTGGTGGACCGCATCGCTCAGGAGGACTGTAAGAACGGTTATATTCTGGATGGTTTTCCAAGGACGATCCCACAGGCAGAAGCTTTGGATGCGGCATTGAAAATTATGGGAACTGCGATTGATTACGCTATAAATGTAGATGTTCCGGACGAAAATATTGTAAATCGTATGGGTGGAAGAAGAGCCTGTGTGGGCTGCGGAGCTACCTACCATATTGTTTATAATACGCCGAAGACAGCAGACATCTGTGATGCCTGTGGAGAAAAGCTGATTTTGCGAGATGATGATCAGCCGGAAACGGTACAGAAGCGCTTAACGGTATATCATGACCAGACACAGCCGTTGATTGACTACTATGAGAAAGCCGGAGTGCTCAGAACTGTGGATGGCACTGTGGATATGGAAGATGTATTTGCAGCCATTGTTAAGATTTTAGGAGAGTAATCATATGTCAGTAACAGTAAAATCTGCATCAGAAATAGCACTGATGAGAGAAGCGGGAAGGCTTCTTGAAATTGTACATGATGAACTGGCTAACATGATCAGACCGGGGATATCTACATTAGATATTGACCGGGAGGGTGAGCGGCTGATCCGAAGTTTCGGTTGCATTCCCAACTTTTTGAATTACAATGGTTATCCGGCTTCTATTTGTGTTTCTGTTAATGACGAGGTCGTACATGGTATCCCGAAAAAAAAACGTATTTTGCAGGAGGGCGATATCGTAAGCCTGGATGCGGGGCTGATCTACAAGGGATGGCATTCCGACGCAGCCCGCACCTATGGTGTTGGCAGGATTTCGCCGGAAGCCCAGAAACTGATTGACGTCACGAAGGAGTGTTTCTTCCGGGGTATTGAGTTTGCCAGAGCGGGGCATCATCTGCATGAGATATCTGCAGCCATCGGATCTTACGCAGAATCCTTTGGCTATGGAGTTGTACGGGATATGGTAGGCCATGGTATCGGAACTGCGCTTCATGAAGACCCCCAGATACCGAATTTTGCTCAGAAACGAAGAGGTATCCGCCTCGTGCCGGGAATGACATTGGCTATCGAGCCGATGATCGACGCTGGAACCTGGGAAGTAGAGTGGCTGGATGACGATTGGACGGTTGTGACAGCAGACGGTTCCTTGTCTGCTCATTACGAAAATACGGTTCTCATTACAGATGGCGATCCGGAAATACTGACGTTGAGTAAGTAGGTGGCCGTTATGGAATTATATCAGGCAAAGCTGCTGGCAACGTCTCTTGCAGGCCATGATAAAGGAAAATGTTACGTGGTGCTGCGACAGGATAATGATGGGTATTACCTGGTTGACGGAACAAACAAATTGCTGGCTCGTCCCAAAAAGAAAAATCAGAAACACGTGCAGCTGATCAAACATCTTCCTGAGGAATTGACGGAACCCATGGAAAATATACGGGAAGACGCAGACGTCAGAAAGATTTTGAAACTATATGATGACACAAGGAACATTAGTGGCTAATAATAGAACAAGGAGGTTCATGCATGTCAAAGGCAGACGTGATTGAAGTAGAAGGTACTGTGCTGGAGAAGCTTCCCAACGCGATGTTTAAAGTAGAACTGGAGAACAAACATGTGGTTCTGGCGCACATCAGCGGTAAGCTTCGCATGAATTTCATCCGGATTCTTCCGGGTGATAAAGTGACTATAGAATTATCTCCTTACGATCTTTCCAAAGGAAGGATCATCTGGAGAGACAAATAAAAAAGCGTAGGGACTGTTCCGGAAGACGGGCGGTCCTTTTTAAATGATAATTAGTTACTATTCACAGCCTGTTTGGAATCGGGTTCTGGCTTGTTATGCTTGCATGGACAAGTCAGATTCTGATTTCAAACAAGGCATGCGAAGCAGGAACCTGCCCCACAACATCAGACATAAGCGTCGTAAGACGCGGCAGATGTGCGCGGCACGAATGGTCTGAGGTCTGTTGGCGGAGGGGCTGTGAATAGTAATGACAGTTACAAGGATTTTTAAAAATTGCTTGCATTTTCCAGAATACCGTAATATAATGTTATCTGTACTTTTGTGAGCAGGGGACAAGTGTGTCTTTTTGTGCCCAAAATACAACAGCAAAGGTGAAAGGAGGATTAACCATGAAGGTTAGATCATCAGTGAAACCCATCTGTGAAAAGTGCAAAGTTATCAAGAGAAAGGGAAGCATCCGGATTATCTGTGAGAATCCCAAGCACAAACAGAGACAGGGTTAAGCGACATTAAAAGTAGCGGCAACAGTGGAGACTGCCCGGGAGGGCTGTGACACTGTATACAATATAAGATGGAATTATGGGATTTTAATAATTTCTGTTATTTCGTTGAGATATTGGCTTTTAATACCAACTCAGGATGTACTGCATTGGATGAAGTATTCATCCCCATTTTACGCCAAATCCGCTATAGACGTAAGATCGGTGAATGCGTTGCAAGAGTTTCAGACTCACGGCTTAATGGGTTGGAAAGGCTGCGGAAGCGGCTGGGTGTCTATGTTACACCCCAATTAGAGACAATAAACGGACGCTTCTTGGCATAGCGTCCCAGGAAAATGGAGGAAAATTACATGGCTCGTATTGCTGGTGTAGACTTACCAAGAGAAAAACGTGTAGAGATCGGTTTGACGTACATCTACGGTATCGGTAGAGCAACCTCAAACAAGATTCTCGAGGCAGCTAATGTAAATCCTGACACCCGTGTCAGAGATTTGACAGACGAAGAAGTTGATAAGATCCGTGTCGCCATTGAGGACCAGGGCGTCATGGTAGAGGGTGATCTTCGTCGTGACATCGCGATGAACATCAAGAGACTTCAGGAGATCGGATGCTATAGAGGTATCCGTCACAGAAAAGGTCTTCCGGTTCGTGGACAGAAGACCAAGACAAACGCAAGAACCCGCAAGGGACCGAAGAGAACAGTAGCAAATAAGAAGAAATAATCGATCATCGAGAAAGTAGGTTAGTTTAAATGGCAAAAAAAGTTACGAAAAAAGTGACCAAAAAACGTGTCAAAAAGAACGTTGAACGGGGACAGGCACATATCCAGTCATCCTTTAATAACACGATCGTTACTCTGACGGATGCGCAGGGAAATGCTTTATCATGGGCAAGTGCCGGTGGTCTTGGCTTTAGAGGTTCAAGGAAATCTACTCCTTATGCAGCACAGATGGCTGCAGAGACTGCTACAAAAGCAGCGTTAGTTCATGGTTTAAAAACAGTTGATGTGTTCGTGAAAGGACCGGGCTCAGGAAGAGAAGCTGCAATCCGTGCGCTTTCCGCAAACGGACTGGAAGTAGTTAGTATCAGAGACGTAACCCCGGTGCCGCATAACGGATGCCGTCCGCCAAAACGCAGAAGAGTCTAATTAGGAGGTGCTATAGGATATGGCAGTTAACAGAGTTCCTGTACTTAAAAGATGCAGATCACTTGGTCTTGATCCGGTATATTTAGGAATTGATAAAAAATCAAACAGAGAGTTAAAGCGTGCGAACCGTAAAGTAAGTGAGTATGGTCTGCAGCTGAGAGAAAAACAGAAAGCAAAATTCATCTACGGAGTGCTGGAAAAACCATTCCGGAACTACTATAAGAAAGCAGATAAGATGCCGGGCATGACCGGTCCGAATCTGATGATCATGCTGGAGAGCAGACTGGACAACGTGATCTTTCGCCTTGGCTTTGCAAGAACCAGAAAAGAAGCCCGTCAGATCGTTGACCATAAGCATGTGCTGGTAAATGGTAAGCAGGTGAATATCCCGTCCTACCTGGTAAAAGCCGGAGATACCATCGAGATTAAAGAGAAATGCAAGGGTTCCCAGAGATACAAAGATATCCTGGAAGTAACCGGCGGCAGATTGGTTCCGGAGTGGCTGGAGGCCGATCAGGAGGCTCTGAAAGGTACTGTAAAAGAACTTCCTACCAGAGATGCCATCGACGTTCCGGTAAACGAAGTGCTGATCGTCGAGCTGTACTCTAAGTAATAGCAATTCGTCACCCTCAAAAATATTAATACCCATAAGGAGGGGCTAAGATTGTTCGATTTCAACAAACCAAAAATTGAGATAGCTGAGATGTCTGAGGACAAGAGATACGGAAGATTTGTAGTAGAACCGTTGGAACGCGGCTATGGCACCACGCTGGGAAATTCTCTGAGAAGGATCATGCTTTCTTCTCTGCCGGGGGCTGCAGTGAGTCAGGTTAAGATTGACGGTGTATTACATGAGTTCAGCTCCATACCAGGAGTGAAAGAAGATGTCACAGAAATTATCATGAACATTAAATCGCTGGCTATTAAAAATTCCAGCGAGACGAATGAGGCAAAGACTGCTTATATAGAGTTTGAAGGCGAAGGCACAGTGACTGGGGCGGATATCCAGGTGGATCAGGATATTGAGATCATGAATCCGGGTCAGGTGATCGCTACATTAAATGGCGGCTCTGACAGCAAACTTTATATGGAACTCACTATAACGAATGGAAGAGGTTATGTGAGTGCTGATAAGGGTAAAAAGGATGATATGCCGATTGGTGTGATCGCGGTTGACGCGATTTATACGCCGGTAGAACGTGTAAACATGACGGTAGAGAACACTCGTGTCGGACAGGTGACTGACTACGATAAGCTTACCCTCGATGTATTTACAAACGGCACGTTGACTCCGGATGACGCTGTCAGCCTTGCGGCAAAAGTTCTCAGTGAACATCTGAGCCTGTTCGTAGATTTGTCAGAAAACGCAAAATCTGTGGAGGTTATGAGCGTTCAGGAAGACAATGAAAAGGAAAAAGTGATGGAGATGAACATCGACGAACTGGAGTTGTCTGTTCGTTCCTATAATTGTCTGAAGAGGGCCGGTATTAATACGGTAGAAGAACTGTGTAACAAGACTCCGGAGGATATGATGAAGGTTCGCAACCTCGGGCGTAAGTCATTGGAGGAAGTACTGGCGAAGTTAAAAGAGCTTGGCCTACAATTAAATCCGAGCGAAGAATGAGCTCGGATGCTACTTCGCAAACTGCAAATGTTTGCGAAGGTACCTCTTTTTTCCGAGCGAAGAATGAGCTCGGATGCTACTTCACGAACAGGTTCGTGAAGGTATATCGCTACGCGATATAGCCGTTGGCAAAATCACAGTCGTGCGCAGTGGAGTATATCATGCTACCGCATGATGCGCACGACGCGTCAAGAATGTATAGACATTCTTGATCAGATACCTATATGGAAACAGACAGCATTCGCGCAGTAAGACCGATGAGCGTGCGGGGATGTTCCAGAATGGAGGAGAATTATAATGTCAGGTTATAGAAAACTTAGCAGACCGGCAGACCAGAGAAAGGCTCTGCTCAGAAACCAGGTAACTGCTCTGATCTACAGAGGCAAGATTGTTACCACAGAGGCGAAGGCAAAGGAAGTTCGTAAGATTGCTGAAGGACTGATTGCCTTGGCTGTCAAAGAGAAAGATAACTACGAGACTGTTACTGTTACCGCAAAAGTTC
The DNA here is from genome assembly GCA_902802515.1 of uncultured Lachnospiraceae bacterium. Classification (GTDB taxonomy): domain Bacteria; phylum Bacillota; class Clostridia; order Lachnospirales; family Lachnospiraceae; genus Merdiplasma. The sequence continues at coordinate 39,573 of CADCMM010000002.1, forward strand.
CGCGTAAGGATAAAGATGGTAAGAGAGTAAAAGAAGTAGTAAACGGCAAGAAAGAAACACAGTACGATCTTGTCCAGAAGGAAATCAAGAAGGATAAGCCCAGCAGACTGCATGCAAGACGTCAAATGCTGAAGGTTCTCTATCCGGTGAAAGAGGTTCCGGCTGAGGCTGCAGGAAGAAAGAAAAACACAAAACAGATAGATCTTCCGGCAAAGCTGTTTGATGAGATTGCGCCGAAGTATGCTGGACGCAACGGTGGTTATACCCGTATCGTAAAACTTGGCCAGCGTCGCGGAGATGGCGCTATGGAAGTAGTTCTGGAGCTGGTTTAATAGAACAATAATGAGAGGGTTTCTGGTATCTTTCCTTTGGGGAAAATCCGGAAACCCTTTTTGGTCTTTATTTGTTATCCTGATGGTGTAATAGGATTTCATTGTTGGAGAGATAGAAATGGATGTTTTGTTTTGCATGAAAGGTATGGAAAAACACGAATTTATGATGTTGCCTGGGGTAGAACAACTATTACGTGGCTTTCGGGCAGATAATGTGTGGTGGGTGTTTAAAAAAATAGAAAGAAACGATCAGAGGGGCAGGGCAAAGCGGGTTATTTATGCAGACAATCTCCTGGCAGTTACAGACTGCCCGGAAACGGTAAACAGATTAAGCTCGAAGGGAATCTGCTGTATTGGATATCAGAAAATAGGTAACGCTGATTACTTTGATGGGGTGGAGTTGGTGTTGAATTCTTTTGAGGGGCTGGATACAGCATTTTTTCTTGGGATCCACCACCGCTTTCGTGGCCTTGCTGTAGTGATCCGGGAGACGGAGCGCCTTATTATCCGGGAGAGTCTGAAAGGAGACTTTGAGCAGCTTTACCAGATATCACGGGAAACAGACAGCGATACCTATACTGAGACGATGACAGAAGATTATAATGAAGCCAAGGAAGGATTCTTTGCGTATATTGCCTGCCAATATCGTTATTACGGTTTTGGCTTATGGTCGGTAGTGAAAAAGGAGACAGGGGAGATCATAGGACGATGCGGACTCTCTCCCGTAGTTGATGATATTTCGCCTCAGGGCAGAGTCGAAATTGGCTATCTGATTAGTACGAACCATCGTCATTCAGGGTATGGATACGAGGCGTGCCGATCAATACTAAACTATGCTTTTGAGGTGTTGGGTTGCCCAGAAGTTATGGCTGTGATTCATCAGGATAACTATCCATCGCAGAAATTAGCTGAAAAACTGGGATTTGTCAGGATAAGGAAAGAGATAGCCAGCATCCCGAACGAATTGTGGAGGGTATTTAAGATAAGCGCGGAATGATCAAACAAGGGGCTGCTGCAAACGATGTGATAAAGGTTTCTCACAGCCCCCTTCTGTACAGAATGTTTACATTTTCTCCGGTTCCGGATAATCTACCCCGAAGGTATCCGCCGTCATAGACTTTATTTTCTGTTCTTCCATGGGGCGGTCGCTGTAGTCAGTGTCCACCTCAGCGATTCTGTTGACTACATCCATTCCTTCTATGATCTTGCCGAAAGCCGCATAGGAGCCATCCAGATGAGGAGCGGTTTTATGCATGATAAAGAACTGCGAACCTGCGGAATTGGGGCTCATAGCCCGGGCCATGGAGAGTACACCTGGGGTATGTTTCAGCTCGTTTACCACGCCGTTACGGGCAAATTCTCCTCTGATACAGTAACCTGGTCCGCCCATGCCGGTTCCGTCCGGGCACCCGCCCTGAATCATAAAGCCGTTAATAACACGGTGAAAAATCAGACCGTCATAGAAACCATTGCTGGCCAGGCTGATGAAGTTGTTTACCGAAATCGGAGCGATATCCGGATAAAGTTCCGCTTTCATAATATCTCCGTTTTCCATAGTGATCGTAATGATTGGATTCTGTGCCATAGTAATTCGTCCTTTCTTTGTATTATCACGATATTATACCTTGATTCGGGGTTTTGGGCAAGTGCTTAGTGATACCAGAAAGGAATTCTTATTATTTCAGAAAAAATGCACAAAATTAAAGAGATAAAATTGTGAATACTAAATGAATTGGTGGAGAAATGAAAATAACAATTGCACAACCGTAAAAAATGTGCTAATATAAAAACATGAGTTGGAAACGTTACCGAAAACGGTGCCATTACCGTTGGAAACGTATCCTATGTAAGAAAATTCATCAACAAAACATCAGGAAAGGAAGAGAAAGATAGTATGAAGAAATTAGCAAAATGTATCGCGTTAACAGCAGCAGCAGCCACCGTTATATCCAGCGCAGCTATGGCAGAGGGCGTTTATTACCTCAACTTTAAGCCGGAAGCAAACGATGCATGGCAGGCACTTGCGGCAGCTTACACCGAGGAAACTGGTGTTCCGGTAACCGTAGTTACTGCAGCATCCGGCGAGTATGAAACTACTCTGCAGGCAGAGATGGCAAAGAGCGATGCTCCGACTCTGTTCCAGGTAAACGGACCGGTTGGTCTGAAGAACTGGGTGGACTACTGCTACGATCTGAGCGGTTCTGCTATTGAGGAGAAATTGACCAGCGATGCATTTGAACTGAAGACAGAAGATGGCGCAGTTGCAGGTATTGCGTACGTTATTGAGTCCTATGGTATCATTGCTAACAAGACTCTGCTGGAAAAAGCAGGATACACGGTTGATGATATCCAGAGCTTTGACGATCTGAAAGCAGTTGCAGATGATATTCAGGCAAGAAAAGACGAGCTTGGTGTGAAGGGCGCATTTGCTTCCACAGGTATGGATGGTTCCTCCGACTGGAGATTTAAGACACATCTGGCAAACCTGCCGATCTACTATGAGTATCAGGCAGACGGCATCTCTGATACCGACGCGATCAAAGGCGATTACCTGGACAACTACAAAGCAGTATTTGATCTGTATATCACAGATTCTACCTGCGATCCTTCAGAACTGGCTGCAAAGACCGGTGATGACGCTAGAAATGAATTCCTGAATGGCGAAGCAGTATTCTATCAGAATGGTTCCTGGGAGTACTCCAGCCTTTCTGAGCAGTTCGGCGATGATGAGATCGCTATGATCCCGATCTACTTTGGCGTTGACGATGCCGCTGAAGGTCTTTGCACAGGTACCGAGAATTTCTGGTGTGTAAATGCTGAGGCTTCTGATGAAGATATCGAAGCTACATTGGCATTCATTGACTGGGTTGTATCTTCTGAGACAGGTACCAAGGCTATGGCTGAAGATATGGGCTTTGTAATTCCGTTCACCACTGCTCAGGAGTCCCCGAACGTATTCGTAAAACAGGATGCTGAGTACACTGCAAACGGCAAGACTCCGGTATCATGGAACTTCACCACTATGCCTTCTGAAGAGTGGAAGAATGGTGTTGGTTCTGCACTGACTGCATATGCAGCAGGCCAGGGCGACTGGGATGCAGTGGTTACCGCATTTGTTGATGGCTGGGCAGAGGAAGTTGCACTGAACCAGTAATATTAATTATATGTAAAGTGGTATAAAAAGAAGAGGCGAGCAATTCTCGTGACTGGATTGCCCGCCTCTTTTGTCAAGTAAGCGGGAAATACGAAAAGCGTGTTTCTTGCTTATGGCGCAAAAGATGTTTTGAAAGGGGCCGTTATGGAAAAATCAATTAAAAAATATTGGCCGGTTTTTGTGGCGCCGACTTTGGTTGCCTTTACGATCGGCTTCATCTGGCCGTTTATCTGGGGCATTTACCTTTCCTTTACGAAATTTCAGACTTTGAAGAAGATTACATGGGTTGGTCTTGATAATTACTTAAGAGTTTTTCAAGATTCCACCTTTGTACATGCATTTGTGTTCACAGCATTGTTTACCATCGTTTCCACATTGACCATTAATGTGCTGGCTTTTCTGATCGCGACCCTGCTGACCAGAGGCATCAAGGGAACGAATGTGTTTCGTACAATCTTCTTCATGCCCAACCTAATAGGCGGTATCGTGCTGGGTTATATCTGGCAGAGCCTGTTAAACGGATTGTTGTATAAATTCGGCATGCCGCTTCTGGCATTGTCCACAACGGAAGGTTTTTGGGGTCTGGTTATTCTGATGGGATGGCAGCAGATTGGATATATGATGATCATCTACATTGCCGGCCTGCAGAATGTGTCGCCTGATCTGATCGAGGCGGCGCAGATCGATGGCGCTACCCGCTGGCAGGTATTAAAGCATGTGAAGATCCCGATGGTGATGCCGAGTATTACCATCTGCATGTTCCTGACCCTGACGAATTCCTTTAAACTCTTTGACCAGAACCTTTCACTGACGGGCGGAGATCCGGCCAAGAGTACACAGATGCTGGCGCTGAATATCTATGAGACTTATTACATGAGAAGCGGCCAGCAGTGGAAGGGTATCGGACAGGCTAAGGCCGTGGTATTCTTCCTTATCGTAGTGATCATCTCTATGGTTCAGCTGCGGACAACAAAGAAGAGGGAGGTGCAGGCATGATGGATAAATCAGCTGCTGTGGGAAAATCCATGGGCGAAAAAAAGAAAATTGCCAACACGATCATGACGGTGGTCTTTTCCATTCTGAGTGTGCTTTGGATCTATCCGATCATCATGATCCTCTTTAATTCTCTGAAGGTAGAATCGGCAATCTCTACCAACCGTATTTTTGAGCTTCCCATAGGGGACGCATTTAATGGAATTAAAAACTTTGTATACGGTATATCCGAGATGGATTTTTTGTCTTCCTTTTGGTACAGCTTATTCATCACGGTATCCAGCGTTGTGCTGATCATTCTGTGCTGTTCCATGTGCGCATGGTACATCTGCCGTGTAAACAGTAAAGCAGCGAAGGCGATTTATTATCTGTGCGTGTTCTCTATGGTAGTGCCGTTCCAGATGGTAATGTTTACCCTTTCTAAAACGGCAGACACACTCAAGCTGAATACACCGTACAATATCTGCATTATCTACCTGGGATTTGGAGCAGGCTTGGCTGTATTTATGTTTACGGGATTTATGAAATCGATTCCTCTGGAGATAGAAGAAGCGGCAATGATCGATGGCTGCAGTCCGCTGCAGATCTTCTTTAAGGTCGTGATGCCCATTACAAAGCCCACTACTATTTCTACCGCAATTTTGGAAACCATGTGGGTGTGGAACGATTACCTTCTGCCTACCCTGGTGCTTGATATTAAAAATTACCGCACGATTCCCATGAATATCCAGTATTTCAGGGGGAGCTTTGGATCGGTGCAGATGGGCCCCATGATGGCATGTATTTTGATCACTGTGCTTCCGATCATTATTCTGTATCTGATCTGCCAGAAATATATCATTGAAGGTGTCGTGGCTGGCGCTGTTAAGGGATAGACAATAGGAGGATACATATATGAGAAGAAGTGGAATACTGATGGCAATATCCAGCCTTCCCTCTGCGCATGGCATTGGCTGTTTTTCAAAGAATGCGTATGCTTTTGTAGACAGTCTGAAGGAAGCTGGTCAGACTTATTGGCAGATACTTCCTCTTGGCCCTACCGGGTACGGCGATTCTCCTTATCAGCCATTCTCTGCATTTGCGGGAAATCCATATTTTGTAGATTTGGATCAGCTTGCCCAGGAGGGACTGCTGCAGCCGGAAGAGTATCGGCGGTTGGACTTTGGTACCGATCCGCAGCAGGTGGATTACAACAAGATCTATCAGAACCGTCTGCCGGTGCTGAAAAAAGCTTACCACGCATTCCTGGAACTGAATCAGGATAAGAGCGAAGAGTATCGTACTTTCTGTGAGAAACAGAAGGACTGGTTGGAGGATTACAGTCTGTACATGGCGGTTAAGTATCAGTTTGGCCAGAAAAGCTGGGCTGACTGGGAGGATGATATCCGTCTGCGCAAGCCGGAAGCGATACGAAAATATCAGGAACTGTGTGAAAAAGAGATTGGTTTCTATCGTTTCGTTCAATATGAGTTCATGAAGCAATGGATCGAGCTAAAATCGTATGCCAATAAAAAAGGCATACAGATTGTTGGAGATATCCCAATCTATGTAGCCTTTGACAGTTCAGACAGCTGGGCGATGCCGGAACTTTTTCAGTATAATGAAGACAGACAGCCAACGCGTATCGCAGGTTGTCCGCCGGATGCGTTTGCTGCGGATGGACAGTTATGGGGAAATCCTCTTTACGACTGGGAATATCATGAAAACACCGGGTATGCATGGTGGATCAAACGTTTGGAGCGCTGCTATGAACTATACGACGTGGTTCGTGTTGATCATTTCCGTGGTTTTGATGAGTATTACGCGATTCCCTTCGGGGCGCAGACAGCAGCGGGTGGCTGCTGGCAGCCTGGACCGGGGATGAAGTTATTCACCGCTTTGGCAGAGCACTTTGGCAAGGTGCCGATCATCGCGGAAGATCTCGGCTATCTGACGGACACTGTGATCAAGTTGGTGAAAGATACTGGCTATCCTGGAATGAAAGTGATCGAATTCGCCTTTGATTCCAGAGAGTCCGGGGATTACATGCCTTATCGTTATGATCATAACTGTGTGGTTTATACGGGAACCCACGATAATCAGACTCTTGCGGCCTGGTATGATGAACTGTCTGCACAGGACAGAGCGTTTCTGGATGATTATCTGGATTTGAAAGGGATGCAGAAGGAAGGTATTGTGTGGAGTTTGATACGCTGTGCCCTGGAGACGGTGGCCGATACGGTTATTGTGCCGATGCAGGATTATCTTTGCCTTGGGGCAGAGTGCCGCATGAACCAGCCATCTACTCAGGGCAGAAACTGGAAATGGCGTATGAAGGAAGACGCATTTACGCAGGAGTTGGCCGCTAAGATCAGGCATTTGACTAAGATTTACGGAAGAATTGAATAAAAAGATATGATAAGGCCGCAGGATGACATACTTTCTATGGGAGATTCCTGCGGCTTTTTGGTGCTGAGACGCGAAGGGTATTTTTACATTATTAAGTGTTGTTTCCTTGCTTTTTTAGGTTAATGTTGCTATAATTGGGCAGGATTGTGAGGGAATAACTGGGAGAAAGCGAGCATGGAACAGATTACGATAAAAGAAATCGCTAAGTTATGCGGTGTTGGGGTCAGCACAGTGTCAAGAGCGATGAACAATCATCCGGATATTAATCAGGAGACAAAACTAAAAGTGCTGGAAATTATCAAGGAATATAATTATGTGCCAAACAACAGTGCGAGAAACCTGAAACGCACGGATTCTAACACGATAGCAGTGCTTGTGAAGGGTATTACCAATCCGTTCTTCAGTCCGATGATTGGAGTTTTGGCGCGGGAAGTAAAGAAAAAGAGATATTCCTTTGTCCTTCAGCAGGTGGAAGAGGATGAGGATGAAATCGATGTGGCGATACAACTGGAAAAAGAAAAGCGGCTGAAAGGCATTGTCTTTCTGGGAGGTATGTATATCCACAAGGAAGAGAAGCTGAACCAGTTAACGGTTCCTTTTGCCATCAGTACGGTAAACATGGGACTTCCGGAGTCTATGAAAAAGGGCGCGGTTATTTCTATTGATGATGAACTGGAAAGTTACCGCATGGTGAATTTTCTGTGTGATTGCGGACATAAAGAGATTGCCATATTGGCTGCCTCCAGAGAGGACGCCAGCGTGGGAAAATGCCGTCTGGACGGGTATCAGAGAGCGTTGCAGGATCACGGTATCCAATATGATGATGAACTTGTGGTGTGTACAAAAAAAGATGTAAACACTTATTCCATGGAGAATGGATATGAGATGACGAAGGAATTACTGGATTCCGGAAAAAAGTTTACCTGCATCTATGCAGTGGCCGACGCATTGGCTATAGGAGCCTGCAAGGCAATCTTTGATGCAGGAAAGAGTATCCCTGGGGATTACTCTGTGGCAGGTTTTGATGGACAGGAGACGGCGGCCTATTACCACCCATCCATTACGACTGTGTATCAGCCAAGAGAAGAGATGGCAGAGGCTACCATAAATATCCTGTTCCATTTAATAAAAAAGGAACCGGTGGAGACGAAACGTATTTTTAATGCACGACTGGTGCTGGGAGGATCCACCAGAAAAATAGAAAAGTAAAATGAAGATTATTGATGGAAAGAATCTAAAATTTGAATATGTTAAATGGAATGAAGAGGGTCAGGTAGAGTCTTCCATGAAAGCGGTAGACGGAGTGGATCTTGATATTGAGGCAGGAGACTTTATCGCAGTTCTTGGTCACAACGGTTCAGGAAAATCTACCTTGGCAAAGCATATCAACGCCATTTTGCTGCCCACGGAGGGTTCGCTGTATGTGGACGGGAAGGACACGCGGGACGAATCTAAACTTTGGGAGATCCGGCAGACGGCTGGTATGGTTTTCCAAAATCCGGACAATCAGATCATCGGAACCATTGTGGATGAGGATGTTGGCTTTGGACCGGAGAATATGGGCATTCCCAAGGAAGAGATCTGGCAGCGGGTGGAAAAGAGCCTAAAAGCGGTAGGTATGTGGGAATATCGCTCACACTCTCCAAATAAATTGTCAGGTGGCCAAAAACAGCGGGTGGCAATTGCGGGAGTAGTGGCGATGCAGCCAAAATGCATTGTGTTGGATGAACCCACCGCCATGTTGGATCCGAATGGAAGAAAAGAAGTGATACAGACAGTCCGGGAGTTAAACCGACAGGAAAAGGTAACGGTTATTCTGATCACCCATTATATGGAAGAAGTGATTCATGCTGACAAAGTCATCGTTATGGATAAAGGGAAGGTGGTGATGCAGGGAACACCCCGGGAAATATTTTCCGAGGTAGAGACTCTGAAACACTATCGGTTGGATGTCCCGCAGGTTACCTTGCTGGCTCATGAATTGAAGCAGTCAGGAGTAGATCTTCCAGAGGGGATCTTGACAATCGAAGAACTGACACAGGCGTTGGAGAAATGCCGGAGCGGTAAGAAATTGCGGTGATGCAGCAGTGGAGAGCAGGGAAAAGTATGGTTTTGAAAACAGAACATTTAAATTATATATACGGTGCCGGAACTGCTTTTGAAAAACAGGCTCTGAAGGATATCAATCTGGTCATACCAGAGAATCAGTTCATAGGGATCATCGGTCATACCGGTTCTGGAAAATCTACGCTGATCCAGCACCTGAACGGCCTGATACGGGCGACGTCAGGCGCGATCTATGCAGATGGCAAGAATATTTATGAGGATGGATATGATAAGAAAACTCTGCGCAGCAAAGTTGGACTGGTATTCCAGTACCCGGAGCATCAGCTGTTTGAGACAGATGTTTTTTCTGACGTTTGTTTCGGACCTAAGAATCTGGGATTGTGCACAGAGGAGATAGAAGAGCGGGCCAGGGAGGCGTTATCTCAGGTGGGGCTGGATCATTCTTATTACCGAAAATCTCCTTTTGAACTGTCTGGCGGGCAGAAACGTCGTGTGGCGATTGCAGGCATCCTGGCGATGCACCCGGAAGTGTTGATCCTGGATGAACCGACGGCGGGATTGGATCCAAGAGGAAGGGATGAGATCCTGGATCAGGTGGCCAGGCTGCGGGAGGAACAGAAGATCACAGTGCTCTTGGTGTCCCATAGTATGGAAGATGTGGCCAACTATGTGAGCCGGATCATTGTTATGAATAGAGGACAGGTGCTTTATGATGATGTGCCGTCCAGAGTGTTTGAGTACTATCAGGAGCTAGAAAAGGTTGGATTGGCTGCACCGCAGGTTACCTATGTGATACAGACCCTGAAAAGCCAGGGGTGGGATATTGATACCTCCGTCACCACAATTGAACAGGCCAAGCAGGCAATCCTTAAGGCACTGAATTCATAGAGGAATAATAAAAGATGTTAAGAGATATTACGTTAGGCCAGTATTATCCAGCAGGTTCCGTGATTCATAAGATGGACCCGAGAGTCAAGCTGGTGGCAACACTGGCATTTATTGCGTCCCTGTTCGCGTTTGGTTCGGTCAGCAGCTATTTTGTGGCCACGATTGCGCTGGCAGCAGTGATTAAGTTGTCCAGGGTTCCTTTTCGATTTATCACAAAAGGGCTGAAAGCGATTATTATTCTGATGCTCATTACTGTGATTTTTAATCTGTTTTTGACCCCAGGAACGCCGGTAGCTAAGCTGTGGAAGTTCACTATCACGATAGAAGGCATCCGCACAGCGGCCTTCATGGCGATACGCCTGATCTATCTGATCATCGGTTCTTCTGTCATGACCCTGACCACCACGCCCAATGATCTTACGGATGGCATGGAGCAGGGCTTGGGCTTTTTGAACGTTTTCCATGTTCCGGTACATGAGATTGCCATGATGATGTCCATCGCTCTTCGGTTTATTCCTATACTAATGGAGGAGACTGACAAAATCATGAAGGCGCAAATGGCAAGGGGCGCGGATTTTGAGAGCGGCAATCTGATCCAGAAAGCGAAAAATATGGTTCCGCTGTTGGTTCCCCTGTTTATTTCCGCTTTTCGCAGAGCGAATGACCTGGCTATGGCTATGGAGGCTAGAGGTTATCATGGCGGTGAGGGCAGGACAAAGATGCATCCGTTGGAGTACAAGAAAACAGATAAGATTGCTTACCTGGTGTTGCTTGTGTATCTGGCACTGATGTTTTTGGTAAGCCGATATATGAAGATAGAAACCTGGTAACGAAGTGCAGACGCACGGATTTCCAGAGGAAATTGCTGCTTTGCAGCTGAAATCCGGCGAGGGAAACGCACTAATCAGCGTTTCCCTAATACCGGAGCAGCAGTGATGTGACGTGTGGGAGAAATGTTGGAAATATGCAGCGTGTTAAGTTAATAGTAGCTTACGATGGCACCAATTATTGCGGGTGGCAGATACAGTCCAATGGAAATACCATCGAGGCAGAAATAAATCATCATTTATCCGAATTGCTGGGAGAGGAAATACGGGTCATCGGTGCCAGCCGAACAGACTCAGGGGTGCATGCAATGGGAAATGTGGCGGTTTTTGATACAAACTCCCACATGCCCGCAGATAAAATTTCGTATGCCATGAATACCAGACTTCCCTCGGATATCCGCATCCAGAAATCCGAAGAGGTTTCTCTGGATTTCCATCCGCGCTTCTGTGATACCAGAAAGACCTATGAATATAAGATATGGAATAATAAATTTCCGAATCCCTGCGTACGTCTCTATTCTCTGTTCTATTATTGGAACCTGGACGAAGCAAAAATGCAGCGTGCAGCGGATTATCTGGTGGGAACCCACGATTTCACCAGCTTTTGCACGAACCGTCCGGAAGTTTCAAACCGGGTTCGAAGGATTTATTCTCTGGAAGTAAAAAGACAGGGGGATATGATCACTATACGGGTTACTGGCAGTGGTTTCCTTTACAATATGGTGCGGATCATCGCTGGTACGCTGCTGCGGGTGGGTAGTGGACAGATGGAACCGGAAGAGATACCGAAGATTCTTGAGGCAAAAGATCGGGAACGGGCAGGAGAGACTGCCCGGCCGGAAGGATTGACGCTGGTGGAAATAGAGTATTTGTAATTAGTAACGATTCAAATATAAATAATAGTAAAAGTGCATAAAAATATATAGTTTAATATAGAATATATAGCGAATATACCCATTGGGATGATTGGATTGTTATAAAAATAACGATTAAATCAACAAATGACAGGAAAAAAATACAAAAAAATTGGCTAAATTTCTTGACGATATCTGTAATTATGTTTATTATAATATTAGGATTGACCCGTCAAAAGATCGCTTCGCCGGATTTTGCCTGGGGGAGCGATTTTTTGATGGGTCGATTGCAAAAAGACTATGATATAGGAGGTAAGTGAAACATGGCAAAATGGGTTTATATGTTCACGGAAGGCAACGCGGGTATGCGTAATCTGCTTGGCGGCAAAGGGGCCAATCTCGCGGAAATGACCAGCCTTGGACTCCCGGTACCACAGGGTTTTACTATCACAACGGAAGCTTGTACACAGTATTACGAGGACGGAAGAAAAATTAATGATGAGATTATGGCTCAGATTATGGTAGCCATCGAGAAAATGGAGGGTATCACCGGAAAGAAATTCGGTGACAAGGAGAACCCTCTTTTAGTTTCGGTTCGTTCCGGTGCAAGAGCCTCTATGCCGGGCATGATGGATACGATTTTGAATTTGGGACTGAATGAGGATGTTGTAGAGGTCCTGGCTGCGAAATCCGGTAATCCCCGGTGGGCATGGGACTGCTACAGAAGATTTATCCAGATGTTCTCCGATGTTGTTATGGAAGTAGGCAAAAAATACTTCGAAGAACTGATCGATAAAATGAAAGCGGAAAAAGGCGTGACGCAGGATGTGGAATTGACTGCCGAAGATCTGAAAGAGCTGGCGAATCAGTTTAAGGCGGAGTACAAGGAAAAGATTGGGGAGGACTTCCCCACGGATCCGAAGGTACAGCTGATGGAGGCCATCAAAGCTGTATTCCGTTCCTGGGACAACCCCAGAGCTAATGTATATCGCCGTGACAATGATATTCCGTATTCCTGGGGAACCGCAGTAAACGTACAGATGATGGCGTTTGGCAACATGGGTAATACCTCTGGTACCGGCGTTGCATTTACCCGTGATCCGGCTACCGGCGAAAAACATCTGATGGGCGAGTTCCTGCTGAATGCCCAGGGCGAGGACGTGGTAGCGGGCGTTCGCACTCCCCAGAAAATTGCTCAGTTGGAAGAAATCATGCCGGAGGTTTTCCAGCAGTTTACAAAGATCTGCAGCACTCTGGAAGATCACTACAGAGACATGCAGGATATGGAATTTACCATTGAAGACAGAAAGCTGTATATGCTTCAGACCCGTAACGGAAAGAGAACGGCAAAAGCAGCGCTGAAAATTGCCTGCGATCTGGTGGATGAGGGCATGATCACAGAAGAAAAGGCAGTTGCTATGATCGATCCCCGTAACCTGGACACATTGCTTCATCCGCAGTTCGATGCGGCTGCCCTGAAAGCAGCTGTGCCGGCAGGAAGAGCCCTGGGAGCATCCCCGGGAGCGGCTTGCGGTAAGATCGTATTCACCGCAGAGGACGCGAAAGCATGGGCCGCCAGAGGCGAAAAGGTCGTTCTGGTTCGCCTGGAGACTTCTCCGGAGGATATCGAAGGTATGAAAGCGGCGCAGGGTATCCTGACGGTGCGCGGCGGTATGACCAGTCATGCGGCGGTGGTTGCCCGGGGCATGGGCGAGTGCTGCGTATCCGGATGCGGCGAAATCGTGATGGATGAGGCAAACAAGAAATTTACGTTGGCTGGAAAAGAGTATCATGAGGGCGACTGGCTGTCTCTGGACGGCTCCACGGGATGCATCTATGATGGCGTTATCCCGACTGTGGATGCCACCATTGCCGGTGAATTCGGAAGAATCATGGGATGGGCAGACAAATATCGCAAACTGAAAGTACGCACGAATGCGGATACTCCTGCTGACGCGAAGAAGGCAAGAGAACTGGGAGCAGAAGGTATCGGACTTTGCCGCACGGAGCATATGTTCTTCGAGAGCGACCGTATTGATGCGTTCCGGGAAATGATCTGTTCCGAGACTCCGGAAGAGAGAGAGGCAGCTCTTGCCAAGATCCTGCCGCAGCAGCAGGGTGATTTCGAGAAACTCTATGAGGCAATGGAAGGAAATCCGGTTACCATCCGTTTCCTGGATCCGCCTCTGCATGAGTTTGTTCCCACTGAGGAAGCGGATATCCAGAAACTGGCGGATGCTCAGGGTAAGAGCGTGGATGTGATCAAAGCCATCATTGATTCGCTGCACGAGTTCAACCCGATGATGGGACACCGCGGCTGCCGTCTTGCGGTTACCTATCCGGAAATCGCTAAGATGCAGACTCAGGCAGTGATACGCGCGGCTATCAACGTGCAGAAGAATCATCCGGAATGGATCATTTGTCCGGAGATCATGATCCCGTTGGTAGGCGATGATAAAGAATTGAAATATGTGAAAAAGACAGTAGTAGAGACTGCGGATGCGGAAATTGCTGCGGCAGGCACGGATCTGAAATATCAGGTAGGTACCATGATCGAGATCCCGCGCGCGGCTCTGACAGCTGACGCCATCGCAAAAGAGGCAGATTTCTTCTGCTTTGGAACCAATGACTTGACCCAGATGTGCTATGGTTTCTCACGCGATGACGCAGGCAAGTTCCTGAACGCATACTACGACGCCAAGATTTTTGAAAATGATCCATTTGCGAAACTGGATCAGACAGGCGTAGGAAAACTGATGGAAATGGCCATCAAGCTGGGCAGACCGGTTAATCCGAATCTTCATTTCGGTATCTGCGGCGAACATGGCGGAGATCCGTCTTCCGTAGAGTTCTGTCACAAGCTGGGTCTGGATTATGTATCTTGTTCTCCGTTCCGCGTACCCATCGCAAGATTGGCAGCGGCTCAGGCAGCTATCGCAGAAAAGTAATAAGGAAAATTGAAAAAAGGGGCTGTTGCTAAAACAGCCCCTTTTTTGAACTTGACAAATAGATATTAAAATGATATCATTTAGATATTCAAAAAAGGAGGAGACAGGAAATGAAAGAAAAAGTGTTAAATAACAAAAAGAATGGCATGTTGATGCTGTTTTTGTTTATTGCTCTGTATGCAGCGGCTGTTGTATTGTGTGTGTTTGGCGCGATCATGGTAGACCATGAGGGAAATCCTCTGCTATTGGTCGTGAGCATCATCTGGCTGTCGGCAGGGTGGCTGCCGTTTTTGGGGTTAAAAGTATTGAAACCTCAGGAGGCGCTGGTACTGACTCTCTTTGGTAAGTATGTCGGTACAATAAAAGACAGCGGCTTTTATTATGTAAATCCATTCTGTACAGCAGTAAATCCTGCTGCTAAAACGAAGCTGAATCAAAGCGGAGATGTGGACAGCGGCGCTAAGAAATCAATATTTCAGATTTCTTCCGGTACATCTGTGGATGTGACGGAGATGACAAATAAGAAAATTTCTTTGAAGATCATGACGCTGAATAATAACCGGCAGAAGATCAATGACTGCCTGGGCAATCCGATAGAGATCGGTATTGCTGTGATGTGGAGAGTGGTAGATACAGCAAAGGCAGTGTTTAACGTAGATAATTATAAGGAATATCTTTCCCTGCAGTGTGACAGCGCTTTGAGAAACATTGTACGTATCTATCCCTATGATGTGGCTCCGAATGTGGATACTACGGGGGATGGTGTGGCAGATGAGGGAAGTTTGCGGGGATCCAGTGAGATCGTGGCTGCCAGGATCCGGGATGAGATCCAGCAGAAAGTGAAAGAAGCAGGACTGGAGATCATCGAGGCGCGGATCACCTACCTGGCCTATGCGCCTGAGATTGCTGCAGTGATGCTGCAGAGACAGCAGGCATCGGCTATCATTGATGCGAGAAAAATGATCGTAGACGGCGCGGTTGGCATGGTGGAGATGGCTCTGGAACGATTAAATGAGAATGACGTGGTTACTCTGGATGAGGAACGCAAAGCAGCCATGGTATCGAATCTTCTGGTGGTACTCTGCGGAAATCATGATGCCCAGCCTGTGGTGAATTCGGGAAGTCTGTATTGATATGGCGGACGCTCCGAAAAAGCAGATTCCCCTGAGACTTTCCGCAAAGCTGTATGATGCCATCGCTGCATGGGCAGAGGATGATTTCCGTTCGGTGAATGGGCAGATAGAGTATTTGCTGACGGAATGCGTACGACAGCGGAAGAAAAATGGTAAGTATGTTTCGGAGGAATTAGATATTCCTCCGAAGCTGGACTTATGACGAGCTTCTCAAGAACCACCCCCGCAACCTCAGACATAAGCGTCGTAAGCGCGGCAGACGTGCGCAGCACAGATGGTCTGATGTCTGTTGACTGAGGGGTCGCGAATAGTAACGATTTTTGCACAGGAAATGTAACCTTTTCGTTGACCTCGCCAAAAAGATGTGTTAGTATGGGTATTGTGCGAACAAGGTGCTTGCATAAAGTTTTCTTTAGGAGTAGTGGGAGGCTAGATTATGATCAGTCAAAAGATAACCAGTAATGGCGGCGCTGAGATTGGCGAGATGATTCCTCATATAGTTCAAACGGCATGTGCTTATAAGAGCGCCATCACGTTTGAAGTGGAGTATAAGCGTGTCAATGCAAAAAGCATCATGGGTGTTATGGCTTTGGCCAGTCAGAAAGCATCCGCAATCAATGTTTGCGTCGACGGCGTGGATGAGGAGGAAGCTCTGAAAGCTATGACTGGACTTCTGGAGTAAAGATGATACTAAATGGAAAGCACCGCAAGGAATGGAGAACCTGTGCAGTGCTTTTCTTTTACACAAAACAGGATTCATTAATGAAGTGATACTCAAAGGGGAAATGTATGTATACAAAAAGAAGTGTGATGGTTTGTTTGTTGCTGGCGGTGTCTGCAGCTTTGTGCGGATGCAGCCCGGTGCCGGATAGCCTGGTACAGACTACGTGGAAACTGACATCGTTGATAACCCCGTCAGGAACAGAGTATGATGAAAAAGCATATGATGCTATTATCGGTGAGACATTCTACCGTTTTGAGACGGAGGGCAGAATGGTCAGCAGCGTGGGTGGCCAGGAAGATGAGGTTTCTTATACATATACATATGAAGATGGGGTGTTGAAAATATCTTCAGAGGATTTGGAATGTACCGGTACGGTAAAACGCGGTGAGATCCGACTGAAGCTTGGCGAAGAGGGGGAAGCGATTCTTACGGAACAGACGATGGGCGGAGAAGAAAAACGTTGAGCGCCTTCAGCCAGTATTTATGGTGTGATCATGGAGATTTAGATAAGAACAAAAGTGTGCTTTGCGCGCGAAGCTGCGCATCCTTTGCCCGAAGGGCTTTCTCGTATAGGAGACAAAGTTTCCTATACGAGAACAAAAACCAGAAACTTCACTTCTGCAAAGTTTCCGGTTTTTCTGCCGTGTGCTAGAGGATTCGAACCCCCGACCTTTTGGTCCGTAGCCAAACGCTCTATCCAGCTGAGCTAAGCACACAATTAGTTATCAAATATCCACCTGACAACAGACTAAATCATACAATATCTTTTATTCTTTGTCAAGTACTTTTTTAGGGAAGCGCTGATTAAACGCTGATTAAAGCGCTTCCCTCGCGAAAATCGCGGCACGGAGTGCCATTCTACTGCGATTTTCTGCAATCCTGCGGACACATATTTCACTTGGCGAAGTATGAGCCTTAGTGAAATGGCGTACAAAGAAGAAGATCTTGGAGAAGTTCCTTTGCGGTCTGATAGCGCTCATTGGGGACTTTCCTAGTGCATTTTTCTATGATCCTGCGCACGTTTGGAGAGAATTCACATAGGCTGTCCGGTGAAATATCATACTCTCCGGTAACGCAATAATGCAGCAGGATGCCAACGGAGTAAAGATCACTGCGGACATCTGCGGTTTGCTTGTAAAAAAACTCCGGCGGAGCGGTGGCCTGTGTACCCATGACCGGTGTATCCGATCTTTTCCTCTTTGGAATATGACATGAAATGCCAAGATCAATAAGGTGGCAAATGCCGCCGGCATCTACCACGACATTTTGCGGCTTGACATCACGATGGATCACGGGAGGGGTTAGCGAGTGGAGAAAATGGAGCAGCTTTACTACCTGAGTGATATAAAGAAGGGCTTGCCCTTCAGGCAGCCCTGTTTTTTTATAATTTGACTCGCACAATTCTTCCAAAGTATGTCCCTGAATGTAACTGCGTATAAAGTAATAGGTTCCATTCAGCTCGCCTAATTTTAAGGCTACCGGAAAAACTGCGGTATCCGGCTTGCATTGACGGTTTATCAGGTTCAGAATATAATTTTCATTGGTCAGAGCTTCTGTAAATATCGGATCGCAAGCTGTCTTTAACAGAACTTTCTGCCTGGAGGATTTTTGATATAACAGGTAGGCGGCCGTCTGATCCGAATATTTGAGGCAGGAAAGTATTTTGTAGTCGAAAGAAAGAGAAACGGGAAGGGAAAGAGAAACTTTCTCAAATTCTTTGGAAAATTCTGATGAAAGATGCTCTGTCAAAATGGCTCCCGTTTTATGACTCATGTAGATTCCTCCCGATATAAGGGTGCTTCGTTGAGACTCAGCAGAAAATCGTTCGTCTGCTGCATAGTGTATTTTTTTTCAATCGCGAAAATAATGGCGGCATCCCTTCGCACTTTTGCGTAGAGTGTGCCCTGATTTGACAGCCTCAGAAGTTGGTTTGTTTCTGCCAGAGTGGCTTTCATGCACAGACTGATACGAAGTATCATATTCCGCCCGGGCATTTTCTGACCGCTGAGAATGTGATAAAAGTAGGAACGCTCGATGCCGCTGGCGCTGATGATGCCTTTGGCGGAAAAATGATGTTTTTCCATAGCATCATAAAGATAATGACAGAAGACCGGATCGTTTGTTACATCGTGATAAAATTTTGTGACATCCGAAAACTGATCGGACTTTTTAATGGCAGATAAAAGCTGTGATGTTGTTATATTGCTCTTTACTGAAGCATCACTCAAAATGATCACCTCCTATTTAATCAGTAAGAAACAGAATAAATCGGGGTTAAAACCAGTATAACACATGCTGTAAGACTGTGGCAATCTGTTCATTTTTGCGAAATTAAAAGTCTTCTGTTAGGACACCAATAATTCAGACCGGATGGTATAATCTTCATATATATTACCTTTTGTTCTGAAACTTGACGAGGAATATGCTAAAAGGAGGAAGATGGTTATGAAGAACAGGAAAATGCCGATGTTTATGGCTATGGTCATAACCTGTACGGAGGTGATGGGGTCAGGACTTCCCGTGTTTGCCAGCGATGAATGGGCATACCAGGAAGAAACATCGGAGATTTCTCTGGAAGACGAGCTGCTGCTGGACGAGGAAGAGGAAACAGAAGAATTTGAAACGTCTGCGGAGGAGGCTGCTCCTTCGTATACGGAGGAAGCTGTTCAGGATGATGATTCTGCGTTGGCGTGGGACGAGGTTATCATTGATGAGGAATCGTTTGAAGAAACGAAAGAGGAAGGTGTGCAGTATCTGGCTGCAGGAGAGTACGTGATTTCATTCAAAGATCTGCGCGGAGATGGGGAAAGCTGGATCTACACAGATGGGAAACAGACCCTAAGTCTGGATACGCAGGCTCTGGCTGAGGCGGGAGATTATAAGCTGGAGTGGAAATTCGGATATGCAATAGAAGACGGCTTTCAGGAACTGGAGCAAGAAGCATTCCTTTCTGTCAGCGAAGATGGCAGTGAGGCTGTTATTGACGGAGCCGGTCTGAAAGAGGCTCTTCCGGAAGGGCAGGAAGTGATTGAGGTACGCGTCGCCGCTATAGTGGAGGAGGAAGAGGTAGGAAACGCGGCAGTTCAGCTGGAGATGCGTGAGCCGATCTGTGAATATCAGTTCCCCGAACAGAGTATCACTGTGAATGCCGGGGACAGCTGGGAGTTCAGCGCTTCCCTGACCTGCCATGTGGAAAATGCAGATCATCCTTCCGGTGAGGATGTTGAAGTGGCTGTTACTGCTGTTTCGACAGAAACAGTAGATGGAGCTGAGGATGCTCTTGTGTGCGAACAGAAGGAGGACGAAAGCGGATGGATCCTTCGGGCCAATAGCTATGGACATGCGGTTGTTGCTTTGACGTACAACCTTATAGATGACACGCAGAGTGAGGAACCGTACCAGGTTGACGTTTGGATCAATGACGATATTTGGAATATGGAACTGGAGAGCAGCTCAGGAAGTTCTTATCTGCTCCAGGCTTCTTCTCTGGATTTGACGGCGAAAATTGATCATAAAGTTTATGATGAAAGCAACGGTCTTCAGGATGCCGACGCCAATGTGGTATGTGAATGGGAGAGCGACAGTGACGGTTGGGCGGATGCCATTACACTTTTGCAGGATGAGGAAAACGGGAATATTTGCCATATAGCAGCAAAGGCTGATCTGGAAAACGACAAGGATGTACACATTTTGGTGACAGCCTATCTCCTTGGCGAAGATGGAGAAAAACTGTTCAATGAAGAGACCGGCAATTACATTTCAGTGACGACTGGCGATATCCTGCTGCATGTAAGAAAAACATCCTTCAAACTGCAGCCTGACGAATTAGAAACGTATAGCCTTGAACCAGGCGCAGAAATAGTGGTTTCACCCAAACTTGAGATTACTTATTCCGGGGAAGAAGGCGAAGAAATCACTGAACCAATGGAGGAAGAGAATATACGTTACCGTTGGGAATGGGATCCGACCGCGGTTGAGATCAAAGATGTCGAGGAGACAGTACTTGGTCAGGAAGAAGATGGATCTGATACATATGGAAGCGCCCCGTTTATATTAAAAAAACTGGAGAATGTGCAGACGGTTGTTAAACTGATCGCTGAAGTGCAGGATTCGGAAGGTACATATAGGGAAGCTGACAGCAAAGAATGGACGCTGGAAGAGTTGGAATACAACATCAGCTTCGAAAATCTGCGGGGAGAAAATTCAACTTGGATATATACGAACGAAACGCAGATTCTTTGTGTGAATACGGAAGAGTTAGCGGATCGGGACAATTATACCCTGGAATGGAAGTTCGGATATTGGAACGATAGTGTTTTTCAGGAGCTTGATACAGAGAAGGAATTTTATGAAGTAAAAGAGGATCCAAGCGAAGCCATTATTTATGGCAGTATTTTGAAAGAAGCTCTTACCGAAGACAACGATGGAATTGATGTGTCTGTGACTGTCAAAGTAAACGGGATCGAAGTCGGCGGAACTTCAACATGGCTCAGCTTGAGAGAACCGGAATATAAATATTCTTATGTTCTGAGTCAGCCCGGCGATAATGAAATGCTCTTAGGAGACAGTATCTGGGTCGGAAAATGGGATGCATCCTGTTGGGTAAAAGACCAGTATGAACCTGAAGGAGCGGATGTAGACCTTGAGATCCAGGGCATTGAGATTACCGGCTTTGAGCGATGGAATGAAGAAGATGGTGCATGGGAAGCAACAGACGATGCCATCATCCGACTGGAAGAAGACGAAGATGGAAAAGGCTGGAACCTGGCAGGTCAGGAATATGGGCGAGCGATTGTAACGGTTACTTATAGTCCGATCAGAGAGGGCATGGATCCGGAAGTTCAGGAAAATCTGTATGTTTTCGTCAACGCAGATGCCTATGATCTGAGTCTGTATTATCAGAATAACTCGGATCAGATGCTGCCGGAGAGCCTGATGATGGTAACTACCGGTCTATCACACAGCTGGAAATACAGCGAGTATGATCAGGGCGAAGAGACTGTATATGATTACCGTTTACAAATAGAAACAGATGATCAGGGTAATCCCTGTTACGATACGGATGTCATTCGCGCTTCTGTATCAGAGGATGAGCAGGGACTTGTGATCGAATCGCTGACCCAGGAAGGCGATACGGATATTCTTGTGAGTTTCAGCTGCCCTGAAATTGATGAGGAAGGAAATCTGACTTACATATCAAAGGGAACCAAAAACGTACATGTTCATGTGACAAATTGTTATTACGTATGGGATCCTGAAGAACTTTTGACAGAAACCGGTGAAATTGTGAACCCGTCTCTGGGGGAACAGCTGAATCTCGCAGACTATGATCTGCAGGTGTACCGTATTGAAGCGGGAGCGGAAGGACGTGTTCCGGAAGAGAACATCCGTATATGCATTGATTTAAAGAGCCTGGATCAGGATGCATGGAGTGTTTTGGAAGGAACCGAAGATCAGGATATACCTGTACTTTTGCGGACAGGAAACTGGGATACCGATGTGAGAGTGTACGCTGAGAAAAATGAGGCAGATGAAAATGAGGCGGAGAACTGGGTAGAGTTCACGGACTGGCAGTATCATATTCCTTCAGTAGATTATTATACGGATTTAGAGGTTTCCTATGGAAGCCGTTGGAATATGTGGATGTTCACAAATGCGCCGCTGACTTTAGCTATGGTTGCGGATGAGCGATTGAAAGATCTTGCCTATAAGACTGAGTGGGATGTAAAAGTTTATCGGGAAGATGAACTTGTGGATCCGGCAGAGTATGTTTTGTCAGAAGTGAGCGATGACGAAAAGACAATTACATTGACTGCTTTAGATGGAGATCAGTCTATTCATTTTGAAGTACAGGCTGTGATAAGCTATAATAATCATGAACTTGGACGTCAGGATATTACAATCAACGTGCAGGAACCTCAATATTTCTATAATTATATTCTTAGCCAGCCCGGCGATAACGAGATGTTGGTTGGGAATAGTATTCTGGTAGGCAGCTCAGATGCTGATTGCTGGGTACAGGATCGGTACAACACATGGGGAGGATACGAGCAAGCGGAAATCCAAAGCATCGAAATTGAGGAACAACAAAAATGGAATGAGAAAGAGGGCATTTGGGAAGCTGCGGATGATGTGATTGTTGCTCTTAACGAGAACGAGAGTGAAACAGGGAAAAGCTGGAACCTGAAAGGGGAAGCGGTTGGACGTGCTTTGTTAAAAGTAACCTACGCTCCTATCAGAGAAGGCATGGATCCTGTTATCCAAGATGATTTGGAAATTTATGTAAGCAGTGATGTTTACTATTTGACAGTTAATTATCCGAATAATTCCGACCAGATGCTGCCGGAAAGTGAAATGGTCGTTACTACCAGTCTGCAGCATAAGTGGAAAGGTGACGATGAAGATGGCGAGGAAGCGGTTCAGGATTACCGCCTGGAGATTGCCACGGATGAGCTGTATCAAGAACCGTTCTATGACACAAATCTCATTTCAGCTGAAGTGACGGAGGACGGCAAAGGTATCCAGATCAACTCTTTCAGCAATGGGTGGGATACTACGATCACAGTGAATTATAAGATACCTCAGATGGATCGGGCAGGAAACTATGTGACGGATGAAACGGGAGAGATTGTATACCAGCAGGTCGGATCCTATGATGTTTATGTCAATGTGAATTATAATTATAAGAACATCCTGGCAGATCAGATGCTTCTGGGCGAAGGTGATACGGCTTCTGCCGATGAGATCGGGGCAGTGCTGATGCAGTACGACGCAGAGGAAGGCCAAGACGGCACCGAGATTGAGGCGAAGTTTTATTTCAGAGGCCTGAGCACTCTTGCATTAGAGTATGGTATTTCTATATCGGAAGACGGAAAAACCCTTACGGTTCCGGAAAATATTTTTGAAACCATGGAAGAAGATCCGCCGCTGGTTCTTGGATTGACATTGGGAGCCAGATATAACAATAACTGGGACGAAGAAGAAACCTTCGAAGTTTCGTATCCGTTTATTTTGCATCAGCATCAGTGGACGGACACCAGAACGGAACCGACCTGTACGAAAGCCGGGAGTCATGTTCATACCTGTGAAATCTGCGGAAAGACAGAGACAGAAGTATTGCCGGCAAAAGGTCATACCCCGGGTGCATGGAAGGTGACAAAAGCAGCTACATGCAGCACAGCCGGCACGCAGACACAGTACTGCAGCGTTTGTAATGTGGTTCTTGCAACAAAAGCAATTCCGGCTACTGGAAATCACTCCTGGAGCGCATGGAAAGTGACAAAGGCTGCTACGACTACCCAGGGAGGTACCGAGACCAGAAAATGCTCTGTCTGCGGTAAGATTGAGACAAGAGCCACAGCAAAGCTTCCTTATGATGAGAAGGGTGATCCCAACGATACTACTTCTGTGGCGGGCACAGAAAACGCGATCATGAACACCTCCAGTAAAGATGAGGATATCAAAGATTCATCCTACGGTATGCTGCAGGCACAGGCCAAGAAAGTTACCAAGACTGCAATCACTATCAAGTGGAATAAGGTCAGCGGTGCTTCCGGATATATCGTATATGGCGCACAATGCGGGCAGAAATCAACGCAGTTGTACAAAGGTACCAAACTTACTTACAAGCAGTCAAAGCTTAAAAAGGGCACTTACTATAAGTATACGGTAGTAGCATACAAGGTGGCGAATGGACAGCAGAAGGTGATTGCGTCTTCCAAGACGCTCCATATCGCTACTGCTGGCGGAAAAGTAGGAAACTATAGTTCCGTTAAGGTAAATAAAAAGAATGTTACGCTCAAAACAAAGAAGACCTTTAAGATTAAGGCAACAGCAGTGAAATCTTCTGCTAAGCTGAAAGTGAAGAAGCACAGGGCGCTCAAGTACGAATCCTCGAATCCGGCCGTTGCTACGGTCAGCTCAAAAGGAGTCATCAAAGCCAAGAGCAAGGGTACCTGCACCATCTATGTATATACACAGAATGGTAAATGTGCGAAAATCAAGGTGAAGGTGAAATAGTCTTCTGAAACAAAAGGTTAGGGAATCCCCGGACGCCGGAAACGGTGTGCCGGGGATTCCTGATGTTCACACATTTTAGTTGCGAAAACCAAAGGAGAATGCTATACTATAAGTTAGTTTTTTGCATAAATGGCTTATAAAGGAGCGTTTAAAATGAAAAAATTAGAAGAATACGTAAGAAGTATTCCGGATTTTCCGGAACCGGGAATTATTTTCCGAGATGTTACCAGCGTTCTTCAGGACGCAGATGGATTGCATTTGGCGATTGATGGTATAATGGAAAAGATTGGGGACGGGGATGATGTGGATGTCATTGTCGGTACCGAATCCCGCGGATTTGTATTTGGCATGCCGGTGGCTTACAATCTTCATAAGCCTTTTGTGATGGTACGCAAAAAAGGTAAGCTGCCCTGTGAGACAATTTCCCGGGAGTATGCTCTGGAGTACGGCACTGCAACCATCGAGATGCACAAGGATTCCATCAAACCCGGGCAGAGGGTAGTGGTGATCGATGACCTTATCGCTACAGGGGGGACCATTGAGGCAGCGGTAAAAATGATTGAGGAATTGGGCGGCAAGGTTGTGAAAATCGTGTTCCTCATGGAACTAGCCGGCTTGAAAGGCCGCGAAAGACTGAAAGATTATGATGTAGAATCTGTGATATGCTACGAAGGAAAATAGGAGTTTTTGATTTATGTCTATTGCGGAAGAAAAGCAGCAGGAAGAGATGGATCAAATGAAAAAAGTGGATGCCGGTGTGAAGACGATGGAGGACTTTACCAGTCCGGAGGAGCTATATCAGGAATTGATAGCCAGTGTAACAAAATATCATCCTTCGGGCGACCATTCAATGATTGAGAAAGCATACCATGTTGCCGACGAAGCACACCGCGATCAGCGCAGAAAATCAGGAGAACCGTACATCATCCATCCTCTTTGCGTTGCCATTATCCTGGCAGATCTGGAGTTGGATAAAGAGACTATTGTGGCGGGGCTGCTGCATGATGTGGTGGAAGACACTATCATGACTTCCCAGCAGCTGAAGGAAGAGTTCGGTGAGGAAGTGGAACTGATCGTGGACGGCGTCACGAAGCTGGGCCAGCTGAATTATTCTGCGGATAAAGTCGAGGTTCAGGCGGAGAATCTGCGAAAAATGTTTCTGGCCATGGCTAAAGATATCCGGGTTATATTGGTAAAACTTGCGGACCGCCTTCATAATATGAGAACTGCCAAATATTGGTCTCCTGAGAAACAGAAAGAAAAGGCCAGAGAGACCATGGATATCTATGCGCCCATTGCCCATCGGCTGGGTATTTCTAAAATCAAGGTGGAACTGGATGACCTGTCAATGAAATACCTGGAGCCGGAAGTCTACTATGACCTTGTGGAGAAGATTGCACTGAAAAAGGACGAACGGCAGGCGTTTGTGGGGAGCATCGTGGAAGATGTGAAAAAACACATTGAGGCAGCCGGTATCCAGGGACAGATTGCAGGAAGAGCGAAGCACTTCTTCAGCATATACAAAAAAATGGTGAACCAGCAGAAGTCACTGGATCAGATCTATGATCTGTTTGCGGTGCGTATTATTGTTGATTCGGTGAAGGACTGCTATGCGGCATTGGGTGTGATCCATGAAATGTATAAGCCGATACCTGGACGGTTCAAGGATTACATTGCCATGCCAAAGCAGAATATGTACCAGTCTCTGCATACTACGCTGATCGGTCCCAACGGCTCTCCTTTTGAAATACAGATTCGCACATTTGAGATGCACCGTATTGCTGAGTATGGTATTGCTGCCCACTGGAAATATAAGGAGGCGTCCGATGGAAAGAAGAGCGGTTCCCAGCGGGAGGAGGAGAAGCTGACCTGGCTTCGCCAGATCCTGGAGTGGCAGAAGGATATGTCGGATAATCGGGAGTTCATGAGCCTGCTAAAGAGCGATCTGGATTTGTTTAATGAGAGTGTTTACTGCTTTACTCCGGCGGGAGATGTGAAAAATTTGCCAAACGGTTCTACTCCTATTGATTTTGCTTACAGTATTCACAGCGCAGTGGGCAATCGTATGATCGGTGCCAGGGTCAACGGAAAACTGGTGACGATTGATTATGTGATACAGAACGGGGATCGCATTGAGGTCATTACTTCCCAGAACTCGAAAGGACCAAGCCGTGATTGGCTGAAGATTGTTAAGAGTACGCAGGCAAAGAACAAAATCAACCAGTGGTTTAAACAGGAACTCAAAGAGGACAATATCGTTAAGGGAAAAGAAATGCTGCAGAACTACTGCAAAGCGAAGGGACTGGTATTGTCTGATCTCATGAAACCGGAATATATTGCGGGTGTTACGAGAAAATATGGCTTCCGCGACTGGGATTCTGTGATGGCTGCAGTAGGGCACGGCGGCTTAAAAGAAGGGCAGATAACCAATAAACTGCTGGAAGCTTACGAGAAGGATCACAAAAAGAATATTACAGATGAGCAGATCATGGAGGAAGCTCTGGGGACAAGAGAAAAAATGCGCATCTCCAGATCAAAGAGCGGCATTACAGTAAAGGGCATTGACGATGTGGCCGTGCGCTTTTCCAAGTGCTGCAGCCCGGTACCCGGTGATGAGATCGTTGGTTTTGTCACCAGAGGCCGGGGAGTTTCTATCCATCGCACGGACTGTATTAATATTGTAAATCTTCCGGAGAGCGAACGGGTTCGCCTGATTGACGCGGAGTGGCAGCAGTCGGGGGATAACCACAGCAATGGACTTTATATGGCGGAGATTAAAATTTACGCTAATAACCGTACCGGACTTCTTGTGGACATAACGAAAATATTCACGGAGAGAAAAATCGATGTGCGCTCCGTAAATTCCAGAACCAGTAAACAAGGGTTGGCAACCATTACCCTGGAATTTGAAGTCCCAGGCAGGGAAACCCTGAATTACCTGATCGATAAGATCCGTCAGGTAGAGAGCATTATAGACATAGAAAGAAGCACCGGCTGACAGAGAAGATAAAAGTAATCGTATGAGTAGATTGAATATTCACCATATGGTGCTGGGAACTGTGGCGACCAACTGCTATCTGGCACTGAATGAAGAAACACGGGAAGTCATTATCGTGGATCCGGCGGATATGCCGGAAAAAATAGAAAGAACTATAGAGGAATTACACGGAAAACCAGCTGCGGTGCTGCTGACGCACGGACATTTTGATCATATAGGCGGTGTGGAAGCGGTGCGCAGTCGGTATGGTATTCCGGTCTGTGCCATAGAGGAAGAGAGACAGATACTCTCTTCGGGGCAATTAAATTTATCGGAAGTGTTCGGTCCTGCTGTGACTCTGGAGGCGGATATTTGGCTGAAGGATGGTCAGAAGTTAGATCTGGCAGGGAAGCAGATCACGGCGCTTCACACACCGGGACACACGAAAGGCAGCGCCTGTTATTATCTTCCGGAGGACAGGGTCCTATTTTCGGGGGATACCCTATTTCTGGGGTCTGTGGGACGCACTGATTTTCCTACGGGCAGCATGTCAACATTGGTGCGCTCTATCCAGGAGAAACTGCTGACGCTGCCGGAGGATACCAGGGTGCTTCCCGGACATGATGAGGAGACGACCATTGGACATGAAATGCGATATAATCCATATTTGTAAATTCCTATGACAAGGAGCAGCAGGCGGTAGAGGAATCATGATAACAGTACAGCTAAATAAACGGGATTTTGAGTATGACATCTATTCTCTGGTCAAGGCATTTTATCCGGGGGAAGATGTCAGCATCTGCTATGAGGACACAGTTGAGGATGCGGTGCTGAAAATCTCGGTTTTTTATGGAGAAAACAAAATATTCATAGACTTCGACAGCCCGAATAGCTCAGGGATGGCGACAGGCTGCGTGGAGTTATCTCAGGCTGATGATCGGAAAGAGACAAAGAACAAATTGAAACGGATTCTGTACCAGATGCTGAAGAAACATACCGGGCAGGAACTGCCTTGGGGAAATCTTACAGGTATTCGCCCCACCAAGATTCCAATGGCATTGTTGGAAAAGGGATGGAAGAATTCACAAATTGCCGGGTATATGCGGGATAATTACTATACAAGCAATGAAAAGACTGCGCTGGCGGTGATGATCGCTAATCGGGAACGTCACCTTCTCAAAGAAATTAATTATGAAAACGGCTACAGCCTATATGTGGGAATACCTTTTTGCCCAAGCATCTGTCTGTACTGTTCTTTTAGTTCCAGCCCGCTTGGAGTGTGGAAAGAGAGGGTGGATGAATACTTGGATGCCCTTTGCAGAGAGATTGAAGAAGTGTCAGGAACATTTTCCGGAAAGGAATTGAATACTGTATATATTGGAGGCGGTACGCCCACTACGCTGGAACCGGATCAGATGAACCGGCTGCTGACAAAACTGGAAGACAAATTTGACTATAGCCATTTAAAAGAATTTACGGTGGAGGCAGGGCGCCCGGACAGTATTACGGAGGCGAAACTTCAAGTACTCCTGGATCATAACGTCAGCCGTATCTCCATCAATCCCCAGACAATGAACCAGAAGACGTTAGATCTTATCGGGCGGCGTCACACCGTTGGGGAAACAGTTGAAGCGTTCCATTTGGCACGCCGTATGGGATTTGATAATATCAATATGGATCTGATCGTGGGGCTTCCGGGAGAAGGAATGGAGGAAGTTCGGCATACTATGGAGGAGATACAGAGATTGGGACCGGATAGCGTCACAGTACATTCACTGGCGCTCAAGCGTGCCACCCGGTTGAATCTGTTTAAAGAGGAATACCAGGAAATCTCCTTTCAAAACAGCAGTGAAATTATGGATATGACAGCCAGGTACTGCATGGAGGATGGTCTGACGCCGTATTATCTCTATCGACAGAAAAATATGGCCGGGAACTTTGAAAATGTGGGGTACGCAAAAGAAGGCAAGGCGGGGCTGTATAACATCTTGATTATGGAAGAAGTTCAGAGTATATTAGCTTTAGGAGCGGGAGCTTCTACGAAGTTGGTTTACGGAAAAGACCGCATTGAACGGATCGAAAACGTAAAAGATATCAAAAATTATATAGAGAGAATCGATGAAATGATTGAAAGAAAGAAGAAAGTGGAATGAGCGGCAGTTCCGGATATCAAAAAAAGGTGCGTATCCTGCAGCTCAATCTTGCCAAGGAGATAAGTCATGGGATCTGTGTAAGTAATCTTGCCTGCCGCATCGCGCGGGAAATGCGTTTTCCTGAAGCAACCTGCCACGAACTGGCAGTGGCAGGTCTTCTCCACGATGTTGGCAAATTGGAGCTGGAGAAATATTTATATGGGCGTGAAAACGACACACTGATGATCGAGGAGTTGAAGTATGTCCGTATGCATGCCTATTTAAGCGCAAAAATTATGGAGAAGTGCGGTTATCCCAGTTACATGGTTGAATGGGTATACTGCCATCATGAGAATTGTGACGGCTCCGGGTATCCCAGAAACCTGACGCGGGAGGATATCCCTTTGGAGGCGAAGATCATACGTGTCTGCGATGTGTTTGCGGCGCTGACAAGTGACCGTCCCTATAGGGCGGCGTTTGATGTAGATACAGCGGTGGAACTGATGATTGAGGAAATAAAAAATTATGATGTAGAAGTTTTTCTGGCGTTTCTGAGGGTAATACATGAGGACAGCCTGAAAAATATACTGGACGACGGGAGCGTACAGCTTCAACTGGAGCAGTTCCTGACTCCAGAGGAAATATAACATGGAGGAGATACAATGGCAGAATCGATGCAGGGTCTGAAACGGACCCACAGATGTACAGAGGTGACAAAGGCTGATATTGGTGAAACAGTGACCTTGATGGGATGGGTCCAGAAGAGAAGAAATCTTGGAAGCCTGATTTTCGTGGATTTAAGAGACCGGTCAGGATTGATGCAGATCGTATTTGATGAAAATGATATCGGCAGTGAAGGCTTTGAAAAGGCCGGCACAGTGCGCAGCGAATTTGTACTGGCGGTAGTTGGCCGGGTAGAAGCCCGATCCGGTGCAGTAAATGAGAAAATGTCTACCGGGGAGCTGGAGATTCGCGCTACGCAGCTGCGTGTTTTGTCCGAGGCAGAGACACCGCCTTTCCCCATCGAGGAGAACAGCCAGACGAAGGAAGAACTGAGACTGAAACACCGTTATCTGGATCTGAGAAGACCGGACATCCAGAGAAATCTTATGGTAAAAAGCCGTGTGGCCACTTTATCCCGGAATTTTATGGCGGAGCAGGGATTTCTTGAGATCGAGACCCCCATGCTGGGTAAGAGTACTCCTGAGGGAGCCAGAGATTATCTGGTGCCAAGCCGCATTTATCCGGGCAGCTTTTTTGCGCTGCCTCAATCACCACAGCTGTTCAAACAGCTCCTGATGTGTTCCGGATACGACCGTTATTTCCAGATTGCCCGCTGCTTCCGGGATGAGGATCTGCGTGCGGACCGTCAGCCGGAGTTTACCCAGATGGATATGGAATTGTCCTTTGTGGATATTGATGACGTAATTGAAGTAAATGAAAAATTGCTGGTTCATCTCTGGAAGGAGATTCTGGGCATTGACCTTAAAACACCCTTTCGCCGTATGACGTGGCGGGAGGCCATGGATCGTTTTGGTTCAGACAAGCCGGATCTGCGTTTTGGCATGGAACTGCACAATGTATCGGATACAGTGAAAGACAGCGGTTTTGCAGTATTTACCGGAGCTATCGCTGCAGGTGGATCGGTGCGGGGCATCAACGTAAAGGGACAAGCCGGTATGCCCAGAAAGAAAATAGATTCTTTGACAGAATTTGTCAAAGGCTACGGATTAAAAGGCCTGGCATATCTGGCGGTTTTGGAGGACGGCTCCTATAAATCTTCTTTTGCGAAATTTATGACACCTGAGGAATTGAACAGCCTGGTAGAAGCTATGGACGGTGAGCGAGGAGATCTGCTTTTGTTTGCGGCAGACAAGGATAAACTGGCTCTAGAAACCATGGGAGCGCTCCGCTGTGAACTAGCCAGGAGACTGGAACTTATCGACCAGAGCAAATTTGAATTTTTATGGGTTGTGGAGTTCCCGCTTCTTGAATACAGCGAGGAGGAAGGCAGATTCACTGCCATGCACCATCCATTTACTATGCCTATGGAGGAGGATCTTCCGTACATCAATACTGATCCTGGCAGAGTGCGGGCAAAAGCCTATGACATCGTGCTCAATGGCTGCGAGATAGGTGGTGGTTCTGTGCGTATCCACCAGAATGATATTCAGGAAAAAATGTTTGAGTGCCTGGGCTTTACAAAAGAGCAGGCCCAGGAGCAGTTCAGCTTTTTACTCAATGCGTTTAAATACGGAGTGCCGCCTCACGCAGGGCTTGCCTATGGTCTGGACCGTGTGGTGATGCTGATGCTTGGACTGGATAGCATTCGGGATGTGATCGCGTTCCCAAAGGTAAAGGATTCTTCCTGCCTGATGACCCAGGCTCCGGCCCCGGTAGCTGCGAAGCAGCTGGAAGAATTGGGGATTCAAGTAAAACAATCATGACGTATGGAATGTGTCCAGAGCTTTGGTAATATTTCCCAGGAGGGCGTTGGTCAGTTCATCTGTGATCTCAGGCTGCCAGGTGTGGCCGTCGTTGGACAGAGTCACAGAAACAGAAATGATCCCGGGCACAGCGTCCTCCTGAAGCGTTTCCAATAGATACCGGGCGGTAGCGTCAGAGAGCCCGGCGTCGTCACTGGTAATGGAATCAGTGGTGTGGGCGTATTTTAGTAATTTTGTCTTGTATGCCGACAAGATGGAAGGCATGTCAATGCTGGTGATATTTAATTTGGCAGCGGCCAGGTCGCCATCCACAGAGCAGGATTCGATAGTATAGGAAAAATATTCGGCGATTTTTTCAGCGTAAGCTTGATCTACAGCGGAGGCATATTCTTCACTGTGAGTGGAGAATATGTCATCCATCTTTAAATATTCTATCCACCCTTCCGATGAAAGATTGACAAACTCGTCCAGATAGATGGCCAGTACTTCTTTCGGAGAGAGAAGAGTAGGATCATTCATCCAGGAAATAAAACCGCTGACCAGTTGGTCCTGGAGCGTTTTATCTGCCTGGATCACCCAGATATCATTTTCCCTTTTGAGATGAAAGTAAGCAGTGGAAGCTGTGAGTTCATATTTGTTATTCTCCAGAGTGTCTTTTAAAAGAGCATAGTAATCGTTCAAGGTTTCCGGAGCCTGATGTTCGGGAGAAATGCTGAAATTACGGGCGGTGAGAGCCCGGCACAGATCGGTGGCCAGCGATTTGGTGTCAATGTTAATGATCTCTGCAGTGACAGTGGCCGTATCATCAGTGATATCTTCAGAGTGGAGATGATATTGAAAGTTTTTAAAAAACAGATTGACTGCTTCGGTGGTCTCCGGCCCGATCTCCGATGATTTCGACGGAGTATTCATCATATTTTCATAGGAGACAAAACTTCGTATCGTCTCTTCATCCAGTTCCTGGATGAGAGCCAGTTCATTGCCAACCGCAGTGCTGGGACTTTCTATCTGTTCCTTTCTGTAGAGCGAGATAAAAAGTACTGCCAGGATCTGCAGGACAAGAATCACAGGAACTCCGATCGTAAACCGCAGATGCTTTGTTTTGTGCCGGAACAGATATATTCCGACAAAAGTTCCGATGCTTCCCCCAAGAATGGCAATGGTGAACAAGGTCCGCTCGGGAATCCGAAAACGGTTTTTGATGGCTTTTCGCTTATCGATTCCCATCAGTATCAGACCAAGAAAGTTTATAATAAAAATATACCAGATCAACAGTGTCTTTCCCATAAAAGTCCTTTCTTCCCCTGACTGTAGTTTATATGAAAACGGATAGATTGTCAAATTTTGGAAAATGACAAAGTTCGATACGACATAAATCTTTCACGAAGTCTTAAGAAATTGCTTCTGTACTTTTTGAGATTGGAATGGTAATATAGCATAGAGTTAATGGTAAGATCCATTGAATTTGTGAAATGATAGAGGTCGCGGTAAGGAGAGTTCTAAAGGAGTGTTCTAAATGAAAAAAGTAATTGCGGTGGTATTGGTTCTGGTTCTGGCCGCCGGCGGAGCTGGTGGCTTTTATTATTGGAAACAAAAAAAGGAAGGCGCAGCTGTGGACGGCAGGATCTCTTCCTCCAGTGAGGATGCAGTTTATGTAGATTCGGTATCCGTATTGGCGGGACTCGGCAGCGGAAACGGGGTGATTCAGAGATATGCCGGAGTGATCGAACCGCAGCAGACATGGGAAGTGAAGCTGGAGAATGAGCGGAGCGTAAAAGAGTGTTTCGTAAAAGAAGGCGATGAGGTAAAGGATGGTCAGAAGCTGTTTGTCTATGATACTACGGAGGATGAGGATAATCTGGCTAAATCAGAGATTGAACTGGAGCGTTATGAGAACGAGATAGAGACCAGCAAAGCGCAGAAAGAGCAGCTGGAGAAGGAAAAGACAAAGGCATCGGCGGATGAACAGCTGGACTACACCACGCGGATCCTTACAGCTGAGAATAATATTAAGCAGAATGAATACGAATATAAGGCGAAAGAACTTGAGATCAAACAGCTGAAGGAAAAGATCGCTGACGCTGCGGTGTATAGTGAGATGGATGGCGTAGTAAAAAGCATTAATGACTCAAATGACAGCAATGGAAACGGATATGGATACATGTCCGATTCTTCTGATTCTGCGTACATAACGATTCTTCAGGTAGGTGATTTCCGGGTGAAGGGTACTGTGAACGAACAGAACAAGGATCAGATATACGATGGCATGGAAATGCTGGTACATTCCCGAGTGGACGAGACCGTTATCTGGCATGGCGTGATCACGGAGATCAAACTGGATAAAGGAGAAAACAACTCGGAATCTTCCATGTATAATTACTTCGGCTCAGACAATAGCGGCTCCTCTACCAATTATCCATTCTATGTGGAACTGGATTCTTCAGACGGACTGATCCTTGGGCAGCATGTATACCTGGAACCGGATCAGGGACAGGGGGAGAAGAAAGAGGGCATCTGGCTATACGATTATTACTTTATACAGGAGGAAAACGGGGATTCCTATGTATGGGCTGCGTCATCTTCTAATACACTGGAAAAACGCAGGGTGAAACTGGGGGAGTATGATGAAGAGATGGCTGCCTATCAGGTGCTGGAAGGGCTGGATGCGGAGGATTATATCATTGTACCTTCCGATGACTTGGCGGAAGGGCTTCCGGTAATTTATAATGATTACAATTCTGTGTCGGAAGATATGGAGGACTTTGATAGCGATGGTATGGACATGGATGGGTATGACTTTGATGCCACCGGCATGGAATATAGTGATGGTGACTATGACCTCAGCGGCATGGATTATGACGAGGATGATATGGATTTTGATATGGGTGACTATGACGAGGACGAAGATGAGGACGAGTACGATGCTGATGAAGATATGTATGATGATGAAGATTATTATGACGCGGATGCGGAGGATGACGAGGACTTTGACGAGGAACTGCAGGGTCTGAACGAGGATGGTGTGTCCGGAATGATGTCTATGTTGAATGGGAGATAAGGGGGAAGACGGTTGATCCTGAAATTAGATCATATCTATAAAGATTACATACAGGGGAAAATGGTGGTTCCGGTGCTGAAGGACGTCTCCCTTCATGTTGAGGAAGGAGAGTATGTTGCAATTATGGGACCTTCCGGTTCAGGAAAGTCCACTTTGATGAATATCGTGGGATGCCTGGACAGGCCAACTTCAGGAACCTATGAGCTGGCGGGTGAGAATGTCCTGGGCCGGGATGACAAGGCCATGGCATATATTCGGCTGAACAACCTGGGATTTGTCTTCCAGAATTTCCAACTTCTGCCTAAGCAGACCGCGCTGGATAATGTGTGTCTGCCGCTGGTGTACGCTGGAGTGAAGAAGAAAGAACGGATAAAAAGAGCATCAGACGCCCTGAGACTGGTTGGCCTGGAAGACCGCATGTACTTTAAACCTACTCAGCTTTCCGGCGGACAGAAACAGAGAGTGGCGATCGCGAGAGCCATGGTGAACCGACCGAAGATCCTTCTGGCGGATGAACCTACCGGCGCACTGGATTCCAAGTCCAGCACACAGCTGATGGAGTTATTTGATGAACTGAACCAAAATGGAGTGACGATCATCATGATCACCCACGCACCCGAGATTGCCGCTTACGCAAAACGTATTGTAGATATTTTCGACGGTGAAATTTCAGAGAGGGATGCGTATACCGATGCATCTGGAAAGGAAGGATCATCATGAAAGCTAAAACAGTGATCATATCCCTGCTCGTGACCGCCGGAGCGGTGGGTGGCATTGCATATGGCGTCCGATATTCTATACAATCCCAGAAAAAACCGGTAGAGGTGGTGCCGGTTCGGAATGTAAATTTTAGCTACTGGGGAGATGGTGATACTATGTCTGGCACGATCATATCGAAAGACACCCAGACAGTAAGGCTGGATCCAGAACGTACGCTGATCAAGGTCTATGTAAAAGAAGGAGACGAAGTAAAAGTGGGGGATCCCCTTTTGGAGTACGATATGACCATGACACAGCTGCAGAGGGAAATGGAGGATCTGACCAGACAGACTCTGGAACTGAATATGAAATCGCTGGAGAGGGATCTGGAAAAATGGAAGAAACTAAGTCCCACAGCCTCTCTGGAAATTGATACGGGAATCATGACGGCTTCGGCGGAGGATGCAATCTCAGAGGATGAGGGAACTTCCGAATATGCCGCAGGTGCCGATGACGGCGCCGATGGAAGTAACCCATCGATACTGGAGGATGATCAAGAGTATATTGATCCAATAGAGAACGATCCGGGTCAGGATGAGACGAATCGAGAGACGGATCCTCCGCCTACAGAACAACCGGGAACCAACGCTTTGCTTTTGGATGATGGCGATGACCTGATCGAGGATGACGACATCGTTTCCACAGATGGCGGAACAGTGAATTCCGCAGATACGATCCGGTTTGTGAACGAGTTTCTGACCCGTATTAATCAATTGCCCCAACCGGAAGAGGATCTGAGAGGACTCTATGGATCCGATATAGACGAGGCTCTGAAATTATTCCGCCAAAGGCTGGCGGTGACGGAGACCACTCAGATAGATAAGGATGTTTTGGGAGAGAAAAGAACCAGAACGGTTTACAGCCTTACCCCCCAGATAGCGGCACTGGTGGGTGAAAGTACGGCAAAAGTACTGCAGCAGTGCTATGAAAGAGCCTGCGTCTACCGGCTCATCTATTGCCTGAACCGGATCGATCCCGGGGAGAGGTCCGTGGAGGATCTTTCCGATGAGGAAATTCTGGCACAGGAGGAACTTGTCAGAGAAGCGGTGGACGCATACTATGAAATTCAGGGAGATGCCTTTGAAGAGTATGAGGAAGTGCTGTCACCCTACACAGAACTTCTTGGAGAACAAGTGGTGCGGTTGAATAATGTGAAAGTTGTAGAAGAACCGGAACCCTCTACAGAGTGGCCGGATGATCTGCCGGATGACGATCTGGATGATGAAGATTACGGAGACTTCGGAGATTTTGGAGAGGATGGGGGAGAAGAGTACACTGTACAGGAAATTAAAGAGGCGATAGAAGCCTTGGAGAATGATATTGAGGACTGCAAGCTGGACATCCAGGAATCCGAGTTGAAATTAAAGCAGTTTGATCGTGAGCTGGAGAAAAAGATCGTAAAGAGCACGATGAACGGTGTGGTGAAATCTGCCGGAACTTTGGAGGAGTCGGTGGCAGACGATGAATTTATCGTGATCACCGGAGCATCCGGTATGTACGTGCAGGGAACCATAAGTGAAATGAAACTGGATACCGTTACTATCGGAGATGTGGTGCAGGGAGTATCTTATGATACTGGCATGAGCTTTACTGCCACGATCACGGAGATTTCCGAGTATCCCACCAGTAATGATGATTATTGGGGCTATAGTTCAGAAAGTGCGAATGCTTCCAATTATCCCTTTCTGGCTTATATTGAAGATGCGGACGGATTAAGTCAGGGAGATGTGGAACTGCAGATCGTGGAGAGCGCTCCAAGCGCCGGGATCTATCTGGAGAACTACTATGTCCGCACGGAAAACGGGAACAGGAATTATGTGTACATCCAGGGTGAGGATGGCATGCTGAAGAAACAGTATGTGGTGACAGGAAAATCCATATATGGCTGGGCGGTAGAAATAAAGAGTGGACTTTCCATGGACGATAACATTGCGTTTCCCTACGGCAAGTCTGTAGAGGATGGGGCTGCCACCATTGAAGTGGACAATCTGGACAGCGATGATGTATTTTAGGAGGTGGGATTTTGTTTGAAAATATAAGACTTGCGTTCCAAGGCATATGGTCCCACAAAATGCGGTCATTTCTGACCATGCTGGGTATCATTATTGGTATTGCTGCTATCATTGCTATAGTATCTACCATCAAGGGAACCAATGACGCCATTAAGAATAATCTGGTAGGATCCGGAAACAATACGGTGGATATAAAAATCAGCCATGGCGGGTACGATTATACCATTGATTCTTACTCGGGCGCCCCCTGGGGCATTCCGGTGGTATCCCAGGAAACGAAAGATGAGATTTTGGCATTGGACGAGGTGGAGAATGTCACCACTTACAGTTCCCGTTATGGCTCTGAGGGAGTTTATTACAAAAACACCGGTGTAGACAGCATTTCTATTTTAGGAATTGATACCAGCTACTTTGATACCTGCAATTATGTGCTCAAATCAGGGCGCGGTTTTTCGGAGGAGGATTATAAGCTGTTTCGAAAAGTGCTGATCGCTGATCAAGTGGCGGCCACGAATTTGTTTGCGGACGAGAATCCTCTGGGCAAGACGGTGGAGATTTCCGGGGTCCCTTTTACGGTGATCGGTCTGGTGGAGGAGCGGTCCAAATTCCAGCCGGAAATTTCTTCTATTGATGACTATTACACCTATTATTCCAGTGACAATACGGGAGTACTGTATATGCCGAAGGCTACCTGGCCTATAGTATACGCTTATGATGAACCGGAGAATGTGGTGGTGAAAGCGACCAGCACAGATGAGATGACAAAGGCAGGGCAGAAGGCTGCCAATATTTTAAATGCAACAGTAACCAATTCCGACTACAAATACAAGGCGGCTGATCTTCTTGGAAAGGCAGGAAAGCTCCAGGAACTGAGCAATGCTACCAATATGCAGCTTGTCTGGATTGCCGGCATATCTCTTCTGGTGGGAGGCATCGGCGTCATGAATATCATGCTGGTGTCTGTGACAGAGCGAACCAGCGAGATCGGTCTTAAGAAGGCAATTGGAGCCAGAAAGAGTACGATTTTAGGGCAATTCCTGACGGAGGCAGCTGTACTTACCAGCCTTGGGGGGCTGTTGGGAGTTGGAGCCGGAGTCGGCGCAGCCCAGGTCATACACCGGATATCCGACGTGGCGGTAGCTATCAGTGTGCCGGCAGCGGTGATCGCGGTGGTCTTCTCCATGTTTATTGGTATTATTTTCGGCTTCCTCCCATCGATTCAGGCGGCGAACCTGGATCCCATTGAGGCGCTGAGAAGGGAGTAAAAAGGCGGACAAGATACTGCTTATCGGAAAATTGTCATCTTTGCCCGAAGGGCTTTCTAGTATAGGAGACGAAATTTCCTATACGAGAAAAAGGGCTTGCGTGATGCAAGCCCTTATGTTATACTATAAAAGTTGCAAAAATAATTCACGCATGCGGATTCTGACATTGGTGCCGTAAGGTTTTCGAGGAAGTCTGATGCATGCGGAAGAACAACCAAAGGAGAAAAGACATGAGCGTTATTTCAATGAAACAGTTACTTGAAGCAGGTGTTCATTTCGGACATCAGACCAGAAGATGGAACCCCAAAATGGCTCCGTACATCTACACGGAGAGAAACGGTATCTACATCATCGACCTGCAGAAATCCGTTGTAAAGGTGGACGAGGCGTATAAAGCAGTATCCGATATCGCGGCAAACGGCGGCACGATCCTGTTCGTTGGTACGAAGAAACAGGCACAGGACGCAGTGCAGGTAGAAGCGGAAAGATGCGGTATGTACTATGTAAATGAGAGATGGCTGGGCGGTATGCTGACTAACTTCAAGACCATTCAGAGCCGTGTGAGACGTCTGAAAGAGATCGAGACCATGCAGGAAGACGGAACCTTTGATGTTCTGCCGAAGAAAGAAGTCATTGCTCTGAAGAAAGAAATGGAGAAACTTCAGAAAAACCTGGGTGGTATCAAAGAGATGAAGAGAATCCCGGATGCTATCTTTGTGGTAGACCCGAAGAAAGAAAGAATCTGTGTTCAGGAAGCTCATACCCTTGGCATCCCGCTGATCGGTATTGCAGATACCAACTGTGATCCGGAAGAACTGGATTATGTGATCCCGGGCAATGACGACGCGATCCGCGCTGTAAAACTGATCGTTTCCAAGATGGCTGACGCTGTCATTGAGGCAAATCAGGGTGCAGAGGAAGAGGCAGTCGTTGAAGAGTCTTATGAAGAGTACACAGAGGAAGCTCCGGTAGAGGCAGTTGCGGACGCTGAGTAATATAATTTGAAGAGCTGCCTTTCCTATGGATGACAGCTCCATACAGAATAACCAGGAGGAAAATAAGATGGCTATCACAGCAGGAATGGTAAAAGAGTTGAGAGAAGCTACCGGTGCCGGTATGATGGACTGTAAGAAAGCCCTGACCGCTACCGAAGGTGATATGGAAAAAGCCGTTGAATGGCTGAGAGAAAAGGGACTGGCTACTGCTCAGAAGAAAGCTGGCAGAATTGCGGCAGAGGGTCTGGTAAAACTGATCGTATCCGATGATGACAAGAAAGCTGTAGCCGTAGAAGTAAATGCGGAGACAGACTTCGTGGCAAAGAACGAGAAATTCCAGAATTACGTAGCACAGGTAGCAGAGCAGGCGATGGATACTGCTGCAGCAGATATCGATGCTTTCCTGGCAGAGCCGTGGAAATTCGATACTACCAAGACCGTAAAGGAAGCTTTGGCGGGACAGATCGCAGTCATCGGCGAGAACATGAACATCAGAAGATTTATACAGGTTACCGAGGAAAACGGTTTTGTTGCTTCTTACACTCATATGGGCGGCAAGATCGGTGTTTTGGTAGACGTAGCTACCGATGTGGTAAATGACGCTGTAAAAGAGATGGCAAAGAACGTGGCTATGCA
This sequence comes from uncultured Lachnospiraceae bacterium, assembly GCA_902802515.1. Lineage (GTDB taxonomy): Bacteria > Bacillota > Clostridia > Lachnospirales > Lachnospiraceae > Merdiplasma. The sequence goes on from CADCMM010000002.1 coordinate 80,181, forward strand.
GATCGCAGCTCTGAAGCCGCACTATGTAACAGACGCAGAAGTTCCGGAAGAGTACAAGGAACATGAAAAAGAAATCCTGGCCGCACAGATCGCTAACGATCCGAAGATGGCAGGAAAGCCGGAAAAGGTGATCCAGGGCGCTGTTCTGGGACGTCTTAACAAGGAACTGAAAGAAATCTGCCTGATGGATCAGGTATACGTAAAAGCAGAGGATGGCAAGCAGTCCGTAGCCAAGTATGTTGAGGAAGTAGCTAAGGCAAACGGTGCAAACATCACCATCAAGTCCTTCATTCGCTGGGAGACAGGTGAAGGTATTGAAAAGAAGGAAGAAGATTTTGCAGCTGAGGTTGCAAAACAGATGGCTGGAAACTAGGTGAAACAAGCTCGAAGAGCGAAGTTGAACCGTATGTTGGAAGCTATCCAGCGGCACAAATATACAAAAAGAGCCTAGATGCGAACTTGTTCGCAAATTAGGCTCTTTTTGTACATTTAACGTGCTGCGCACGTTTGCCGCGTCCTACGATGCTTATGTCTGAGGTTGTGGGGGAGGTTCCTGCTTCGCAGGCCTGTTTGAAATCAGAACCTGTCTTGTCCATGCGAGCATAACAAGCCAGAACCCGATTTCAAACAGGCTGTGAATAGTAACAATCAAGCCACAATTTTTGCAGCAGCCGTTGTTGACAAGCAAACGAAAGCAGTTTAATATCTAATATAAACGTTGGTTCCATATTCTGAAACATATCTGTGGTTTCTGGTTTTCACTCTTTTCCCCTTGACAAGAAATGAAAAGTATACTACTATGTACTAAGAAAAAACGAACATAAGTTCGTATCAAAAAGAAAAGGAGATCTATTATGGCAAATACTAGTGCAAATGAAGATAAATTAAAGGCATTGGATGCAGCTCTTTCCCAGATAGAAAAGCAGTTTGGTAAAGGATCGGTGATGAAACTGGGGGATTCCGGCGCGAATATGAATGTGGAAACGGTTCCAACTGGCTGCCTTAGCCTTGATATTGCGCTGGGTCTGGGCGGTATCCCGAAAGGACGTATCGTGGAGATCTACGGCCCAGAGTCCAGCGGTAAGACCACCGTGGCGTTACATATGGTGGCTGAGGTTCAGAAGAGAGGCGGCATTGCAGGTTTTATCGACGCGGAGCATGCGTTGGATCCGGTCTATGCCAAGAACATTGGCGTGGATATTGATAACCTCTATATTTCACAGCCGGATAACGGAGAACAGGCTCTGGAGATTACAGAGACTATGGTTCGTTCCGGAGCAGTGGATATTATCATAGTGGACTCAGTGGCGGCATTGGTACCGAAGGCTGAGATTGACGGAGACATGGGCGATGCTCATGTGGGTCTTCAGGCACGCTTGATGTCCCAAGCATTGAGAAAATTGACCGGCGTGATCAGCAAATCAAACTGTACGGTGATCTTTATCAACCAGCTCCGAGAGAAGGTTGGGGTGATGTTTGGAAATCCGGAGACGACTACCGGCGGCCGGGCGCTGAAGTTTTACTCCTCCATTCGTATGGATGTGCGCAGAATTGAATCTCTCAAGCAAGCAGGAGAAGTCATTGGAAACAGAACCCGCATCAAAGTGGTTAAGAATAAGATCGCGCCGCCTTTCAAGGAGGCCGAGTTTGATATCATGTTTGGAAAAGGCATTTCCAGAGAGGGGGATATCCTGGATCTGGCGGCCAATGAGAATATCATAAACAAGAGCGGCGCATGGTATGCTTATAATGGCAACAAGATCGGGCAGGGCCGGGAAAATGCAAAACTCTACCTGAAAGAACATCCGGAGGTAATGACGGAAGTGGAGCAGAAGGTGAGAGAGCAGCATGGTATGACTGGCGGGACAGCCGCACTGGAAACTGTACCGGAAGATGACGCGGTATCAGTAAAACGTTCTGAAGCATGAGCATGATGGTGACCCGATTAGAACAGGTCAATAAGAGAAAATGCCGTGTGTATCTGAATGATGAACCTGCATTCCTTCTGTTTTACCATGAAATTGAAGAGTATCATATACAGGAGGGACAGGAACTTTCGAATGCCCTTTGCCAGGAACTTGCGGATCAGATTCTGGGAAAACGGGCGAAAGTACGCTGCATGGATCTGCTTCAGATATCGGACAAGACGGAGCAGGAACTGGTTAGAAAACTTCATCAGGAAGAGTATCCGGAAACAGTGATCCGGGAAGCTCTGGATTATGTGAAATCCTATCACTATGTAGACGATTTTCGCTATGCCAGAAATTACATTGACAGCAGAAAAGACGGAAAAAGCCGGCAGCAGATCAGTTATGAATTGCTGGGCAAAGGAATCCGCAGTGAACTGATTGGGCAGGCATGGGAAGAGGCAGAACCTGTGGATCCGACGATTTTGATCCTGCGATGGGCGAAAAAAAAGCATTTTGATCCACAATGCAAGGACGAGAGTGAACGTCGAAAATTTTATCAATTTTTACTTAGGAAAGGTTTTTTGTTTTCGGATATTAAGAAAGCATTGACATAATATCCGAAAAAGTATAAAATTGTAATGTTGTTTCAGAACAATGAAAATTAAATAAGGAGGTGCTCCTGTGCCGAATGCAGTGATGATTATAATTGCTGTTGTAATCACTCTGGTTATTGCGGTGCCGGTTAGCTGTCTTGCTGCCATCAACTACAGAAAAAAGATTGTAGAGTCTAAGATTGGCAGTGCGGAAGAAAAAGCCAGGCAGATAATTGACGACGCATTGAAGACGGCGGAGACAAAGAAGCGTGAGGCACTTCTGGAAGCGAAGGAAGAATCTTTGAAGATGAAGAATGAATCCGAAAAAGAGACGAGAGAGCGCAGAACAGAATTGCAGCGTTACGAAAAACGCGTCTTGTCCAAAGAGGAAGCGGTAGATAAAAAAGCCGAGACTCTGGAACGTCGGGAAACCGGAATCACAGCAAAAGAAGAAGAGCTGAAAAAGAAACGTGCAGAAGTTGACAAACTTTATGGACAAAGAGTACAGGAACTGGAACGAATCTCAGGCTTAACCTCCGAGCAAGCAAAAGATTATCTTTTAAAAACTGTTGAAGATGAAGTAAAAATTGATACTGCCAAGTTATACAAAGAACTTGAAAGCAGAGCAAAAGAGGACGCTACAAAGAAAGCGAAAGAGTACATTGTCACGGCCATACAGCGGTGCGCTGCTGACCATGTCGCAGAAACCACGATTTCTGTGGTGCAGCTTCCCAGTGATGAAATGAAAGGACGAATCATCGGTCGTGAGGGAAGAAATATCAGAACCCTCGAGACTATGACAGGTGTGGATCTGATCATTGATGATACACCGGAAGCAGTCATTTTGTCAGGCTTTGATCCTATCAGGAGAGAAGTTGCCAGAATAGCCCTGGAAAAATTAATTGTAGATGGGCGAATTCACCCGGCTAGAATTGAGGAAATGGTTGAAAAAGCGCAAAAAGAAGTGGATGCGATGATCCGAGAAGAAGGAGAAGCTGCTGCTTTGGAAGTGGGCGTACACGGTATCCACCCGGAACTGGTACGACTGCTGGGAAGAATGAAGTTCAGAACCAGCTACGGACAGAATGCGCTGAAGCATTCCATTGAGGTGGCTCATCTGTCCGGCCTGCTGGCTGGCGAGATAGGTGTGGATGTGAGAATGGCAAAGCGTGCCGGACTGCTTCATGATATTGGTAAATCCATTGATCATGATGTGGAAGGATCTCACATTCAGATTGGCGCTGATCTTTGCAAAAAATACAAAGAATCACCGATTGTTATCAACGCGGTGGAGTCCCATCACGGCGATGTTGAGGCAGAGTCTTTAATTGCATGTATTGTACAGGCTGCTGATACGATTTCAGCTGCCAGACCAGGTGCCAGAAGAGAAACTCTGGAAACATATACCAACAGATTAAAACAGTTAGAAGATATTACCAACGCCTTTAAGGGCGTGGAAAAATCCTTTGCTATACAGGCGGGAAGAGAGATTCGTATTATGGTTGTTCCGGATCAGGTCAATGATGCGGATATGGTGCTTATGGCGCGGGATATTGCAAAACAGATCGAAGCAGAACTGGAATACCCAGGCCAGATTAAAGTCAGTGTGATCCGTGAGTCACGAGTTGTGGATTACGCGAAGTAATAAAACATAAAGTCAAACAGCTAAAACAAGGGATTGTCGAAAATGACGGTCCCTTTTTTATATATTTGCTCACAGGAAACTCCTAATCATGATTTCGCTGTATCTGCCATAAAATGCAGTAAGACGGTCTGTAATGGCGGAACCCGGATGAAGAAATTAGGAAATAATGTGTTGCTGATTCTGTTTTGCATTGGAATTATAGGAGGACTGATTTTGCCAAGATGGTTATCCATAAATTCAAATTTAGATTTTAGCATTCTGAATATTCGGTCTTTTCGCCAATATATAGTTGTTGAGACAGATTACAGAGCCGTATTACGAAGTGCATTGAGAAGCAGATTGACTTTGATGCTTCTTTTGTTTTTTTCCTGCTATACGGCAGCCGGTTTCTGGATACTGGCTGGTACTTATCTGGTAATGGGATTATTTTTTGGACTGTTATCTGTTTTAAGTGTGGTACAGATGCAGTATTGGGGAATTGTGTTTCTCCTTTGCGCTGTTTTACCGCAATGGCTGCTTTACGGAATGGCAGGAGTAAGACTTGGTGAATTTATGGAAAAGAGAAAGAAACGGATGGCGCTGTGCAATGTGAACGCCATATCTTCTTACAACCTGAAAACATTTTTTGATTTTCTGACCATATTGGTCCTCACCTGCGGAGGCATCGCTTCTGAAGTTTATGTTAATCCGTGGATGTTGAGATACTTCCTGAATTTCTATTTGGCTAAACTCACATAGTTTGCCATGATGCTTGTCTCTTTTAATAAAGTTATTTTAGAAAATAGTTGGCATTTTTTGAATTATATGCTATATTTATTTATAGCAATGAGCTGATTGTTGTGCAAATTGCGCAAAGCAGCGAAAATAATTGAGAAAGGAGGACTATCAATGGGTACGCCACATAATACTGCCCAGGACGGTGCGATAGCAGAGACGATATTGCTGCCCGGAGATCCGTTGAGGGCAAAATTCATTGCGGATAATTTTCTGGAAGATGCGATACAGTTTAACGAGGTTCGGAATATGCTCGGTTACACTGGGACGTATCAGGGAAAGAGAGTTTCCGTCATGGGTACCGGTATGGGATGTCCATCGATTGGCATCTATACCTATGAGCTGATCCATTTTTACGGAGTAAAGAAACTGATCCGCATTGGTTCCTGCGGTGCAATCCAGAAAGATCTTCAACTTGGTGATATCGTTATGGCGATCGCGGCCAGCACGGATTCTAATTTTGCGCACCAGTATCGGCTTCCGGGTACCTTCAGCGCAGCTGCATCTTATGAACTTCTGCACAAAGCGGTAGAATCAGCGGAAAGGAATGGATACCGTTATACTGTTGGAAATGTGGTTTCTTCCGATATTTTTTACGGCGATATTCCGGCGTATGACGATTGGGCGAAGATGGGTATTCTGGCTGCGGAGATGGAGAGTTTTGCTCTCTACTGCAACGCGGCAAGGGCAGGTGTACAGGCTCTTGGTATTTTTACTGTATCAGACTCCATTGTGAACGGTGAGGAAATGTCACCTCAGGCGCGGCAGACTTCTTTTACCAACATGATGAAAGTTGCGCTGGAAACTGCATATACTGTTTAGGATATATCTGCTAAACAGATATGATATGGGGAATGTGTATCATTCCGAAATGATACTTGAAATCTAAAATAAAGTTTAGCGAGAGGAGAAAACAAAATGAAGAAAGCATTGGCAGTTGCACTGTCCCTGACCATGGTATTTACAATGGCTGGATGCAGCAGCAAAAAAGAAACTAAGGAAACTGAGGCAAAGACAGAAGCCGGCGTTGAAACCGAGGCAGGTACAGAAAAGACTACATCAGAAGATGTGAAAAATGTTGTTTATCTGGTAAACGGTAACCTGGGAGACAAATCTTTCTTTGATTCCGCTAAGGCAGGATTGGATGCCCTGGTAGAGGCAGGTAGAATTACCCTGAATACCGTTGAAATGGGCGGCACTGACGCAGATCAGCCCAAGTGGCTGCAGACGCTGTATGAAGTAGCTGATTCCGAAGAGTATGATCTGATTGTCTGCGGAACCTATCAGATGCCGGATTACCTGAAAGAGGTAGCTACCGCGTATCCGGATCAGAAATTCCTGATCTTCGATGATGATACCTATGCAGGTGAGAACGACAACGTAGTTAATATCGTGTTCAAACAGAACGATCTGGGTTACATTGTTGGTACGTTTGCAGGCCTGATGACTCTGGATACCAGCGTTGAACGCATCAATGAGGACAAGGTTATTGGTTTTGTAGGCGGATATGACAGTCCGGTTATCAATGACTTTATGGATGGATATATCACTGGCGCTCAGGCAGTTGATCCCGATATCAAAGTTGATGTACGTTACACTTCTGATTATGTGGATACCGCAAAGGCAAAAGAGTATGGTATCTCTATGGTAAATGACTCAAAGTGCGATATCATCTGGGGTGTTGCGGGTAACGCAGGTAACGGCGCTGCAGAAGCTATCCTTGAGACAAACGGCGGATGGTTCATTGGCGTTGACTCTGACCAGGAACTGACCCTTTCTGACGAACTGGCAGCGATAACCCTTACCTCCGGCTTAAAGAACGTCGGAAACTCCCTGATCTGGTTCTTTGACGAGTGGGACGCTGGAAATGATCTGTTTGGACAGAGAGTATCTCTTGGTATCGTAGAAGGCGGTGTAGGCATCGTAACAGATAAGAACTATGACACTTATGCAAGTGATGATGTTAAGGCAGCAGTTGACGCTGCAATCGAAGCAGTTTCCAACGGAGACATCGTAGTTCCTTCTGCATTTGATGAGGGTGGAAACGAGGCAGCTCAGGAACTGAGAGATACCGTTCGCCCATAGGATAACTCATTGGAAGCTGCGGACCAGCTTGGAAGATTTGGCGTTATTGAAAGCCGCATAGGCTCCGCCGGGAGCCGATAAGTTAACGAGGAAATCGCAGCTCGATTTTTCGAGTTTGAGCAGTAGAGCAAAATTGCGAAGCATTTTCGAGAGTTTAACTGGTAAAAATGTGGGGCTGTTGCGTAAAGTCCGTTTATCTGGCTTATGCAGCAGCCTTTTTCAAAAGAAAAAGAGAAAGAAATGGGGGCGGTTGGTGAATGAGTGAAGAACTTGTCATTCAGATGAAAGGGATTACCAAGGTATATCCTAATGGTACCGTCGCGAATCAGGATGTCAATTTTGATGTCCGGAAGGGCGAGATCCATGCTCTGATGGGTGAGAACGGAGCCGGAAAGTCTACTCTGATGAAGATGCTGTTTGGTCTGGAACAGCCAACATCAGGCGAAATTTTAGTAAATGGAGAGGTGGTAAACCTCTCTTCTCCGACAGTTGCGATTTCTAAGGGAATTGGAATGGTACATCAGCATTTTATGCTGGTGCCCAGCCTCACGGTGGCTGAGAATATGGCCCTCGGTATGGTGCCGAAAAAATCAGGGGTACTGATCGACTATAAAAAGGCCGTGGAGATTACAGAAGAATACTCAAAAAAATTTAATCTCCGGGTAGACGCAAATGCCAAAGTTATGGATATTCCTGTTGGAATGAAACAGAAGGTGGAAATTTTAAAGGCGTTGGTTCGAGGCGCGAAGATCCTGATACTGGACGAGCCTACCGCAGTGCTTACCACCCAGGAGACGGTGGAACTTTTTACTGAACTGAAAAATCTGAAAAAACAGGGCTATACTCTGATCTTTATTTCTCATAAGCTCAACGAGATCATGGAGATCACAGACCGGATGACGATCCTTCGCGGCGGACGTTCTATGGGGATCCATGAAACGAAGGATGTGACACCGGAGGAAATCTCCAGACTCATGGTTGGCCGGGATGTTATCCTGAAGGTTGACAAGGATCAGGCGAAACCCACAGATGAGGTGCTTAAGGTGCGCGACCTGGAGTATGTCAACGAGTGGGGAAAGAAAATGCTGGACAAGGTGTCACTTTCTGTACGTAAGGGTGAGATCCTTGGTATTGCCGGTGTGGAGGGCAATGGACAGAAAGAACTTGTGGATATGTTGTTTGGTTTCAACACACCGAATGCAGGAACTATTGAAGTGAACGGGGCAAATATCATTGGCTTGGGTCAGAGAGAGCTGAGAGAAAGACATATCGCGCTGGTACCGGAGGACCGTATGCTCTACGGTATTGCGGGAACGGCATCCATCGAGGAGAACGTGATCAGTGACCGATGCGGCGAGAAACGGCTTAACAAAGGAATCCTATTCAATATGAAAGCGATCCATGAGGAAAGCGCGAAATTGGTCAAAGACTACACTGTTTTGTGTAAATCTGCTCAGCAGCAGGTGGGAAGTCTGTCCGGCGGAAACATTCAGAAGGTGGTTGTGGCCAGAGAATTCTCAAACGGACCGGAACTGATCATTGCCGACCAGCCCACCAGAGGTATTGATGTAGGGGCGACGGAGTTTATACGAAAGAAACTGGTGGAACTGTCCAGATCCGGGATTGCTGTTCTGCTTGTGTCGGCGGATCTGAATGAGGTAATGGAGCTGTCCGACAGTCTGATCATCATGTGCGGCGGCAAGATTGCAGCATACTTTGAGGACACGAAGGAACTCTCGGATGAGCTGATGGGCAAATATATGCTTGGTATTGAGAAGCAGACGCCGGAGGAGATCAGGAGGGTATGCCATGAGTAAAAAGAATCGTACAAAATTTAGCATCATCCGGGCTGCGGCAGCCATGGGTATCGCTCTGCTCGTTGCATTTCTTTTGATACTGCTCAGCGCTGACGGAGCGAATTTTTCGGAGAAGATCGCGGCTTCCGGTAAGGCGCTGCGCGAGATGCTGGTCAGCCCGCTCTTCAAAAAGAACGGAAATTTCAGCATGAAAAACTTCAGTGATGTGTTGGCTGGAATGATTCCCATCATGTTTACCGGTCTAGCTACCTGCATTATGTTTTCCGCGAACCAGTTTAACCTGGGCGCGGAGGGCGGCATTATGCTGGGCGCGTTTGTCACCGCCCTGGTAGCAATCTACGCTCCGATTCCGGGACCGCTTTTGATGGTAGTGGCAGTTTTGGCAGGCGGAGTGGCAGTAGGTATCGTAATGCTGATTCCGGCAGTGTTAAAAGCAAAACTGGGGGTCAGTGAGATGGTAAACTCACTGATGTTAAACTATGTTATCATGTATTTTCTGAATTACCTTATGAACAGTTTTCTGGCGGATACCAGCAAGGGTATCACTCAGACTTACGCGTTTCAGGATAATGCCCTGATCCCGCAGATGATCGACAACGGTTCCAGATTATCCTGGGGATTTGTGATAGGTATTATTATGGTAATTCTGTGCTGGTTCTTTATGTACCGTACAAGATGGGGCTATGGCATCCGCATGACCGGTATTAATCAGCCCTTTGTGATGTATTCCGGGATGAATGTGCCTCTAATCATCATCATATCTCAGGTGATCGGCGGTGTTCTTGCCGGTATGGGCGGCGGAATTGAGATGCTTGGCCGTTATAATGTGTACAACTGGTCGGCTCTTCCGGGGTATGGATGGACCGGTATTACGGTAGCGATCCTGGCTGGAAATAACCCGGCTTATGTGCCGCTGGCTGCGTTCTTTATGTCCTACCTGACTAAGGGATGTACGCTGATGTCAACGAATGCAAATGTACCTTCGCAGCTGATCGACATTATTCAGGCAGTCATCTTCATCTTCTTTGCGGCGCAGCAGTTCCTGGCAGGATACAGACAGAAACTGGTAGTAAAGAGCGCTCAGGAAGAACTGGCGGCCAAAGCAGCGGCCATGAAGGCAGAAAGGAGTGAACAGTAATATGAATATTTTCACGACGGATTTCTTCTTTTCCATTATTCGTATTGCGACGCCTATTCTTCTGGCAACGCTGGCAGCGGTGATCGGCGAAAAGGGCGGTGTTTCTAACATCGGTCTGGAAGGTATTATGATGATGTCGGCACTGTTCGGCTCCCTGACAGCATACTGGACGGGCAGCTGGGCCGTCGGTCTTTTGGCAGCCATGGCTGTCGGTTTACTGGAAGCGCTGCTTATGGGCTTTTTCGCCTTCAAACTGAAGACCGATATTATTCTGGTGGGTACTGCGGTGAACATGATCGGTTCCGGCGGAACGATTTTCCTGGTGAAAGTCATTACCAATGCAACGATGGGAAAATCTCTTACTTCCACGACTTCACTGATCACCAAATCATTGCAGGTGCCAAGCTGGAATATCCCGCTGATCAAAGACATTCCTGTGATCGGAAAAGTAATCTCGGGTCATTCTCTGCTTACTTATATTGCGTTTTTACTGGTATTCCTTACCGGTGTGCTTTTGTACAAAACCCCATTGGGGCTGAATATCCGTTCCGTGGGTGAGAATCCCAACGCTGCATCTTCCGTAGGCGTCAGTGTCTCCAGAGTCCGTTATATCACCATCGGTATCGGCGGAATACTGGCAGGCTTGGGCGGCGCTTATATGTCCATGTATTACGCCATGGGATGGTCTCTGGATATGGTGGCCGGACGAGGTTTCATTGCTCTGGCGGCTCAATCTATGGGTGGAGGAGAACCAGTTGGATCAATGCTGGCGGCTCTTATCTTCGGATTTGCCCAGGCGCTGGGTATCAAGGTATCCGCAACCGGAGTCGATTCCAATCTGGTGGCGCCGATCCCTTACATCGTGACGATCCTCTCCCTGGTGGTATTTGCGCTTAACCAGAGAAGAGTAGAAAAACACCGTCACGCATCTGCGCTGAAATAGCAGGATTGGAGGAATAAACATGGACAAAATACCCGTGATCCTGGACGGTGATCCGGGACATGACGATGCCATTGCGTGGGTATTTGCCAAAGCATCACCGAAGTTCGATATCAAGGCGGTCACCTCCGTTGCCGGAAATCAGACCATTGAAAAGACAACCATCAATGCCAGAAGGATCTGCGCATTGCTGGGGATTGATGCTCCCGTTGCCAGAGGTGCTGTGAAACCCATGACGGCAGATCCGGTTACTGCAGGCAACTGGCATGGGGACAGTGGTCTCGACGGGCCTGCCATGCCGGAGCCGGATCAGGAACTCTCAGAGCTTCCTGCGGTGGATCTTATGGCAAAGGTGATCCGTGAGAGCGAAACTCCGGTGACGATCATCGCCACAGGACCGCAGACCAATGTGGCCCAGCTTTTGATCGCTCACCCCGAAGTAAAAGATAAGATTGGGAAGATATCCATTATGGGCGGCGGTGTCACTCATGGCAATTGGTCCCCGGCGGCGGAATTCAATATCTTCGAAGATCCCGAGGCGGCATGGATCGAGTTTCACTCCGGTATTCCCCTTCAAATGTGTGGGCTGGATGTGACGGAGCGGGCAATCATACGTCCGGATGATTTTCCACGTATTCGCGGGATAGGCAATCAGGTAGCGGATATTGTTGCCGGTTGGCTGGAGTTCTTTTATCGATATCCTATGGAAATTGGTTACGATGGTGCGCCGGTGCACGATCCCTGCGCGGTGCTGTCTCTCACTCATCCGGAAATATTCAAAATGCAGGATCTGTATGTGGACATCGAACTGGAGGGAGAGTACACCCGGGGGGAAACGGTAGCTGACTTCATTGGTTCCTCCGGAAAGCGTCCGAATGTGACCTGTGTGCTGGACATTGACAGAGACAGATACATTGATCTGCTGGTAGAGGCGCTTCATGCGTTCGATTGCAGGGAGGTGAAGATATGAGCAGCGTTCCTGTATGGATCGATACGGACACCGGGGTGGATGACGCCATAGCGTTGATGGCGGCTATTGCGCTCCAACGGCAGAAAAAACTGGAAATTGTCGGCATCTCCGCTGTCTGCGGCAACGCAGAGCAGGCTCGAACCTTTGAGAATGCAAGAAATGTGGTGAACCTGGCAGGAAGACCGGACATTCCAGTGTACCCGGGAGCATCAAAGCCGATTATGGTAGAACTTCAGACGGCGGCATATGTCCATGGAGAAGACGGTCTGGGCGGAGCAGCGCTTCCTGCTTCCGGAGCGCCGAAGGAAACAGAAATGGCGTGGGATGCTCTGTATCGCTGCGCAAGAGAGCGGAAGGGAGAGCTGGAACTTATCCTGATCGGTCCGGAAACAAATGCGGCTATCGCCTTTCAGAAATACCCGGATCTGAGAGATTATTTAAAGAGAATTCTGATTATGGGAGGAGCGGCGATTGGGGGCAATCGGACGCCGGCGGCAGAATTTAATATCTGGGTAGATCCCCACGCCGCGCAGATGGTATTTAAATCCGGAGTCCCCCTTATCATGTGCGGTCTGGATGTCACGACGCGTGTGGAATTAAATCCAGCTGAGATGGATGAGATTGAGAACTGCGACTCGGCAGCGTGCAGACTGTTTCGGGAAAGTACGAAGATCGCGCGAAATATGTATTCCAGAGGCGGCGAGGATGTTTACTACGCACACGATGTCTGCCCGGTACTCTATGTGGTATATCCGGAACTGTTTTCTGGTGTGGAATCGGGCGTTTTCGTGGAGACAAGAGGCACCATAACCAGAGGCCAGACCGTGACAGATTACGATACGGATGTGAAGTTTGGCGTAAAAAACGCGAGGGTGATATTGGGTGCCGACCGCCAGCGATTCGCGGAAATTCTGATTGATCTGTTAAAGAGTATATAAAAAATATCGGGGCCGTCGCACTAAGCATTTTATTGCATATTTATAGTTTTCTGAGGAACGTTTTCACTTCCCATCATACGTAATGGATACTAACCTGCCTGCTGCGCATAGGCTTGCAGCCAGGAAGTACCAACGTATGATGAGGCTCTCAGAAAACTATAATTAGGAATTCTTCACTGGACAGTAAGGCTCCGGGAGTTTCCACGACTTTCGCGGCGATGCGGTTGGCGGCGGCGATGGCTTCCGGCAGACTTTTGCCAAGCTGAAGAGAAGCAATCACGGTGCCGATATGGGAATCTCCTGCGCCGATGGCGTCAATTTGCTTAGCGGGAACGCTTGATAGGATATCTTCGTTCCTTCCATCGAAGTAATAGCACCCTTTTTCACCCAGTGTAATAATAACGGTATTACCGGACAACTGATAAAGACACCTTGCGGCTTCCTGCAAGGTGTTTTTCTTGCTGTAGGCATAAGATTCCTCTTCGTTCAGGTGCAGAATGGGATGCAGTGTGAAAATGCGCTTCATCAGATCCGGATGGATCCGGTTTAGGCGGGGACCTGGAGCAAAGAAGACCGTAAATTCCGGGTGCTGCTCCAGATAGGTTACAATATTCACTCCTGTAGGCTCCTCGATCTCCAGACCACAGATATAGACGCTGTCAATAGAAGAAGCATCTAATGCGTCAAACCAGACGTACTCAAACTGATATTCGGCGCCGTGATAGGAGATAAAAGTCCGTTCCCCGTCCGCCTCAACAAAGCAATAGCAGCAGCCATTTTCTTTATTGGGAGTCGGGATGGGAGAAATTATCCCTTTTTCGGCCAGATGGGTGCGGACAAAATCACCGTAGATGCCTGTGCCCACCGGAAAGAATGGAATACAGGGGACAGCGAAATGGCGAATGATCTCGAAGGTGTTATAGGCACAGCCGCCCAGGGACATCTGCTGTGACAGCACATGTACATCCTCTTCTTTTCCGGGCAAGTGGTCAAGATTGATAATAACATCCACTACGGCTGAGCCAACAACCAAAACATTTTTCATGGTAAAATTCCTCCCTGCAGTTTTTACGAAAAACAAATTAATTATACCGTATTTCACAGGTTATTTACAAGGTATCTACTTGTTATTTCCACTGTTCTTTGATAAAATGAGTCAAGGTCAAATGAGGACCATCAAACACCCAACAGAATCGGAGAGAGGACTATGGATGAGCAGATGAAGACCGTGCGGGAGAAAGCGGCAGTGTTGGCAGACGCGCTCCCGTACTTCAGGGATTTTAATCAGAAAATTATTGTGATCGGCTATCTTTGCAGCAATATTTTAAGTGGGGAAGAAGAACAGGGGATCATGCAGGATATTGCTCTGTTGAAAAGTGTGGGGATGAAGCCGGTGATCGTACATGATTCCAGAATGGGCGCTGATAAGTTTCGGGAAAACAAGAGACTGGCGAAACTGGTGGAACTGAGCGGCGTGAAAGCAGTGGGAATCTGCGGTATTGATGAACAAACGCTGCGTATGACATTGGAGAATGGGTATATCCCGGTGGTAACGCCCAACGATATCGATACAGAGATGATGAATCTGGATCCGACGGATACGGCCAGAGAGATCGCGATTTTGCTCCATGCAGAGAAGCTGATCTATGTGAGCAGATACGAGGGCATCACATGGACGGAAAAGAAGGAAAAGATCCTGTCCATGACAGAGTCGGAGCTGAAACTATATATGGAGGAGCAAAAGTCAGATGCAGATTTTTGCCGGAAGCTGGAGAATATGATACTGGCGCTGGATGGTGGAGTAGAGAGAGTTCATCTTGTCAGCGGCCGTATGGTGCATGCGCTTTTATTGGAGCTGTTCAGTGTCCATGGAGTTGGAACAGTAGTGATGAGGGACGAACGGAAATTGTACGAACACGAGAAAGGAAGATACTGAGGCGCAGCTATGGAATGTATGATTATTGGAATAGCAGGGGGGACCGGATCCGGAAAGTCCACCTTTACGAACCGGTTGAAACAGCAGTTTGCGGATGATGTGGCGGTGGTCTACCATGACAATTATTACCGAAGACAGGATGAGATCCCATTTGAGGAGCGCAAAAAGGTTAATTACGATCACCCGGATTCCCTGGAGACGGATCTGCTGGTAAAGCACCTGAAAATGCTCAAAAACGGGGAGGCGGTGGACTGTCCGGTGTACGATTACAGTATGCACAACCGTTCCCACCGGTTTGTACACATTGAGCCGAAAAAGATTATTCTTGTGGAGGGAATTCTTTTGTTGGCTGATCCAAGAGTAAGAGACCTGATCGATATCAAGATTTTTGTGGAGGCCGATGCGGACGAGCGTATTCTGCGGCGGATTGTCCGGGATGTGAAAGAACGCGGCCGGGATCTGGATAATATTGTCAGCCAGTATCTGACCACTGTGAAACCCATGCATTATATGTATGTGGAACCGACGAAGGCCACAGCGGATATCATTATTAATAGTGGGATGAATGATGTGGCTTTCGATATTGTAAAATCGAAGATCCAATTATTGCTCCATCCGCAGATCCGGGAACAGAAAAAACAGTGATTGCGCAGCCTTGCCCCGCATATCTATATAAAAAAGATATGCGGGTATTTTTATGGCTAAAGTTGTGATTGACGCGGGTCACGGAGGAGAGAGGGATCCGGGAGCTGTGTATGAAGGACGGCAGGAGAAGACGGACAATCTGGCGCTGGCGTTGGCGGTAGGAAACACTTTAAAAGATAATGGCGTAGATGTGGTGTTTACCAGAACGGAAGACGTCTACCAGACGCCATTTGAAAAAGCGCAGCTGGCCAATGCGGCTAATCCTGATTTTGTCATTTCTTTTCACCGGAATGCCAGCCCGGAAAACAATCAGTATTCCGGGGTGGAGACTTTGGTGTTTAACAATTCAGGAAAAAAAGCAGAGATGGCGGAAGCGATCAATCGAAATCTGGAGGAAGTTGGGTTCAAAAATCTTGGTATCGAAGAGAGACCGGGATTGGTGATACTGAGAAGAACGAAGGCTCCTGCGCTGCTGGTGGAGACAGGATTTATCAATACGGATGAGGATAATGAATTGTTTGATACCAGATTTAATGAAATTTCCCAGGCCATCGCAAACGGGATTCTGGAAGTGCTGAACGATGCGCCGAATAATAGTGAAATGGTGTATACGGTTCAGACCGGAGCGTTTAGGAATCAGGAGTATGCCCAGGATATGCTCTATCAGCTGCAGCAGCAGGGGTATCCGGCTTTCCTGGTGGAGGATGGCGGCTTCTATAAAGTGAGAGTAGGAACATTTCGAAATCTGGACAACGCCATCAAGATGGAGGCACAGTTGCGCAGACAGGGATATTCTACATTTATTGTTCATGAGTGATATAGAGGATGGATCATGGGGAAGCAAAAAAATAAAATGATCCTGGCAAGCGTGGGAATCCTGACAGCCATGCTGCTTTGCGGGTTTGCCAACAGAGAAGAACTGGTGAATGCGGTGGAACGCTCCATGGACGGTCAGGCAGTCGGTTCAAAGGCAGTGCAGAACGTCCTGGATAAGATTGGCAAATACTGCAGCACCAGAATCGTGTACCAGTTCGGAAACCAGACGGAAGTGTTGGATGGGGACACTATCGTTAGCTGGATCCTGTATGATCCGGATACAAATACCCTTTATCTGGATCGCGATAAAATGACGCAGTATATAGCAGATCTGGCAGAAAAATATGATACTTATCAGAAACCAAGAGAGTTTCAGACTTCTGCCGGGGACCGTGTTGTGGTTCCCGGCGGAAATTACGGGTGGCTTATAGATCAGGGGGAAGAACTGGAGGTGCTGGAACATATGATACAGAGCGGTGCGGAGCGGGTAAGGATGCCCCACTTTGCCCAAACTGCCGCGGACTGGAGCCACAGCGATCTGGGAGACACTTATGTGGAGGTAGATCTGACAAATCAGCATGTCTGGCTATATGTGGATGGAGTGGAGGAACTGTCGGTGGATTGTGTCTCCGGAACATACACGAATTCCGGAAGGAGGACGCCGGCAGGTACCTACACCATCTATTCAAAGGAATCTCCCACTGTGCTGCGTGGAGCCGACTGGAATTCTCCGGTATCCTATTGGATGCCTTTTAATGGTGGTATCGGACTTCATGACGCTACCTGGAGATCCAGCTTCGGCGGAGATATTTTTATGTACAGCGGCTCACACGGCTGTGTGAATCTGCCCTACGAGGCGGCCCGGACGCTGTACGCTTACGCTTATCCGGGAATGCCGGTGATCTGCTATTACCGGGATGAAATGTAAAAAAGTAACGACTTGATTTCCTGAAGATTTCTGTTAGAATAAGTCTATGGTTAACAGCGAATATTTAAAACAGACAGTGGAACCGTTATTAGATTGGTTCCGTGAAAATGCGAGAGATCTTCCCTGGAGAGAGACCGCAGATCTAAGAAAAAAAACCGACATGACTGGTTCCGGTTCTCCTGAACGGTCTTACTACGTATGGATTTCTGAAATTATGCTTCAACAGACCAGAGTGGAGGCGGTGAAGCCTTATTTTTTGCGATTTATTCAGGCTTTGCCGGATATTTCTGCGCTGGCGGTCTGCCCGGAGGACAAACTGCTGAAGCTCTGGGAGGGACTGGGATATTACAACCGGGTACGAAATATGCAGAAGGCCGCCGTCAGAGTGCTGGAAGAGTATGACGGACGGCTGCCAGCGGATTATGAAGCGCTGCTGGATCTGCCGGGCATCGGCTCTTACACAGCGGGAGCCATTGCATCCATCGCCTATAACATTCCGGCGCCTGCGGTGGACGGAAATGTACTTCGGGTGATCAGCAGGATTGTTGAGAATGAAGAAGACATTACCAAACAGTCCGTCAGAACCGGGATAGAAGCAGCAATAAAGGAAATTATACCGAAGGCTTGTCCTGGAATCTTTAACCAGGCATTGATGGAGCTGGGGGCCATTGTCTGTCTGCCCAATGGAATGCCGGAGTGTGATAGATGTCCGGTGTCTGATCTGTGCCTGGCCAGATTGCATGGAAAAATAGAAGAGATACCAAAGAAAAAAGTAAAGCAGCAGCGCAGGATAGAGGAACGGACGGTATTGGTGATCCGGGACGGATTTTACACCGTCATCCGAAAACGTCCGAAAATGGGATTACTGGCAGGGCTGTATGAATTGCCGAATATGGAGGGACACCGGTCGGAGGATGAGGTGCTGTGTTATCTGAAAGAAGAAGGTCTTGCTCCGATCCGGATTCAGTCGCTTCCACCCGCGAAGCACATATTCAGTCATGTAGAATGGCGGATGAGCGGCTATATGGTGCTGGTGGAACAGATGAGTGTTTCCGATAATCCGGATCTTATGATCGTGGAGCCGAAGCGGACGGAAGCGGAGTACCCCATACCTGCGGCCTTTGCGGCCTATGTACAGTACTTGCAGATCCTGCTTGGACAGGAGAAATATGAACAGGAGAAAAAACAATGAAGATACTGACAGTTGCAATACCGTGTTATAATTCAGAAAGCTACATGGAGAAATGTATTAAGTCCCTGCTTCCGGCAGGAGAAGATATTGAGATATTGATCGTGGACGACGGCTCGACGAAAGACCGCACTGCGCAGGTGGCGGATCGGTACGAGGAAAAATATCCGGGCATTGTCCGGGCCATCCACCAGGAAAACGGCGGCCACGGAGAGGCCGTAAATACCGGCATCCGCAATGCAACCGGTGTGTACTTTAAGGTCATTGACAGCGATGACTGGGCCGACACCAAAGCGTTAAAAAATATTGTGGAGACGTTGAAAAATCTGGAGGCGGACAATACTCCGGTGGATATGATGCTGGCAAATTTCATATATGATAAGGTGGGGGTGAAGCGCAAAAAGGTAATGCACTTCCGCCATGTATTTCCAAAAGATCAGATTTTTGAATGGTCTGCAATGGGGCATATGAAAGAAACGCAGTACATACTGATGCACAATATTTTTTACCGCAGAGAAGTGCTTCTGGAGTCCGGCATGGTGCTGCCGAAACATACCTTCTATGTGGACAATATTTTTGCGTTCCAGCCGTTCCCGAATGTGAAAAAACTGTACTATATGGATGTGAATTTTTACCATTATTATATTGGACGAGAGGATCAGTCTGTGAATGAACAGATTATGATCAGCCGCATCGATCAGCAGATCAAGGTAAACAAGATCATGATCGACATTGTGGCGAAGCAGGATTTCACCGGTCTGGATAAAAAAGTGAAAAAGTATATGCTGATGTATCTGGACAAGATCATGACTGTGACATCTTCCCTGCTTCTGGTGAGCGGGACACAGGAGAACCTGCGGAAGAAAAAAGAAATATGGCAGTATCTAAAAGAGACAGACCGGAGCCTTTATCTTCACATGAGAACAAGCTTTCTGGGCATTTCCATGAATCTGCCCGGCCGGCTGGGCAGAAAAATATCCGTGCGGGGCTACAAGCTCGCGCAAAAGCTGATGGGCTTTAATTAAATACCCGGAACTGCCGCCGGACAATGTTTGAATGTTTGTTATAGATATAGCTTTCTGATGAACGCTCTCGCTGCCCGTTATGCATAGCGGATACTAACCTGCCTGCTGCACAAATGTTTGCAGTCAGGAAGTACCGATGCATAACAAAGCTCTCAGAAAGCTATATCCATACAAAGCATACGTCCGGCGGCAGCTCCGTATCTGTTTAGTCCACGATAAATTTCAATTTCTCCTTAGCAAGATCGAAGGACACTTTTTTGCAGAAGCCAAAGTGTTCTCCGTCCATATGTACGCAGGCTTTATTCTCACTCTGGATGACAGCGCGTCTGCAGCGGTAAATGTGAACCCCTTTAAAATTCGTATGCTTTCCAAAAAGAGCAGTAGGAAGTACCGCCAAAACTTTTGCTTTCGGCATGTTGTCTACTACGATCAGATCCAGGTAATTGTCCACCGGGCTGGCTTTCGGACAGAGCATGAAGCCGCCGCCCTCGTATTTCATGTTCATGGCCGTCACAAAGTAAACTTTCTGGAAGGTCAGCAGCTGGCTGTCGTCCAGGAGAACCCGCATAGAGCAGGGCTTCAGGGCGAACAGCATGCGCAGGGCATTGATCAGATAGATCAGTTTTCCCGCATGGATCTTGTTCAGGATGGACTTCAGCGCAGAAGCGTTGGATTCATAGCAGATGGCAGCGTCAAAGCCAATACCGGAACTGATGGCGAAGTATTTTTTTTCATCACCGGAGGAGGTAATGCCAATATTGATATGACGGAACTTCTCCGGATCCAGAATCAGATCAAGGGCATCCTTCGGTTTTGCCGGGAGATGCATTCCCCGGGCAAAATCATTGCCGGAACCGGTGGGAAGGTAACCCAGGGTAATTCCTTCAAAGGTGGGAAGCCCGCTCAAAAATTCATTGATGGTTCCGTCTCCGCCCACTATAACGACAGTGCAGGGCGTTTTATTCAGCGAGAGAAATTCCGCCATTTCCCGGGCTTCTCCCGGAGCAGTTAGGATGTAACTTTCATATTCTATTTTTTTTTCTTTCAGAATCTCTTCCGCTTTTTCCCAGATTTTTAACCCTTTCCCGGAACGGGAGGCCGGATTGACAACAAAATAGTACATTGACAGCTTCCTTCCATGCTATGATCGTTCGTAATTCTATTCTATTGTAACAGCTTTTTGTTTCCGAGACAATGTTGTCTTTTCTTAATTTTTGTGATACCATGGCATAAGATTACTATTCAAATTGATTATTAAGGACGGTGTGATTTCAGACGTCTTTCGATGAGTTCACGGTTATTCTTCTCATTTTCCAAGCCTGTCCCTGGACGATGGATTCGAAAGAAACTATCGTCATACAGGATAATGGTTGGAATGAGAGGAAAATCTTATTTTGGATAGTAACAACGTATAATTACGCAGGAGGCATATTATGGAATCAAACAGCAAAAATTTTATTGAGCAGATGATAGATAAGGACCTGGAAGAAGGACGCTACGATGCAGTGTGCACCCGTTTTCCGCCGGAGCCTAACGGGTATCTTCACATTGGACATGCGAAATCGGTACTTCTGAATTACGGCATCGCTCAGGAATATCACGGCAAATTCAATATGCGGTTTGACGATACGAATCCAACGAAAGAGAAGACAGAATTTGTAGAATCCATTCTGTCGGATATCAAATGGCTTGGTGCAGACTGGGAAGACCGGCTTTTCTTTGCCTCCAACTATTTCGATCAGATGTATGAAGCGGCGGTAAAGCTAATTAAAAAAGGAAAAGCTTTTGTCTGTGATCTGACTGCCGAGGAGATCAGAGCGTACCGCGGCACGCTGACAGAGCCGGGGAAGAACAGTCCCTACCGCGACCGCTCTGTGGAAGAGAATCTGGTATTATTTGAGAATATGAAAAACGGCGTGTATCCGGATGGAGCGAAAGTGCTTCGTGCTAAGATTGATATGGCGTCACCGAATATTAACATGCGTGACCCGGTGATCTACCGTGTGGCACATATGTCCCATCACAATACAGGAGATAAGTGGTGCATTTATCCGATGTATGATTTTGCGCATCCTATTGAGGATGCCATTGAGGGCGTGAGCCATTCCCTTTGTACACTGGAGTTCGAGGATCACAGACCATTGTACGACTGGGTAGTGAGAGAACTGGAGTATCCGCATCCGCCCAGACAGATAGAGTTTGCGAAAATGTACCTGACCAATGTGGTGACAGGTAAGCGTTATATTAAGAAATTGGTGGAAGAAGGTATCGTGGATGGCTGGGATGACCCGAGGCTGGTGTCTATCGCGGCACTGCGCCGCCGTGGTTTCACGCCGGAGTCCATCAAGATGTTTGTGAATCTGTGCGGCATCAGCAAGAGCCAGAGTTCCGCAGATTACGCTATGCTGGAATACTGTATCCGTGAGGATCTGAAATTAAAACGTCCCAGAGTCATGGCTGTGCTGGATCCGGTAAAACTGATCATCGACAATTATCCGGAAGATCAGATGGAGGAGCTTGATATTGAGAACAATCTGGAGAATCCGGAGCTGGGTATGAGAAAAGTTCCCTTTGGCCGTGAGCTTTACATCAACCGCGATGATTTTATGGAGAATCCTCCGAAGAAGTATTTCCGCCTTTTCCCTGGAAATGAAGTTCGTCTTATGGGCGCGTACTTTGTGAAGTGTACCGGATTTGAGAAAGATGCCGATGGAAATATTACAGAGATTCATTGTACCTACGATCCTGAGACTAAGTGCGGTACCGGTTTTACCGGACGGAAAGTGAAAGGTACCATTCATTGGGTGGCGGCAAAGACAGCGTTTCAGGCCCAGGTTCGTCTGTATGAGAACATTATTGATGAGGAGAAAGGCGTTTACAATGAGGACGGTTCTCTGAACTTAAATCCAAATTCCCTCACTATCCTGAAGAACTGCTATCTGGAGCCGTCCCTGAAGGACGTGGCGCCCTACGACAGCTTCCAGTTTGTGCGTACCGGGTTCTTCTGCGTAGACGCCAGAGATTCCAAACCGGGTGCGCCGGTGTTTAACCGGATCGTATCACTGAAGAGTTCATTCAAACTTCCGAAAGCAGAATAATGCCAAAGGTCAGCGAGCCGGAGAGGAGAGAGTAACTGGGATGGCGCAGAGCTTCTATCAGGGAATCACAGACTTCATATTTGTGCAGCATCAGCCGAGGAAAGCAGATATTATCTTTGTCCCCGGGGGAAACTACCCGGAGGCGGCTATTCAGGCTGCCGGGCTGTATCGGCAGGGATTTGCGCCCCTGGTGCTTCCCTCCGGCAGATACAGCATCCTTGATGGCACCTTTGACGGAGCGTATGAGACAGAATGGGAATATCTTCGGGACATTCTGATAAAAAACGGAGTACCCAGATCAGCTATTCTGAGGGAGGATCAGGCGACCTTTACCTATGAAAACGCTATAGAGTCCCGAAAAGTAACAAACGCCCTGGGTATGGGCGTTGGTAGCGGGATATTGTGCTGTCAGGCGTTTCATGCCCGCCGCTGCCTTATGTATTACCAGGAGCAGTTTCCGGAGACGGAAATTCTGGTGTGTCCGGTGGAGACGAAAGGGATCAGCCGGGATAACTGGTTTCTGGATCCGAAAAAAATCGATGTGGTTCTCGGAGAGGTAGAACGGTGCGGAGCGCAGTTTCATGAGATCATGAAAGGACATATAAAATAGTATGGTATATGATAAAATCTGTCTGGAGACATTCCTGAAAAATCAGGCACAGCTCTTTGATGAACCGGTAGCAGACACTTTGGAGGAGGCGGACGAGTTTCTGGATGAGTGTATGGCGCAGGTTCTGAAAAACAAAAAAGAAGTAAAGAAGTATTTTAAAGAAAATCTGGATGCCTCCGGAATGACCGATGAGGAAATATTGGAGGCATGCGAAGTATTCCCTCTGCCGGATGGGCGCTTCTTAGTGGTGGAAGGGTAGCGAAAGCGTTCTTCAGAAACCTGTATTTATGCTTGGAAATGCTTTGTGCAGCAGCCCGCATTATGCCAGCGCAGGCAGTATGAGTTTTGTAACGACGCCCAGAACAAGCAGATGGACCGGGTAAAACCAGTAGAAAAAGTATTTCAGAGACAGACCGCGCTTCCCATTATAAAAAAATACCGGAATAAATGAGAGCGGAGCCCAGGTTTCCCAGGAGATAGCGGCCGCTCCCCCCAGACACTGATAAAGTCTGGAGTAACGCAAAATATAGAGTACTTCAATGAGAAATACCCCTTTGTAGCTGTAATCTGTTTTCAGGAAGTTTGCGGCAAGCAATCCAGCCACCATGATCAGTAGTTGGATAGACGTAAGCCCCTGGCATAAGGTAATGCCCCACAGCACAAGAAGTCCTATGAGGAGCGTGAAGTACACGTTCTGCTTTTCCGGATAAAACCAGTTTGTCTTCAGCGCAAAATCAAAGGGAATCTCGGAGATCAGTGCAAACAGAAACAGCCTGGAGGCATATTTTTTCACGTCGCGGGTATGCATAAAGCCTTCCACCAGAAGAAAACAGAAGATGGGAAAGGCGATGCGTCCGATACCGCGCATCACAGTATACAGCTGATTCATGTGTTTTAAGGTTGTAAGATCGCTGAAAATGTAGTCCCTTCGGGTTAATGCACGCACAACGGTGGCGCCGGTGTGGTCGATCAGCATTGTGGCGATAGCAATAAGTTTCAGAGTACTGCCGGAAAACCCGAATCTGCGTGTATATTCCATAAGAAGTCCTTTCGTTAAAGCAATAGAAATAGAGGCTGTCACATGAAGCATTTTATTACAAAAATATGCGTTTCATGCGGCAACCTCTATTTTATAATAAATACCTGTGAATGAAAACAGTTATTTTGCCAGAAGCATCATGATCTCGTTGCTGCGGGCAATAAATTTCGTCATCTCCTCCGGAGTCAGCGGCTTATGAGCCAGCACTGCCAGATCATAGAGCTGCTGGCAGAACATTGGAACATGCTCGCCCTCTTTATGCTGGAAGATATACTGTACCAGCACGTTGTTGGCATTCAGCACCAGAGTTTCGGTGGTGCCGAACATGGACGGATCCATTCCGTACATATTGTACATCTTCATCATATCCTGCATTCGCCGGCTCTCCTCGGAGAGAGTCATCATGGAAGAAATGTTCGCGTTTTTCAGTTTCTCTACCTTTACCTCCAGTTTATCTTTGCCCAGGGCTTTGCGGAACAGTTCAGTGAGGGTATCGGTGGTTTCTTTCAGCTCTTCCTCGGAAGTCTCTTCCTTGAATGTGTCGGTGACATCCGCGTCAATGCGCTCAAATTTCAGCTTTTCATCCTGACGTTCTACATGGGTGATGAAAGCGGTATCAATGTTGTGTTTCAGGATAACGGCATCCAGACCGGCTTCCTTGAACATATTGATGTACTGGCTCTGCTGAACTTCATCCGTTACATAGTAGATGGTGGTCTTTGAGGCGTCGCCATCCTTACTTTCTTCTGCTGTATCTTCAGTATCTGCAGACTCATCGAAATCCACGGTTTCGGCGGCATCTGCGCTTTCTGCATTTTCAGCAGTCTCTTCAGGATCCAGTTCTTTCATGGTAAGGTATTTGCCGTTGATATCTTTGTAAAGGATATAGTCCATCATGCGCTCGCTGAACTTGGTATCTTTAATGCAGCCATATTTGATGAACGGGCTGATATCATCCCAGTATTTTTCATAGCTCTCCCGGTCGGTCTTGCACATGCCGGAGAGTTTGTCCGCCACTTTCTTTGTGATGTAATCTGCGATCTTCTTTACAAAACCGTCATTCTGCAGGGCGCTTCTGGAAACGTTCAGCGGAAGATCCGGACAGTCGATAACGCCCTTGAGCAGCATCAGGAATTCCGGAATCACCTCTTTGATATTATCCGCAATGAATACCTGGTTGTTGTACAGTTTGATGGTTCCCTCAATGGAGTCATACTCGGTGTTGATCTTCGGGAAGTAGAGGATACCTTTCAGGTTGAACGGGTAGTCCATGTTCAGGTGGATCCAGAACAGCGGCTCCTTGTAATCCATGAATACCTTACGGTAAAATTCCTTATATTCCTCTTCGGTGCAGTCATTGGGATGTTTGGTCCACAGGGGATGGGTATCGCTCAGGGAAATCGGGCGTTTATTGATCTTCACGCGGTCTCTGGCAGGAGATACTTCCACAATTTCCTTGTTGCCGTTTTCATCCTCTTTTTCTTCTGTTTTAGCGTCCTCATGAATGTGTTCTACCACCACATCATCCTCGCGCAGCTCAGCTTCATCAATGGTCTCATATTCCTGCGGGGCATTTGCTTTGGAGAGAAAGATCTCTGTGGGCATGAAAGAACAATATTTTTCCAGCACCTCACGCATGCGGTACTCATTGGCAAATTCAAGACTGTCTTCATTCAAGTGCAGGGTAATTTCTGTACCGACGGTATCTTTTGTGCCCTCGCCGATGGTGTATTCAGAACTGCCGTCACATTCCCAGTGTACCGGGGCTGCGCCATTCTGGTAGGAGAGCGTATCAATTTCTACATTGTCAGCCACCATAAATACGGAATAGAAGCCAAGTCCGAAATGACCGATGATCTCATCCTTATTGGTCTTATCCTTATATTTCTCCAGAAAAGCGGTAGCGCCGGAGAAAGCGATCTGTGTAATATACTCCTCGACTTCAGCCTCCGTCATACCAAGTCCGGTATCAATAAATTTCAATGTTTTTTCTTCGGGATTAACGATCACCTGGATGCTGTCTTTGTGATCATCCGGGTAGGAATATTCTCCCATAATCTCCAGCTTGTGCAGCTTTGTGATGGCATCGCAGCCGTTGGACACAACTTCCCGGGCAAAGATGTCGTGGTCAGAATAGAGCCATTTTTTGATAATTGGGAAAATATTTTCACTGTTAATGGAAAGATTTCCTGTCTTGCTCATAATATAACACTCCTTATCTGTACATTTTTAATTGTGTTCGTATAAAGCAGATCATAGGTGATCCGTAACTATAGAAGACATTGTAATACCCAAAAATGGAAATGTCAAGATAAAATTAGCACTCGTTTAAAATGAGTGCTAACAAAACTCTTGCGTTTTTAATGAACTACATACGGAATCCCTTTTTGTCGCAGAAATTTTCCGATCATATCATCCCAGGCGCGGTCCAGGGATCTGTCCAGTGTAAACACCCGCACCGAAGTACCGGTGGTACAGGAAATGTTTTTTCCGTCATAAAGTATATTAAGATAGAGGCCTGCAATGTCTTGCGTATGCAGCCCGACGCCGGACTGGGCCAGCAGCTTTTCCGTATTATAATCTGCCAATCGAAAAACGATCTTAAAGTTCAAGGGCGTATATTTCCCCTTCACCAGATATAAAAAGAACGGGCGAACCTGCTTCCAGAGAGGGGAGGGAGCAGGCTTTTTCGTTTCTTCATCGGTATCCATGCTGTCATAATAATCAGCGTGAAAACTGCCGTCCATGCGAAAGGTGGTAAAAGTTGTAAGAGTTGTCTCTGTCACCAGGAACGTATCAAAAATTTCAGTAGTCAGGAGTTTTGTCATGAAATCCCGGACATCGGGTATCTGTAATGCTTGCAAAAGAAATCCTCCCTTAATTTAGATAAATTTTATTATATATTTGTTTTTTCCTCTTTTCAAGATGAAATATATATGCTATCATAATGTAGTATCAAATACTACGTTGTGAAATCTCGATGCTTTGATAGGAGGTATCTATGAGTTATAGAGTTGTGGTGGACAGCTGCGGAGAACTGACCGAGGAGATGAAACAGGACGGACATTTTCTATCGGCTCCGCTGACGATGCAGGTGGATGAATATGATTTTGTAGATGATGAAACATTTGACCAGGCGGATTTCCTGGCGAAGGTAGCCGCCAGCCCCAATTGTCCCAAATCTGCATGCCCGTCACCGGATTTTTATCGAAAAGCATTTGAAGGCGAAGAGGATCATGCTTATGCGGTCACACTTTCCGCGCAATTGAGCGGTTCTTATAATAGCGCTCAGCTGGGCAAAAGTATGTGTCTGGAAGAATATCCGGATAAAAAAATACATGTATTTAACTCGAAATCCGCCTCTATTGGAGAAACTCTGATCGCCATGAAGATCAGGGAATGCGAAAATGCAGGGATGAGTTTTAAAGAGGTGGTGCAGAAAGTGGAGGAGTACATTGCCAGCCAGACCACATGGTTTGTTCTGGAGACTCTGGAAGCGCTGCGCAAAAACGGACGTCTGAGTAATCTGAAAGCAGCGGTGGCTACTGCTCTGAAGATCAAACCGGTGATGATGTCTACACCCGAGGGATCGATCCAGCAATTGGGGCAGGCCAGAGGCATCAATAAAGCTCTGGTAAAGATGGTTGACAATATCGTGGAAGTCACAGAACACCCCGAAGAGCGGATCCTGGCCATCTCCCACTGCAATTGCAGGGACCGGGCCATGATGGTGAAAGACGCGCTGCTGGGGAGAATGAAAGTGAAGGATGCGTTCGTGGTGGATACTGCGGGCATCAGCTCCCTTTATGCCAGCGATGGCGGGATCATTGTGGTGGTGTGATACTGCGGTTTATGTACTCCATAAATTGAAGGAAAATGTTTGCAAAGTGTCCGTTTCCCCAGTCCCTTTGAAAAAATGATTGCAAATTCGCATATTTCGTGTATACTAGAGGGTAAAGAATACAGGATACAGCGTATGTGAGAGATACGAGAGATCCTTGATGTAAGGAGCGAAAATATGAGTCAGGCTAAAGTTGACCGTTATAAGGAAGAGAAGAGGAACCGCGAAAAGATCATGAAGAAGCAGAAGCTGGAATGGTTTCTGACGAAAACTGTGCTGTCGGTGTTGGCACTTGTGATTATTGGATGGGCCGGCATTTCTGTATACCGAAATGTAACGGCAACCCCGGATGACGGGACGGTGCAGGTAGAGACTTACACAGTCAATACCTCGGCAATTGACGATTATCTGGATAGTTTATCAGAAAATTAAAACGACAAAAAAACTGCTTCCCTTTGAGCTTAGGGAAGCAGTTTTTGGCTAAGTGCAGATGCTGAATAATTTATATCAATTTGTGGAGAAGTAGAACCTTATCTTTTGAAAATTTAATCATTTTGCCAACTCCAAAAATGCCATTTTGTATTTTTTTAATATACGTGCAGCCACAAAATCAATTTTCTCATCATCGGTCATATCAATGATGGGAGAATTTTCAATGTCATAAAGGACATATTTTGGTTTGTTATTTTTAAAAATAATGGCCTGACCATTTTTATCCGCAATGCGGGTCACACGGCAAAAATTTTGATTAGCCTTGCTGACGGAGACGATAGTATTAGTATCAATATTCATAACGATTTCCTGCATGTTTTTATTATATACAGTATTAGGTGAAATTCAACCATTATTTTTAACGCTATATTTGAAAAGGGGCTGTTGAGACAGCCCCTGAAATATCTAAATTATCTTATTTGTTTTCTACCTCTGCCATCTTCATAGCGCGAACTTTCAGCGGCAGTCCAAACAATGTGATAAATCCGGACGCATCGTGATGATCATAGAGATCTCCGGTAGTGAAGGACGCCAGGGACTCATTGTACAGGCTGTACGGTGAAGTAGTGCCGGCTTTGATGATGTTGCCCTTGTAAAGTTTGAACTTCACTTCTCCGGTTACGTACTGCTGAGTGACATCTACGAATGCCTGGATTGCCTCGCGAAGCGGAGTGAACCACTTTCCTTCGTAAACGATCTGAGCAAACTGGCTGCCCAGTTTTTTCTTCGCTTCCAGTGTCTCACGATCCAGAATAAGTTCTTCCAGCTGATCATGTGCTTCCATCAGGATGGTTCCTCCGGGAGTCTCATACACGCCGCGGCTCTTCATACCAACAACACGGTTCTCAACGATATCCACGATACCAATGCCGTGTTTTCCGCCCAGAGCGTTCAGCTCCGTGATGATCTCGGAAACTTTCATTTCTTTGCCGTTTAACGTCTTCGGAACACCGGCCTCAAATGTCATGGTAACATATTCGCCCTCATCCGGAGCTTTTTCCGGCGTCACGCCCAGAACCAGCATGTTGTCGAAATCCGGTTCGTTTGCGGGATCTTCCAGTTCCAGACCTTCGTGGCTGATATGCCACAAGTTGCGGTCGCGGCTGTAGCTGTGGCTGTGATCAAAAGGAAGATCGATGCCGTGTGCTTTGCAGTATTCAATTTCATCCTCGCGGGATTCCATTTTCCATACGTCTGTCATACGCCAGGGAGCAATGATCTTCAGATCGGGAGCAAGCGCTTTGATCCCCAGTTCAAAACGGATCTGGTCATTACCTTTACCGGTAGCGCCGTGGCAGATGGTAGTTGCTCCTTCTTTCCGTGCAATTTCTACCAGTCTCTTGGCGATCACCGGACGTGCCATGGAAGTACCCAGCAGATATTTGTGCTCATAGACAGCGCTGGCTTTGACGCAGGGCATGATAAAGTCGTCACAAAATTCATCAGTAATGTTTTCTATATATAATTTAGAAGCTCCGGAAAGTTTTGCTCTTTCCTCCAGGCCATCCAGTTCATTTCCCTGACCGCAGTCGATACAGCAGCAGACCACTTCGTAATCGAAGGTCTCTTTCAGCCAGGGGATCAGAGCTGTCGTGTCCAGTCCGCCTGAATAAGCTAAGATAACTTTTTCTCTCATGATAATCTCCTCCTTGAGAATGTTTGTATTTTTCATTTGCGGCAATGCTTTCTGCAAATTTTTCTGTCCGGACAATACTATAACGCATTAGTCATAAATATGCAAGCACAAATTGAAAATTTGTCTAATTCGTAGATAGAAAAGGTTGAATATGCATAAAATATGTATATTTATGCGAATAAAAATGCTTTACTTATGAAGGAATTTAGTTTATGATAAAAGAGTTCAGCTATAAATATGTAGAAACAGGCAGGTAAGGGATATGATAAAAGCAGGTATTATCGGGGCTACCGGATATGCGGGGCAGGAGCTGGTGCGTTTATTGCTTCAGCACCCTCAGGCAGAAATCGTGTGGTACGGCTCCAGAAGTTATATTGATCAGAATTATTACGATGTATACAAAAATATGTTTCGGCTGGTGGACGCGAAATGTATGGATGATAACATGGAAGAATTGGCGGGGCAGGCGGATGTCATTTTTACCGCCACACCCCAGGGTCTGTGCGCGTCTTTGGTGAATGAGGAAATTCTGACGAAAACAAAAATCGTTGATCTGAGCGCGGACTTCCGTATAAAAGATGTTGAAATTTATGAGAAGTGGTACGGAATCGAACACAAGAGTCCCCAGTATATCGGGGAGGCGGTGTACGGTCTGTGTGAGATTAACAGAGAGAGGATCGGAGGCGCCAGACTGGTGGCGAATCCGGGCTGTTATACAACCTGCTCTATCCTCACTATGTATCCGCTGGTAAAAGAGGGACTGGTGGAAAATAATTCCATCATTATAGATGCGAAATCCGGAACCTCCGGGGCTGGACGCGGAGCGAAACTTCCGAACCTGTTCTGTGAAGTGAACGAGAGTATCAAGCCCTACGGCGTCACGAACCACAGACATACGCCGGAGATCGAAGAACAGTTGGGATACGCGGCGGGAGAGCCGCTGCTGATCAATTTCACTCCGCATCTGGTTCCAATGAACAGAGGAATTTTGGCGACGGCCTACGCAAACCTGAAGCCGGGAGTGACAGGGAAACAGATCCAGGCAGCTTATGAGAAATATTATGCAGACGAATATTTTATTCGACTGCTGGAAGAAGGGGCATATCCGGAAACCCGATGGGTGGAGGGAAGCAACTTTGTAGATATCGGATACAAAGTGGATGAGAGGACACACCGAGTCGTAGCCATGGGAGTCATTGACAATCTGGTAAAAGGAGCGGCAGGACAGGCAGTGCAAAATATGAACCTGTTATTCGGGTTGCCGGAACAGACAGGTCTGCAGCTGGTGCCGCTGTTTCCGTGATGATAGGAGAATGGCAGCTTTCATAGGAGGAAATAAGAAAATGAAGATCATAAACGGGGGCGTCACCGCCCCGAAAGGATTCCAGGCGATCGGCATCGCAGCCGGGATCAAAAAGGGAAAAAAGGACATGGCGATGCTCTACAGCGAAGCGCCCTGCGCAGCGGCAGGGACTTTCACCACCAATGTAGTAAAGGCTGCTCCGGTAAAATGGGATCAGAATATCGTGTATCATCAGGAGACGGCCCAGGCAGTGGTTATGAACAGCGGAATCGCCAATGCCTGTACCGGAACGGAAGGGTATGGCTACTGTGAGGAGACCGCCAAAGCAGCTGCAAAGCTGCTGAACCTGGATCCGCTTCAGGTACTGACCGCTTCCACCGGCGTGATCGGGAAACAGCTTCCCATGGATGTGATAAAGACCGGAATCGAAACGATGGTTCCTATGCTCTCCCACAGTGAGGCAGCCGGCACCCTGGCGGCGGAAGCCATCATGACGACGGACACAAAGAAAAAAGAAATTGCGGTACAGTTTGAATTGGGCGGCAAGACCGTTACCATCGGGGGAATGAGCAAGGGATCCGGGATGATCCATCCCAACATGTGTACCATGCTGGCGTTTATAACGACGGATGCGGCGATTTCCAAAGAGCTGCTGCAGAAAGCGCTCAGCGGAAGTGTGCAGGATTCCTACAATATGATTTCTGTGGATGGTGACACCTCCACGAATGATACTTGTTTGCTGATGGCCAACGGTCTGGCGGGGAATCAAAAGATCAAGGAGGAAGATCAGGGCTATCAGACGTTCAAAGAGGCTTTGGATTATGTAAATACCTGGCTGGCAAAACATATGGCGGCAGATGGGGAGGGGGCTACTGCTCTGTTTGAAGTAAAGGTGATCGGTGCGGAAAGTAAGGAGCAGGCAGTGATCTTAAGTAAGTCCATTATCACGTCTAATCTGGTGAAGGCGGCCATCTGCGGTCACGATGCAAACTGGGGGCGCATTCTCTGTGCCATGGGCTATTCCGGCGCACAGTTTGATCCGGAAAAGGTGGATCTGTATTTTGAGAGCGCAGCCGGAAAGTTGAAGATTATTGAGAATGGTGTGGACACAGGTTATAGTGAGGAAGAAGCTACAAAGATCTTATCGGAAAAAGAAATCACCGCCATCGCTGATGTGAAGATGGGAGAAGATTGCGCTGTGGCCTGGGGGTGCGACCTGACACATGAATATGTGAGTATCAATGCGGATTATCGGTCATAAGGAATAAGTCAAGGGATGAAGAGGAGAAAAGATGGAAACAGAAGCAATGGAAATGTGGCTGGAAAAAGCTAATGTGCTGATTGAGGCGCTTCCTTATATACAGCGCTTTCACGGAAAAACAATCGTAGTAAAATACGGCGGCAGCGCTATGGTGGATCATGAACTGAAAAAGGATGTTATCCGGGATGTGGCTCTGCTCAAATTGGTGGGCTTCCGTCCCATTATTGTTCATGGCGGCGGAAAGGAGATCACCAGCTGGCTTGCCCGCCTGGGGAAAGAATCTCAGTTTGTGAATGGCCTGCGTGTGACGGATAAGGAAACGATGCTGGTAGCGGAGATGGTGTTAAACCGGGTGAACAAAGGACTGGTTTCCATGATGGAAAAGGTTGGTCTGAAAGCGGTGGGCATCAGCGGAAAAGACGGAACGGTCTTAAAAGTAGATAAAAAATTGTCGAAAGGACAGGACATCGGTTATGTGGGGGAAGTGAAAGAGGTAAATCCCCTGCTGTTGAATACGCTGTTGGATAATGATTTTATTCCGGTGATCTGTCCCATTGGTTCAGACGATGGTTACTATTCCTACAACATTAATGCGGATGATGCGGCCTGTGCTATCGCGAAGGCTATGAAAGCGTCAAAGCTGGTATTTTTGACGGATATTGAAGGTGTATACCGGGATCCCGCGGACAAGACCAGCCTGATCAGCGAGATGACGGTTCCGGAGGCTTTGGAGTTTCTGGACAGCGGAAATGTGGGAGGCGGCATGCTGCCGAAATTGGCGAACTGCATCGAGGCGATCCAGTCCGGCGTTTCCAGAGTCCATATCCTGGACGGACGCATTGCCCATTCTCTGCTGCTGGAGTTCTTTACCAACAAGGGTA
This sequence comes from uncultured Lachnospiraceae bacterium, assembly GCA_902802515.1. Classification (GTDB taxonomy): domain Bacteria; phylum Bacillota; class Clostridia; order Lachnospirales; family Lachnospiraceae; genus Merdiplasma. The sequence goes on from CADCMM010000002.1 coordinate 113,691, forward strand.
TCGGCACGGCAATCATAGGCGATGAGGAGGAGCGGTATTATGTGGAACAGTAGCGCATACATGGAACTTGCGGAGCAGAATGTGCTTCATACGTACAACCGGTTTCCGGTGGTGTTGAAAAAGGGGGAAGGCGTTTATCTGGAAGACGTGGACGGAAAAAAATATCTGGATTTTGGAGCCGGGATCGCTGTATTTGCTTTGGGTTATGGAAATAAAGCGTATAATGACGCGCTGAAATCTCAGATTGACAAAATTATCCACACTTCTAACCTTTATTACAATGTTCCGCTGGCAGAGGCGGCGGAGAAGCTGGTGCAAAAAAGCGGAATGAGCAAGGTGTTTTTCACCAACAGCGGAACGGAAGCTATCGAGGGGGCTATCAAAGCGGCCAGAAAATACGCCTACAACAAGGATGGGCGTACCGATCATGAGATCATTGCCATGAACCATTCTTTTCATGGAAGAAGCGTAGGAGCGCTTTCTGTCACGGGAAACGCCCATTATCAGGAACCCTTTAAGCCCCTGATGGGCGGCGTGCGTTTTGCCGATTTCAATGATCTGGAGAGTGTAAAGGCGCAGGTCACAGACCGCACCTGCGCCATCATTTTGGAAACGGTACAGGGAGAGGGCGGTATCTATCCGGCAAAGCCGGAGTTCTTGCAGGGGGTGAAAAACCTCTGCGAAGAAAAAGACATTCTGCTGATACTGGATGAAATTCAGTGCGGAATGGGCCGGACCGGAAGCTATTTCGCATGGCAGCAGTACGGCGTTGCGCCGGATATCATGACCTGTGCCAAAGCCCTGGGCTGCGGTGTGCCGGTGGGCGCCTTTGTTCTGAACGAAAAAACAGCAAAAGCATCTCTGGTACCGGGAGATCACGGCACGACCTATGGCGGGAATCCTCTGGCCTGCGCGGCGGTATCGAAAGTATTCGATCTGTTTGAAGAGAAAAAAATCATAGAGCATGTGCGCGAATTGACTCCTTATCTGGAACAGAAACTTGACGGGCTGGTGGAAAAATATGATTGCCTGACTGCCAGAAGGGGCATGGGCTTCATGCAGGGATTGGTGGTCGCCGGACGGCCCGTAAGCGAGATCGTAAAAAAGGCGCTGGACAACGGCCTGATCGTCATCTCTGCCGGTGCGGATGTGATCCGTTTTGTACCGCCGCTGATCATAACCCGGGAAAATATCGATGAGATGGCAGCGAAACTGGAGCAGGTTCTCAGTTAGTACTAAGGGGCTGTCGCCGACAGAAACACATATTGAGAGTGCATAGGAAAACCTCTCTGCGGATATACTGTTATCAGTATGAGCAGAGAGGTGATTTTTATGTGGGGAATTATTGTGGCGCTGGTATCGGGGATTTTGATGAGCGTTCAGGGAGTATTTAACACGGAAGTGACAAAGCAGACCAGTCTATGGGTATCTTCCGCTTTTGTGCAGTTGACCGCCTTGCTGGTCTGTCTGGCTGCCTGGTGGGTGACGGATCAGAGCAGCTTTGAGTCGCTGGCAGAGGTGAAACCCAGTTTTATGCTGCTGGGAGGCGTGATCGGAGCTTTTATTACCATCACGGTGATAAAGAGCATGGACAGTCTGGGGCCGGCCAGAGCAGCCATGCTGATCGTGATCGCCCAATTGATCGCCGCTTATGTCATTGAATTATTCGGATGGTTCGGTGTGGAGAAGCAGCCTCTGGAGTGGAAGAAGGTAATTGGAATGATCATCAGCATCATAGGTATCATTCTTTTTAAACTATAGAAAAGGAATGCTCCGCCGCATTAGCAGAAAAATTGTGTTAGTGCAGCGGGTTTTTGTTATGCTCCAGTATACTGAAAACTTTGGGCAGGGGGTTTTCAGTATTGTGTTTTGCAGATATATAAGGTAAAATCTAAGTAATAATATGTCTAAATCATGGGGGCTGTTTTGGCGTTTGGAGAGGAGATCATGGGGATGAATAATTATATTATGGCATTGGATCAGGGAACTACCAGTTCCCGCTGTATTTTGTTTGATAAGGAAGGGACGATCTGCAGCGTTGCTCAGAGAGAGTTTGAACAGATTTTTCCACAGCCCGGTTGGGTGGAACACAATCCCATGGATATCTGGTCGTCGCAGATGAGCGTGGCGGCGGAGGCTATGGGAAAAATCGGCGCGGGGCCGGAACAGATCGCGGCTATCGGTATTACAAACCAGCGTGAGACCACCATTGTATGGGAGAAAGCCACCGGCAGACCGATCTACAATGCCATTGTGTGGCAGTGCCGCAGAACAGCTCCGATGATTGATGAATTAAACTCAGAAGGGTTTGATGCGGTGATACGGGAGCGGACAGGCTTGATTCCGGACGCCTATTTTTCTGCTACAAAGCTGAAATGGATCCTGGATCATGTGGAGAGGGCCAGGGAACGGGCGCAAAATGGGGAACTTCTTTTTGGAACCGTAGATACCTGGCTGATCTGGAACCTGACGAACCGCCAGGTACATGTGACAGACTATACGAACGCCTCCCGCACCATGATGTTTGACATCCACAAGCTAGAGTGGGACAAAGAAATTCTAAAGCGTCTGGATATCCCGGAGCAAATGCTGCCGTCAGTGCGCCCCTGCAGCAGTATCTATGGACGAACCAGGGATTGTCTGATCGGAGATAACATTCCTATCGCGGGTGCCGCCGGAGACCAGCAGGCGGCGTTGTTTGGTCAGTGCTGTTTTGAACCGGGAGATGCCAAGAATACATATGGAACCGGATGTTTTCTTCTGATGAATACCGGAGAAAAAGCGGTGGAATCAAAGAATGGTCTGCTGACCACGATTGCCGTCAGCATGGAAGAAGGCAAGGCTGAATATGCCCTGGAAGGCAGTGTGTTTGTAGCCGGGGCAGCAATTCAGTGGCTGAGAGACGAACTTAGAATGTTAAAAAATGCGGCACAGTCTGAGGAGTACTGCCAGGCAGTAGAGGACACCAATGGGGTCTATGTGGTGCCTGCTTTTACCGGACTGGGGGCGCCCTATTGGGATCAGTATGCCAGAGGAGCCATTGTAGGCTTGACCCGGGGAGCCGGCAAGGAACACCTGATCCGGGCCACGGTAGAATCCCTGGCCTATCAGACTGCAGATGTGCTGCGGGCTATGGAGGCGGATTCTGGTATCCGGTTAAATCGGCTGAAAGTGGATGGGGGTGCCAGCGCCAACAATTTTTTGATGCAGTTTCAGGCGGATATTCTGGCTGCACAGGTCTTCAGACCCCAGTGTATTGAGACCACAGCTTTGGGAGCCGCTTATCTGGCCGGTCTGGCTGTGGGGTACTGGTCGGATCGGGAGGATGTGCGCAGCAATTGGGCGCTGGAGCGTACCTTCACACCGGGGATGGAGGAAGAAAAACGCAGACATATCCTGAAAGGTTGGGAAAGAGCAGTAAAATGCTCCTTTGACTGGGCGAAAGAAGATTAATTTAAAAATATATTGCAAAAGAAATACAATTTTGTTAAAATATAGAATTGCATAACGGGGGAAACTGCGGCAATGAACTGCAGGAGGCTATGCAATTTGAACAGAAACATATATTTTATAATGTTGATTGTAATTTTTCTGAGTGGTTGTGGCAGGAAACCGGATCCGGAAATTATCGGTCTGCGCACCGAGACAGCTTTTGAGGCGCAGATGGATAACAGCGATGAATCCGGCAATTCCGCGCAGCAGATGCAGCCGGAGATGACCGCCTCCGATATCGAAGAAACGACAGTAAGTCTGGCAGTGTTTGTTTGCGGTGCTGTGGCGCGTCCGGGAGTCTATTATTTTCCGGAGGGATCCCGGGTCTGTGATGCGGTGGAAGCTGCCGGAGGATTTGCCGGGATCGCGGATCGGGAATGGCTGAATTTGGCGGAAACGCTGCGGGATGGTCAGAAGCTGAAGATTCTTACCCTGGAAGAGGCCCAAATACAACGAAACGCGGGAACGGTGCAGGAACCGGGGATGGACGATGGAGAATTATCTGCAGCCAAAGAGGATGCAGCTTCGGGCGGAAGAGTGAACCTGAACACAGCCACCAGGGAAGAACTGATGACGCTGCCTGGCATTGGAGAAGCGAAGGCGGAAGCGGTGATCCGTTACCGGGAGGAACATGGAACATTCCAAACGGTGGAAGAAATCATGCAGATCAGCGGTATCAAAGATGCAATATATATGAAAATCAAAGACAGACTGACGGTCTGAAGGAGATAGAGATGGGAAAAAGAGTTCTGGTAGTCGATGACGAAAAACTGATTGTGAAAGGAATCCGCTTCAGTCTGGAACAGGACGATATGGAAGTGGACTGCGCCTATGACGGCGAGGAGGCTGTGAACAAAGCCAGGGAAAACGAGTATGACATTATTCTTCTGGATCTGATGCTTCCGAAGCTGGACGGCCTGCAGGTATGCCAGCAGATACGGGAATTTTCCGATGTGCCGATCGTGATGCTGACCGCCAAAGGGGAAGATATGGATAAAATTCTGGGTCTGGAGTACGGCGCGGATGATTATATTACAAAGCCATTTAATATTCTGGAGGTGAAAGCCAGACTGAAAGCCATTATCCGCCGCACCGCACAAAAGGCGGCTCCGGAGACAAAGGGAAAGATAGTGGAAATTGGGGATCTGATCCTGGACTGCGAGGGGAGAAGAGTGACTATTGCAGGTCGGGAGATCAATCTGACAGCCAAAGAATTCGACGTACTGGAACTGCTGGTATTTAATCCAAATAAGGTCTACAGCCGCGAGAATCTACTGAACATTGTCTGGGGGTACGAGTATCCCGGCGACGTGCGGACGGTGGATGTCCACATCAGAAGACTGCGTGAAAAGATCGAAGAGAATCCGAGTGAACCGAAGTACGTTCACACGAAGTGGGGAGTGGGTTATTATTTCCAGCATTAAGACAAATCTAAAACGATATGCAAAAAGTCTGCGCCTGCGTCTGTTTCTCATATTGCTGCTGGTGGGCATTGTTCCCATCAACCTGTTGAAATTCGGGATTTTGCAGAACTATGAAAAACAGACGGTGAGCCAGCGGGCGGCGATGATCCGGAATCAGTGTCAGATGATCGCCTCACAGCTTAGCGAATCAGGATATATTCACGGAAATACTTCCGAACTGGTAGAAACAGAACTTGTCCAGCTGGGAAGCCTCTATAATGGCCGTGTGGTCATTGTCAACAGCAATTTCAGGATTATTAAGGACACTTATGGGATTGATGAGAATAAAGTGATCGTGGCGGAGGAAGTCCTGCAGTGCTTTCAGGGGACGGATTCGGACAATTATAACCGCTCCGAGGAGTTCCTGGAGGTGACGGTGCCGCTGAGGGACGATGTTACCAAAGAGATGATCGGAGTTATGATCATCAGTGTGCCCACCATTGATATCCGGGAGGGAAGGACAGCTCTGGGTTCCACGGTGTTTACGCTTCAGATCGCTATGATTTTAGCGGTTTTGGCAGTAGCTTTTTATGCTGCCCGGTTGTTGGTAAAACCGTTCGGAAAGGTAACTGCTTCTCTGGAAGATGTGAATGGGAGTTTTCTGGATGAGGATATCTCCATGCCGGATTATACTGAGACAGAGCTTCTGTCCGAGGCTTACAATCGGATGCGCAGACGTATGAAGCTGCAGGAGGATTCCAGGCAGGAATTTGTCTCCAACGTGTCCCATGAGCTCAAGACGCCGTTGACTTCCATGAAGGTACTGGCGGATTCGCTGGTGGCGCAGGGAGAGATGGGCGAGGTACCAAACGAGCTGTACAAAGAATTTATGACGGACATTGCGGAGGAGATCGATCGGGAAAACACGATCATTACAGATCTGCTTTCTTTGGTGAAGATGGACAAGCGTTCTTCAGATGTAAATATTAAAGAAACGAATATCAATGATCTGGTTGAATTGATCTTGAAGCGGCTGCGTCCCATCGCAGCCCGGCAGAATGTGGAACTGGTGCTGGAGAGTTTTAAGCCCATCGTGGCTGAAGTGGATGAAACAAAACTGACGCTGGCGCTGTCCAATCTGGTGGAGAACGGCATCAAGTATAATAAGGAAAACGGATGGGTTCATGTTTCTTTGAATGTAGACAATACCTTCTTTTATGTGAAGGTGGAAGATTCCGGTATGGGAATTCATGAGGAAGCGCAAGAGCATATCTTTGAACGTTTCTACCGGGTGGACAAATCCCACTCCAGAGAAATTGGAGGTACCGGACTGGGACTTGCTATTACCAGAAGCGCAATATTGATGCATCACGGCGCGGTGCGGGTCTATAGCAAGGAAGGGGAGGGAACCACATTTACGGTTCGCATTCCTTTGAAGTATGTGCCCTAGGCGGATCTGCGGCACAGCTCAAAACATGTTGTCAGGAGGCAACCAAATGGCAGGAAAAAAGAA
>CADCMM010000003.1 GCA_902802515.1 uncultured Lachnospiraceae bacterium
GAATCGGCATCAAACAATCTGCTGTTGTTCATGCTGACATCGCAAAAACAGTCCCGAATAATGTGCAGAATGGAGTTCCGTTTAATTTGCGGAACAACACTTTTTCAGAGCCTTCAGTCTCTGTTGTTTACGGATACCAGCCGCCTGTGCCGCTTCCGCCTGCGTTGCCCCAGTTTGCGTTTCCCTGGATGGCGGCTTACACATATTTCTTCCGCCATTGTCAGATCGTGCTTTTTCTGCCTGCATCTGACTCCGTTCAACATTGGATCCTTTGCAACGCTCTGCCCGGCTTGTTCCAATGCGGCTTCCAGAAAGAGTATGCTGCATCACAGGCCTTGCAGGATTGACCCTGAGCACTGTTCTTCTGCTCCGGATGTCAGCCTCATGGACTGTCCGAAGGGATATCTCTTCCGGATGCCCGCGGATCCGGTACTCTCCGGGTGATCTCTCCTCTTCCTGGTAAGCTTCGATATCAAAAGATGCCTCCCTCTTCATGGGAACATCCGTGATATCCGGGTCCGGCAGCTTCCGTTCCAGTTTTTTTTCAATCTCTTCCATGATTTTTCTTTGCTGGATCGGACTGTAGGAGTTCCACATTTTAAGCTGTGCCCGGTTCAGATAAGAGAGCATGTATTGCTGTCTGGCAGGCAGTGATGCGCCTCGGGATGTCTGTCTGATCGCTTCCTGCTTTTTACTATCCGCCATCATGACAGCTGCCCCTGCCATTTCTGATCCGTTCTTATGCTCTTTCACAGGCATCTTCTATACCTCCCCTTCATACCCGTCTACCGGATATGGGAAAACCCCTTCCAGATCGGTAGGGGCTTTTGCTGCTTCTTTTTGCACCTGCTCCGGCAGGATCTCCATCTCTGCTGAAACCATTTTTTTCAGTTTCTTTGCTCTTACCTTTTCGTGGAAGTTGGTGTTAAAGAGCTGATACATCAGACTGTCCTTCGGCATCCTCGCATCCATGGGGATATATTTCTCTCCGAACTTTAAAAGCCCACATCCCGGAAAAGAATTATCCACGTAGGATAAGAGCGTGTCCGAGATGCCCAGAACATTCCCCAGGATTTCCTGCTCTGCCTCATGCTGACACAGCAGCGCCGTAAAATCACTGTTGTGCAGCATCGTCTGTACGGTTTTGGACGACAGGGCATCCGTGATATCCTGCGTGATGGCAGTGCACAGGCCGCCCTGCTTTCTAACCTCCCTCCAGATCTTATCCAGATAAGCAGATGAAAACCGGTCTCTGGCCAGGTTATGAAACTCATCGATATAGAGCCTTGTGGAGATCCCTCGCCGTGAATTGAACACGATCCTGGAACGTATATTTTCCAGCATGATCAGGGTTCCGATCCCGGACTGCTCCTTTCCCAGATTTCCCAGGCCAAACACCACGAACCGGTTATTGATATTCACGTTCGTGGGTTTGGCGAACATATCCAGGCCGGTGATCAGGAAGCGCTCCATATTCAGCATCAGGTCGTTCGCCCAGATCTCATCCATACCGGAGAGCATGTCATAAAAGTCCCGCAGCGTCGGTGTCTGATATCCTTTCTCATCCATGTGCTCATACAGCTGCATCACGCACCGTGTTATGATGGTTTTGTACTCCGACCGGATTTCTCCCTCCAGGATCTGGGAAAAGATCCCGTTCATCAGATCCATCTTGTCAGACAGGAAGTTCCGCTTGTTGTTCATATACTTCATTGTCTCCGTATCCAGGGGATTGATATAATGCTCCGCCTGTGCCCCGAAATCAATAAACTGGCCACCCAGGTAATCTGCGATCTCCTTATACTCATTCTGGGGATCGATAATAATGATCACATCATTGGTTCCAAAGAATACCTGGATCAGCTCCAGCTTGGTATACATGCCCTTGCCGGAACCGGACACGCCCAGAATAAAACCATTCCCGTTTTTTATGAGCTTCCGGTCTCCGAACAGGACATTCTTGGATACCTGATTAATGCCATAGAACACACCACCCTTATCACAAAGTTCGCTTACCACAAAAGGTGTAAGCGCGGATAAAGGCTGCGTGAACATGGCACGCATGGCACCTACATGGCGCACCCCGATCGGCAGTGCGGTATCGATTGTCTCGATCTGCTCATAGTAAGCCGGAACGAAGGAGAAGCCTTCCCCCTCGGCCACTGTCAGAAACGAAAGCACATCATTTTCCAGCTGCGCTCTGGAGGAAGCGGATATCACAGCATACAGCCCGACATAAAAGAACTTCTCATTATTCTCGTTCATGATATCCAGGTATCCTTCCAGTTCATCCTTTTCCCGCCGTTTGTCATAGCTGATATCGCTCGACCAGGCCCAGGCCTTGTTCCGTGTCTCCTGTTGTTTTTCGATCTCACGGCCGTTACGGAGCAGCTGGTTGGATACCTTCTTTCTTGCGACATCCTGCGGGATCGCCTCCACATCGATCGTAAGAATGACGTGGTAGGTTCCCCCGGCAAGCTTTTTGACCGTCTCCGGATCAATGGCATTTGGCATCTTCGGCAGATACAGGGCACGGACATAGCGCTCATCGATCTGCAGCGTCTGTCCGTCCTTCTCCCCATATTCCCCTTCCGCCTGCCGCACCATCCGTGGGGCAATATAATCCTTCCAGTCCGCCCTGCGCCGGATCATATCCTCAAAGGTAAAATCAAAATCCGCTTCATGTCCCAGATGATAAAACGCATGCAGATATTTCAGCCGCTCCACCGCCGTCAATGGAATAAGGGCGCTGCCAAGGCTCTTAAAGTCCGCTGTCAGGTTCGCTTCGATGCTGCGGAAATAATCACGTGCCAGGCGTTCATCCTCCCTTCTGCAGGTGATGACAAAAAGCCGCACCTGCTCAATCCCACCGTTTTTCATGACGGAATTTTCCACATGATCATTGATGGAAGCGACGATATCCCGATATCTGGTATCCTTACAGCGAAGGAACAGCTCCTGCCGCATCTTTTCGAGGTCCCGGTTGTTGTTCATGATCACAATCTTGAAGGATGCTCCCATGGAGTTTAAGAGCCTGCAGTAGCGCTTGAGTGCTCCCTCTTTTTCATAATCATCCATCGTCGCAAAATTGGCGTCCTCAAACAGATAGGCTTTGTCGTAGAGCTTCTCCACTCCATCCGGCAGGTCTTCAAGCTGGAACACCCCATCGATCCCGATCTTAAAAACCGGGATCAGCTCCTGCACCCGCTTCGGGGAAGGATAAAGCTTTCTGGTCAGCACTTTGTAATCGGACATATTCTTTTTTGAAGCCATGTTTAACACACCTCCCTTTCCGGATCATCCAGCATAAAGGATGGGTTCTTCACCATTTTCTTCACGGAAGAAGGATCTCTTTCCTGACCGCCTGGCAGAAGCACCTCGGGAATGAAATAATACACCTCCCGGGTAATCGCGCTGCGGCGCTTCTTCAGATACTCCAGCGGCGTCATGCCATGGATCCGTAAAAACCCTGATGCTGCGATCGGCAATACGACCGGAAGTGCCAGGTAGAAGCTGACCGACTGCTCCAGCTTCAGCACATAACTGGCAAACAAAAAGGTGCCGGTTCCCGCCGCCACCGAAATGATGGAAAGTGCTGTCTGTTTTAAAGTCAGTCCCTTGAAGAAATCATCCTTATAGCTGTCCAGATCCTTGTTTACCGGTATCTGCATTCCCGCTCACCTTCTTCCACATCCGGGAGGGCAATGACAGACCGGGCTACCTTTTGCAGCTGATAGACGCCGTACACGGGAAAGAGCTTCTTCCAGTCCTTCCCGACCGGTTTTCCGCACCGAAGAGCTTTCTCTTCAAAATCCCCTTTTGCCACCTTCGCGTGCTCCTTCAGCCTGATCAGGCGATATCGTGACCAGTCTTCCTGCCGGATCTGATCCCTGAGCGGACAGTCGTCGGGTACTTCCATTCCTTTTTCGACCATCTCATCCAGATCCTTGTGCAATCCGAGCAGGATCGGTTTATCATCGGTAACGCAAAACCAGTATTTCATGCCGTCACGATCTGCCTCTTCCTTCGTTTCGTAGGAAAAGGGTGTGACGATCTTCACCAGATAATTCTTTTCCTTCACCGCATCTGTCAGCAGATTTCCTTTATCCGGGCCCACGGTGAGAAGGCCCCAGTAAATGTGTCTGTAAATCATAAGTACCACCTTTCCTTTTATCCAAGCCCGAGGCACCTTCTCACGGTTGCCTCCGCTCCTTTTACACATGCACATGCCGTTATCATCGGCAGGCAATATTCAACGATTGTCAGTATCGCACCCAATGCCCCGCTGGCACCCTCACTGCTCACCATGGATCCTCCGTCGGCAAACAGCCCGAAGCTGATGCGGATCGCAATGGCGATGACCACTGCCTCCAGCGCATACGCCAGAAGCGTGCGGATCCAGGAAATCCCTGTCTGGGATATCGTATGGCCTCCGGCAAAGCTGGAAAGTGCGACCGGTCCGAAGGGAATGCAAAGATACATCTTAAAAAGCCTCGACAAGACAGCCAGAATCAACTGCACCCCGCATACCAGGATCACGATCCCGCCAAATAAACCGGCGATCATGGAGATGATTCCGGTTCCCAGCCACTGAGTTCCGTTCGCATCATCATCCTCCATCTTCTGGATCAGATCATCAAAGACATTCTCCACTTCTGTTCCTGTCATGGAAGAGCTGCTGACGTTGACAACCGATACAAGGGCGGTTGAACAGTCAACCGTCCCCCGTACCAGTGCCAGTGAATTCACGATCAGCGTTGCCGTGATGATGTATCGGATAAAGAACCGGAACATATTTTCCAATGTAAAGTTATTACGCACATCAATGGACTCGTTCAGCCATCCGATCACAAAAAACAGGATGGAGAGAGATGCCGCAATCCCCATGGAGATATTAAAGAGATTTCCGGTCACGATAGACCAGGCGTTGCCCCCGCCGGTGACCGGAGATACCTTCAGGTAGTCCGTGGTGATCTTGCAGCATTTCTTCCAGACACTGTATCCGGCGAGCAGGCCGTTATTTCCCACATCCATCGTTGCACGGCCCAGGTTTTCCAGGGCGGAGTTGAGCGCACTGCTGATGACTCCCATACGCTTCTCTCCTCTCCTTAACGGCCTCTGTCTCTCGGACGCTGCACGTCTTCTCGCCCATCAGCCGCTGCCTGATCCCGGGATCCCTTTTTATAGGACTCCACCATATTTTTCAGCTGCCGGTTTTCCACCGTGATCCGTTTTTCCTGCCAGCCTTCGCTGCCATCCTCCAGAGTTACCCGTCTGGAGATGGAAACGGATGTCTTTCCGTCTGCCGGAAGCTTCATCCAGTATCCTTTCCCGAACTGATTGTCATGGATGAGCTTTGCCGGGACAACAAAGGACGGCCAGGATTCAAACGGTGTATTCGGGATCTTTACCCGTGCCAGCTCTGCTCCCTTTTTGGATGTGAAAAACTGGCAGAGTCCTTTTCCAAAATGCAGGCTGACTTCCTCCAACTTCTGCCCTTCTCCCTTCTGCGCTCCGCCACGGGATGCCTGTTCTGCCTCCATAGGATCGATCTCCCCGAACGGCGTATCAAACGGCGACCCGAATGTCTCCTCCGGAGTGCCCGCTTCCGGAAAGCTGCCCGGGAAAGGCATTTCCGGATAGGATGTTTCCCGGTATGCGGTTTCCGGCTCCGATACCATACCTGCCACGCCTTCCATCATCTGGCTGTAGCCAGGTTCAAAATCCAGATCTCTGTTCTCTTTCATGCTGTAAATCTCCTCTCTGTTTCCTGCGATAATGACATGATCCAGACAGGGGATGCCCATTAGCTGCCCTGCCAGGATCAGTCGTTTTGTGGTTTCAATATCCAGCATCGAAGGTGTCGGATCTCCGCTTGGATGATTGTGGATCATAATGAAGCTGCCTGAATTGGACAAAATGCAGGCCTTCAGGATGTTTGCAACATCAGCAATGGAAGTGTTGAGCGAACCGATGCTGACGATATTGAAATTGATTGGCTGGCTGGCATTATTCAGATTGACAATGCACACAACCTCCCGGTCATACCTGGACAGCTCTCTTTGCATCACCTCTATGGCTCGCCTGGGTGTGCTGATCTTCTCTGTGGAGTACAGGGTTCTTCCCTCCTCAAGGCGAACCCAGACTTCCTGCATCCGGTACATTTCCTCCGCCATCGGCGCTCACCTCCTCCGAAGCGCTTCCTTCTACACAAAAGGAAACGCTTATGATCTCTCCATCACGGATCTCTTCCGTTAGTTCCTTCAGCTGCTCTAATGTGATTTCTTTTTTCATGTCTCACCTCCGCGGGAGCTGCCAGCGAAGGCAGCCCCCTCTCATCTCATTTCACCAGGGAGATCACTGTGCTTGCACCGCACATCAGGATGCCGGAAATCACCTTTTTCAGGGACTGGGTCTGCTGGGAAGAGTCATGGCTCTGATACCCCGCAGCGAATTCAAATACGCCCCAGGCCAGCACAATCGCGCCTGCAGCTTTGATGATACCCAGCACCAGCGTATACAGGTTATTGATCTTTCCGGTGATCGCGGTACTGGATGCAAGTGCCGGAGTTGCTGCCATCAGTACAGAAACAAGGATGGTTCCGGCGGTTAATACAATTTTCTTTTTGTTTCTCATGTAAATGCTCCTTTCCGGGAAATTCCCATATAAAAAGCGCCTATCGTTATGACAGACGCTGAAAAAAGTTCTTGACTGTTTTTTGTGTGAACTCTATAATTGTAAATGAAAGAAGCACTGCGACAAGCGGTTAGCTTCAAGTATTAGTGTTAATATTCATTAACAACCGCTACTTGGCCGAGTGGCGGTTGTTGCTTTTTCTCTGGATCTTTAATGTGAATGTTATTCCAAACACATGAAAAGTCAAAGTAATCGGCATATGTATCACCTCCTTTCGGAGAATGATAGCCAACCGCCTGCCGCTATGCAGTGCTTCTGCCCTTAACGGGCTTTTTTATTTTAACAATTGTTCTTTCAAAATACAACTATATCATTTACTCTTGGACACTTTTCTTCTTCCACTGATCACGCCCGCAAGACCTGCAAGGCCGCATACAATGAGAAGAATGGCCGGCAGATACCGGTTATAATCTCCGGTCTTCACCGGTGTTGCAGTAACGCTGCTTCCCGGAGTTCCGGGAGTTGTGATAGTCTGGCTTCCCGGTGTGGAAGTTTTCTTCTTCCCGGTCAGGTCCACCAACTCATCTTTCGGCTGATCCATCATTTTCACATGGACGATCTCCGGAGAATCTGTCACCTCAAATTCGATGGTCTCCGCAATATCATAGCCCTTGGGGGCTGTCACTTCTGTCAGGGTATATTTCCCTACCGGAAGCTTCTCGATCATATGCGGTTCCTTCGTGGAAGTCCAGGACTCTACCTCTTTCCCATCCTTGTCCTTAATGATCAGCTTTGCGCCAGGCAGCTCCTTCTCAGTCGTGATATCCTGCTTGGAGATCTCAACTTTGGTTACATCGTCCTTCATCTCGACCTTCATCACTTCGATATCATCTTTCTCCTTTGCGAGAACAACCTCAAAGGCAACCTCTTCCGCAGTCACATATCCATCCGGTGCTTTCTCCTCCTTCAGGATATATTTCCCGGCATCAAGGATCATCTGATGCGGTTTGTCGGTTGAGATCCACTCATCGATCACCTTTCCGGATTCATCGGTCACACTGACATGCGCGCCCGGCAGTTCCTTCTCAGTCGTGATATCCGTCTTGGAGATCTCCACCTTGCGAAGCGGTGCATCCTTCATCTCAACTTTCTGGATTTCTGTAGTGTTTTTCACCTCAAAGGTGATCGTCTCCGCAGTTCCGTATCCATCCGGAGCAGTGATCTCTGTCAGGGTGTAGGTACCAACGGGCAGCTTTTCCATGTAATGGGGCTCCTCAGTGGATACCCATTCATCGATCTTCTTTCCTTCGGAATCGGTGATCGTCAGGCGTGCCCCCGGCAGCTCCTCCCCGGTTGTGATATCCGTCTTGGAAATCTGCACCTTCGTGATGTCATCAAACATCTCTACCGGCTGGATCTCAGCGGTATCTTTCACCTCAAAGGAAATAGCGGAAGCGGTGGCGTAACCTTCCGGAGCGATAGTCTCCACCAGGCTGTAGGTGCCGACCTTCAGGTTCATCATATGAGGCTCTGTAGTGGAATCCCATTCCTCAACGACATTGCCGTCTACATCCAGTACCTGCAGGTGTGCCCCTGGCAGCTCCTCTCCGGTTGTGATGTCCTTTTTGGATACTTCCACCTGGATCTGGGCATCTTTCATCTCCACGGTCTGTACAGACAGATCCGCCTTCACTTCAAACTGAATTTCTTCTGCAGTCGCGTACTTTTCAGGTGCAGCCACCTCGGTCATGACGTATTTGCCGACCTTCAGGTTGATCACATGGTCTTCCTCTCCGGAAATCCACTCATCAATGACATTCCCCTCCAGATCCGTCACTTTCAGGGAAGCACCAGGCAGTTCCTTTTCTCCTGTGACCTCTTTCTTGGAGAAGTGGATCTGCAGCTGTTCATCGTACATGGTCACCTGCTGGACGGTAATGGAATCCGTCAGTTCAAAAGTGATGTCTTCAGCCAAAGCATATCCATCCGGAGCAATCTCCTCCTTCAGGGTATAGATGCCTGCCGGCAGCCCTTTGATCACATGCGGTGCGTCGGAAGATACCCAGGTCTCTACCACCTGTCCATCTGCGTCGGAGAGTGTCAGGGTTGCGCCAGGAAGCTCTTCTCCTCCGGTGATATCCTTTTTGGAAATCTCGGCTACGTTCGGCTGGTTTGTCAGCTTGAGCGTATAGTGTTTCTGCCCGGCAATCAGCCCTTTCTCATCCACGGTAAATTCATGGATAGTGGTATCCAGGTTGTAGCCGGGAAGAGTTGCGATCTCGTAGATGTAATAGGTATTTGCATGAAGAAGATCCTCCGCATGAATCTGCCCGTTTTCATCGGTCACGAAATCTGTTCCCAGTCCGGAAATATCAGTGATCTCCAGTTCCTTTAAGAGCTTTTCTTCCAGGGCTTTCCGCTCCTTTGCAAGTCCTGCCTCAAAGGCTGAAAGCTCCTCTTCCTGATCTGCAATAAACTCTGCTCTGCGCTCCTCAGTCACATCACCCAGGTTCGCCAGAGCAACCTGCTGTTTCTCAAACAGATCCTGCTTTAAGAGCTCTTGGTCGGCGCGCAGCTGCTCTACTGCCTCTGCCACCTGTCTGGCCTTTTCTGCTTCCTTATCTACAGTAGAAAAGATACGGAAGGTAATACCTGCAAGGGCTGCGTCGGTATCCGCGTCCTCCTTAAACAGATCAAACTTTGTCTTTTCATTCGGAATCGTAAGTTCATACTGCACGGTCTCCACCTGCCTGTCATAGGTGAGAGTCACTTCCTGCGGTGTATCATCCACAGCATAGTACTGGGCTGACCCGGTTTCCACGATCCGGTAGCTTCCCAGAAGCAGTGCACGGCTTGTGGCTGTTCCATCTTTCTGTGTAGTGATGGTATCTACCTTTGTCCCGGCTGTCAGGGTCAGCACTTCCCCGTTTACTTCTTCGGTTCTGACTTTGCCGGAAGCATCTTTGATATCCTCTGCAGCATAAATGTCAAAGGTAAAGCCTTCGGATAATGTCTCTTTTGTATCAAGATCCGCCTTGATCACTTTGATCTGTCCGCGCTGGGGAACATCTTCCACTTCTGCCAGGATCGGAACGGTCACATCGTCATCCACTTTTAAGGTGACTTTCTGCTCCGGTGCGAGCAGGAACCCTTCCGGTGCTTCCACCTCTTTGATGGTGTATGTCCCCGGCTCAAACCACTGTGTAAAAGCGATGATACCTTCCTCATTTGTCGTAAAGGTATCGGTCACTTTGGAGTAGTCGAGGTTATCCGGCATGGACAGTACGTTTCCATCCGTATCCAGGATCTGGAACTTTGCCCCCTTAACCGGGATCAGTTCCCCTGTCAGCGCATCCTTCTTATGCAGGACGATCTGCAGCTGAGGCTTCTTATTGGTGATCACATAGTGGAGCGTGACGCCGTTTTCATTGACCATGATCTCTGCTTCGTCAAGACCCTGATAGCCATCCGGTGTCCCGGCTGTCTCAGAGATTTTCCACTTACCATAGACGAGGGCATCTTTTTCCGTCTGCGCATGACCGAAGCGGTCAGTCACGATCTGAACCTGCGGCACCGTCTCATCCTCATGGGTCAGGGTGAAGGTAATCCCTTTCAGCATTTCCTTATCAATCCATTCCTGAAGGATGGACATCTTTACGTTATCATCCAGATATTTCATGACGGAAACTGCTCCGCGGATCACCTGCTCATAGGAAGAGACGACTGCTTTCTTATTCTCGATCACATCCATGGCTGCGCCGTTTACGGTCACAACATCATCGATCACAGTCTTATAAACAATCTCATCCAACAGATAACCTGTCGGTGTCTGGGTTTCCTTTACATAATAGGTTTCATAGGGATAAGGGATACTCTCCGCCTTTCCGCTTTCGTCCGTCGTCAGGACTTCCAGTACCTTCGTCATCTGGGCATCCTCATAGATGGTATACTCAGCACCTTTAAAGGTAACGGCGGTATTGTTCGGTTTCGCGGTCCCCTTCTCTTTGTCATACTTCTGGACGCTGATCGGTTTCCGGATGATCTCATCCACCATGGAAAGCAGGATGCTGTCCACCTTTTTCCCGTCCACCGTAAGTTCATTTCCGATCATGACCTCAAAGGTATGGTCATAAAGCTGGTATCCTTTTGGAGCCTTTGTCTCCCGGACATAGTAGGTTCCGTAATAGAGATCTTTGCTTTTCGCATGGCCTTTTGCGTCGGAAACCAGTACCTCTTCCACCTCCGTCAGATCCTGATCCCTATAAATAGTCACTTCCATCTTGTCGAAGCTGTAGTTCTGATTAAACGGTTCTGTCTTTCCGGTATCTTTATCGACCTTCTGAACTTCCAGCGGCTTTTTCTTTACCGGATCCTTCATCAGGATTTTTGCTGTTGCCTCATTATCTACTTTCACTGTATCATCGATAACTACGGTAAAGGTATGGTCATACAGATCATAGCCGGAAGGAGCTTTGGTTTCCTGTGCATAATAGGTGCCATAGTAAAGATCATTGCTCTTGCCGTACCCTTTATCATCGGTTGTGATGGTGGTCACAGCATTCTCACAGGCGACATCGGAGAAAATGGTCACTTCCATCTTGTCGAAACTGTACCTGTCATTGAAAGGCTCGGCTTTTCCGGTGTCCGCATCCAGTTTCTGCACCTCAACCGGTTTCATCCTGGGCTGATCTTCGAACAGGAGGTAGGCCTTGTCGGTATTCTTTCCATCTACTTTCACCTGATCGGCCAGGGTCACCGTAAAGGTGTGATCATAAACGTCATACCCCTTCGGTGCTGTGATCTCCCGGATGTAATAGGTTCCGTACTGGAGCGGGCTGCTCTTTGCATAACCCTTCGCATCCGTTGTCAGCGTCTCCACCAGGGAATTGAAATTCGCATCGGAATAGATGTTGACTTTCATTCCATCAAAGCTGTAACTGCTGTTATAGGGCTCCGTCTTTCCGGTCACTGCATCCTTCTTCTGTATCTCAATCTCTTTGGTTGCCCTTGAGTTGGAGATGGACGCGATCGCAGCACTGGCTGCAGTGGAATTGGACGATGTTACCGTGACCTTTACGATCCCGGTATTCAGGTTCCAACCTTCAGGAACGGAAATCTCCTTCACGTAGAAGGTTCCAGGTGTAACCTTATAGGCATCGGCGCTGCCGTCTGCTTTTGTCACGAACTCATGCATCAGCTTGGTTGCATTTGCGTCGGAATATACACCGATATGGCATCCGGACAGGTCGTAGCTCTTTCCATCAGAAGCAGTTTTCTTTACGGTCACATATCCTTCATCCGGCCACTCTACGGTCAGCTTTAAGTCGCTGCTGTTTGTATAATAACCAAAGCCAATATCCTGGGAGTTTTGCAGTTTCAGAAGCATGGCGTGGAAGTCCAGTGGATAGTTTGAGGTGATCTGATACTTACCTTTCAGCTTGCTCATATCGCCTGTCGCTTCCAGATGGAACTTCTCTCCGCCCTTGACCTTCGCGGAACCAGTGCTGCTCTTTCCGGTCGTTTCATTGACCAGCTTCACCCCATCCTCCAGGGTGATCGTCAGCACAAAGGCTTCATTTGCCTTCCAGGTAAAGGTTTCTGTGGTATTACTGGTTGCTTTTGTGGAAAGGCCCGGTTTTAACTCTGTCGCGGTCGGATCCGGCATTTTCTTTAAGGCTGCCTTGATCTCCTTTAACATGCTTTTGGCCGTATCAGAGAGGCTTCCACCAAATCCGGACTCACCATCATACAGGTAGTCCACCAGGTAATGCTGCATGGCCCGCATCTCAGAACCGCAGCCATAGTTTGTCATGATAGTTTTGATGTTATAGCCATTAAAGGTATCTCCCCATCCGGGTCCACCATAGCCATAAAAAAGGGCCTTCCGAAGGTACTTGTCATCTCCGCCTTCATCGAGCTCAATCATGCTTGTATAGGTTGTCCCGCTGGGCGGGGATGTCATGGAATGCTGCATACAGTACGCGTATACGGTATAGGTTTTCCCATTCACCTTATAGCGGACGTACTTATAAGAGTCATTACCTCCGCTTCCCATTACAGAATTGAACGGGTGCAGGGTTCCATCGGAATAATAATAGTAGCTGCCTGCTTCCACGTCGGTGTTGTCATCCCAGTCATCACTGGCTGCTGCCGCCATCAGCATACTGCCCATGGCTGCGTCCTCTGACACCTCCAGAACGATATCCTCTTCCGGCATCTCAAAGGTAAAGGTATCCGGACCTGCATTGTAGCTCACCTCTGAATAAAGGATATCCGCCGTGTCGATCGTCTCATTGGATTCCTCCTTCAGGGCGGCCACAGCGGTCAGCGTACCGGCGGAAAGATCGGTTGTAAAGGAGACCGTCTCACCGGCATCGTAGATACCATCCTCATGGTCAAGGGTGACACCAAGTTCCTCTCCTTTTGCGATAACAACCTTGTATTTACCATCCATATCTTCGGTCTCCGCCTCAGGGTCTTCCGTTTCTTCCTCAGACAGATCTTCGGTAAGGTCTTCGGACTCTTCTTCTGCTGCCTCTGCTTCCTCTGGCATATCCTCTGTGTCAGTCTCAGAAATGACTTCCGTCATTGTCTCATCCGGATCAGACACTGTATCTCCGGTCTCTTCGATAAGGGTATCCAGGCCATCCGGCACAGCTGGCTCATCTTCATCCTCTCCATCGGATGTGTCTTCCTCATCTGATCCCTCATGATCACCTTCGGATGCGTCGCTTCTGGTTTCGCCCTCGCGGACCTCACCCAGTTCCATTACAACGACCGGTCGCAGAACATACCACATCTTTTCTCCACCGTTATGATTGACACGGTAGATCGTGCTGTATGTTCCGGGAATGCTTACATCCACCTCATCACTGACTAAGTCCACACTGTCGATCGCAGCATCATAGGAGATGTTGGTCAGATCCGTATCCGCATGGAACATGTCCCCGAGGGGAATATTCAGTGCATCGACCGTCATGATGCTACCCTGTGCAGGAAGTCCATCATCTTCAATCACAGCGGTAAGCTCAATCTCCGGAGCGCTTGACTGATCATTTCCTGTATCTGTTTCGGCACTGACAGTGTTATCTTCGGAATCCCCTGTTGCCTGATCCGCATCGGGGATCACTACAGGTTCTCCCGTTTCCTGGCTTACTTCCTCATGGTTTTCCGTGCCAACATCTTCCGGCACTGCCTGAAAAGGCTCCTCCGCTGCCTGCTCCGGAACAACTTCCACCGTATGGTCCGCAGCCGGACTTTCATAAACCAGTGAGAACCAGAGATCTTTTTCCGGCATCAGGAAGCTTACCTTGCCGTATTCGTCCACTTCAAAAGCGGTTTCTTCCTTTTTCTCATCCTTCAGGTGCAGTTCTGTCACCGTCACGTCGTTGTAGGGAGTAAAGGCAAACTCAACTTTCTCGTCTGCCAGATACTTCAGCAGGATATCTTTATCTTCCGGTTTCTTATCTTCCGGCTGGTATATCCGACCCTCGTCCACCATGTAGACGATATCCTCATAATAAGGAAGTGTGATCGTATACTCTATCGCAGGTGCCTGGGTTTCAGGTTCTGCCGGAATACTATCTTCTTCTCCATATTCAACGTAAGTATCCATGGCATCATCTGCGTAAACCTTCATCGGTGCAATCATGTTTGTCAGCATAAGTGCCGCTGACATGGCAAGTGATATAACTCTGTTTGATTTGCTCTGCATGTTTTCCTCCTGTTTTCATTTCTGTCGTCATCGGTATCATCATCTCTTCAGCGGTCTGTCCCTTGGGCTCCCTGAAAATCTGCGCCCTTCCAGGTCTTGATCTCTCAGGCACATCTGCATCGCCTCCTCTCCGCACAACAGGGCATAAAAAAACAGACAGTCCGTTATAATTGGATTGTCTGTTCTTTCTACTGTGTTTTTCCGGGCATGCAGAAGGGACCGCCTATGGCAGCCCCGCTTCATGCATTTCTTGTTCTTTCCCTTTCCCGGTAAATACACTATACCACAGAATTAATGACATTTTTTATCCTTTTCTATCGAATTCTGTCGCCGAGTGTCGAAAAGTGTCGCCGAGTGACCAAAAGTGACCAAAAGTGTCGTGGCATCAAATATCCAAAAGAAAAGAGCCCTTCCCGAGTAGATATCGAGTCAGGCTCCATAGGCACATGTCCTATCCGGCTATATATTATTTTCACTTTTCCATACCAGTTTTCCCTGCACGGTCATGCGTATGGCAGATGATTCTGTACAGGTAGAAAGCGTCACGATCCGATCCTGCGTATCCAGTGATGCGCCGGTTGAAGGAGAAGACATCTGCAGCATCTTCTCCTGCCAGGTCTGATACGAGATAAAATCCTCAAACCTTACCGTAAATGTATCTGACCCTGTCTGGGCGTTATGGATGCTGCAGATCTCGTAAAGAAGGTCCGCCTTCGGTGTCAGCAGCCAGAAGTACCGGCATTTATCAAGCGTTTCTTTCTGCTGAAATTCCTTCAGCCTTGCAAACATGCTGCCATCCCGCATGTTGTGGCCGTAAATGATCGTGTTGTAGTTAAACAGCGACGGGCTGTTGAACGCATCCATAAACACGGAGCCGGCAAACAGATAGTTCCGATCGATGTCACGATGCAGGTAATATTCATTATCATCGGCCTGCATTACCGGATAGCTGATTTCTACCGCCGGTACCAGGATCCAGGCCACTATATCCTCGTTCCTGCTTTGCAATCCTTCCCAGTCTACACTGATTTTATCCGGCGCATCCGCAGGGAGCTTTGCAACCAGCGGCCGCCATACCTCTTTTTCTGCCATCTCTTCCTCCTTCTTTCTGGGGTGTGCAGGCTTCTCCTCTTCAGTGACGGTGCTGCTTGGCGCGGTTTCTTTTAGGGTATATTCCTCTTCAATCGCACGATATTCCTGCTGTCCCTTCCGATATCCGTCATATATATGACCTGCATAGACAATTCCAACACTCAGAAAAAGAATGGATACCAGCAATCCAATCGCGTTTTTTCCTTGCCTCATGCAATACTCCCTTCCGGCATATATGGGATCACTTCCCGGATCAGACGCTCCGCCTTTATACTCCTGGCCTGTTCACAGCTACTGTTATAGACCGTCAGTAATCTTTCAAGCGCACTTTTCAGCTTACGATACAGGTAACTGGGGCTTAGACTTGTCTGCTTGGCCAGAGCCTCAATCACAGAATCCTTGATGTAAAACTCATTGATCAGAAACTGTTCTTTCGCAGGGATCTGAAGGATGCAAGTCCGCACGAAATCAATCTGGTCTTCCAGCTCATAAAGATCCCGCATACGACACACCATGCTTATCGTCTCCTCTTCAATATCTCTCTCAGAATTCAGTAAAACGTGAAGTACCTTATCTGGAGAAAACCCTCTGGAGACAATGCCGCTCTCATCCGGGTTTTTAGCAAAACTATTTCGCTGGATTGCCTCCTCCAATGTCTCGACGCTTACTTTTACCAGACGTTTTTCCTCATCCAGATATTTCTCCCGCTGATTGATTCCCTTCAGAAATTCAATCATCTCCGGTCTTGTCATCTTTTCCATCAGCATCCCTCCACATATCACATCCAAAAATCTGTTCGTCTTCCCACTTTCCGGCAATCAGTAAAGACAGCAGAAAAACACCCAGCATTGTTCCAAAAAACAAACCAATCAACAGTCCGATCAATCCATCACTCATCTTTCATATCCTCCATTCGCTTTGATATAATAAGTGTAGCAGATATTTCCCGCCTCAAAGTCTCATTAACAGTGGGGATTGTCTCTATTCTGTACGATTTGTTTCACTGATGTGTCAGGGATGTGTCAGAATTCCAAAAAGAAATGACCTGTCTGTTCATCCCCAAAGGAGTATTTCGAAACACTCCTTATTGCATATGGGGATACGACCGGATAAACTATAGACAGGGCATGTGAAAAGCAGATACCCAGGTATACAAAGGGGATGTTTTTGCAAATCCATACCAAAGTTATTATGTGAGGAGGTGTCATTCATTGACAGATGAGAAAAAATATGAAGCGCTGAACGATATCCTTGAGAAATCCTCCTGCATTGCGTTTCTGGGTGGGGCCGGCGTCTCTACAGAAAGCGGCATACCAGACTTCAGAAGCAAAAACGGACTCTATCATAAGTCAGATAAAAAGTTCCGGCGCTATCGTCCAGAATATCTGCTCAGCAGTGAATGTCTTCACAGGGAAAGTGAAGTCTTTTTCTCTTATTACCGCAAAAATCTGGATGCCAGAAAAGCCTGCCCCAACGTTACGCATATCAAACTGGCTGAAATGGAACGTAAGGGCAAACTCGCCGGCATTGTTACACAGAACATTGATGGTCTTCATCAGATCGCCGGAAGTAAAACCGTTCACGAGATCCACGGCACCGTCCGCAGAAACTATTGCGTCTCATGCGGCAAAGAATATGATGAGAACTACATCTTCGACAGCACAGATCCTGTTCCCAAATGTACATCATGTGGAAAGATGGTACGTCCTGATGTGACTCTGTACGGAGAGATCCTGCCCAGCCCTGCCTATGAGAATGCAGTGGATTTAATGAACAGAGCTGATTGCCTGATAATCGGAGGAACCTCTTTACAGGTGGGTTCCGCCGCGCAGATGGCACATCTGTTTCATGGGGATCATCTCATTATTGTGAATAAAGGGAAGACTCGCATGGAAGGCAAGGCTGAGCTTGTCTTCCATGAAAGTATTGGATTTGTTTTTGATCAGATCTGGTGATGAACGGCAGAGAGAATAATTTCTTTTTACAGAGACTGCAGAATATTTGAGACCATATCTATCGCCCGGTCTACCTGTTCCTGAGCATTGCGGATCTTTGACTGTACCAGATAATCTGCAACGAAGCCGTCAAAAAAGAAATCCGCAAATGTCAGGAAATCGCCTATCTCGATCCGGAGACCATCTATGGACTGTACATCCCGCAGCTCTCTCTGAAATACCTGAAGATCCGCCTTTGCCTGTTCAAGGCTGCGGGAGGCGTCCCGGACTTTCGCATGCTTGAGAAGTCCGGATAACCCGCCCCCGCCAAACAGATCAATGATACCCCAGTTCCTTGCACTTCTCAGATAATTCCTTGCATCCTGCAGGCTTGCCAGTGCCCTCTGGCCGGCCAGCCTTGCTTCTCTTTTCTCTTTTTCTTCATTATACATGAAATCCACCCCCTCATCCTGATGTCCTGTTACAAAACTGTAACGACCGGCTTCCCGGAATGATCCAGCAGCGGTGTAATACCACCTGCATATCCGCTTTTCCAAACCAGGTATGTCACTCCAGTCTCCTTATCAACCATGATCTTCTTCTGTCCATTATCCGACAGGCTGGTTCCTTCGGTATAAATGACTTCAAATCTGTTTTCTTTTCTCATTCTACATTCCTCCTCACAATCTGCTGAAGAAACCTCTGAAGAACGGTACAATCACTTTACTGAAGATTGCCACCAGGATAATAACCGGAAGCAATCCGAAACCGATCCGAAGGATCAGTCCCATAGCCCAGAAGAAAGCCAGGAAACCGAATATCTTTCCGATCGCACGGTTGGCCTCGCGGCCTCCAAAGAATACAGAAACTAAAATCCAGAATACAAACAGATTCACCAACATCGTTCATCTCTCCTTTGCATTAAAAAAAGACCTTTATCATGACTACTGCTGCCACAATAAAAGTCTCGCTCTTGATAACCCTTACCGGATGCTCATTGCATCGTGATGACGGTTGCAGGTCCACCAACTGGTGGTTTGCTACTCCCTTGTTATTGATTGATAATTATTTATCACATTCCTGTGTTTTTGTCAATATCTTTTTTTCAAATCATACTTTTTTCTGAGGTATAGGAAGGGCCTTGCCATATTTTCATGACAAGACCCATTGCAAGGTATCCATCGCCGTCACCGGCGTTTCTATCACGCACATCGGATATCATCTCCTCCGCACTCGCTTAGCTGCCACAGCAGCTGATCATCAAACAAATTATCCTTCAATCATAATTGTCTTCTTTTCCGGCACCTGTGGCGCTTCCTTCTTAGGAATCTGCAGGCTCAGAACACCATGCTTGAAACCAGCCTTGATGTCTTCCTCTGTCAGGTTTTCTCCTACATAGAAGCTTCTCTGCATTGCACCGGCGTAACGCTCCTGACGGATCAGTTTGCCTTTCTTGTCATTCTCGTCCTTGTCCAGGCCTTTCGCAGCGCTGACAGTCAGATAACCGTTGTTTAGTTCAATCGTGATCTCGTCTTTCTTGAAGCCCGGCAGATCAATATCTACTTCGTAGTGGTCATCATGCTCATGCACGTCCGTCTTCATCAGCCGGTCTGCATGTCTTCCGTAAAGCTTCCGTTCGGTTCTGTCCAGATCTCTGAAATCCGGAAAATCAAACCAGTCATCAAACAAATTCTCTCTGAAAAAACTCGGCATCAACATAATCAATTCCTCCTTTAACTCAATCTTCTGTATCAGCTTCATGAGCATTGGGACGGAGGGTTTGGATCGGTGAGCCTTTCGCTTTCCTGATCTTCTTCGTTCCTTTGTTCTGACTATGTTATAACACCAAAATTAGCACTCGTCAAGCTTAGTGGCTAACAATTTCTGTGAACTTTTTGTGAAACGAAGCATTATCCAGTTTCCACGGATGAAATTAAATCACCCGCAGCATGTCGATCAGTTTTGCCTCAAGGATCGTGAGTGCAATCAGGGCGGCCTGCGCAAGCTCCGGCAGCCAGAACATCAGTGTAGAAATAACCAGCACAACTATCAGGTTTCCTCCGGAAAACGCTCCGCTGAAGAAAAGAATTCCGCTAGCAATAGCGAGGATGACACCCAGTCCTTTGAGGATGATAGTTCCCACGCCGACAATCAGGCTCCCTGCCAGCTGCACTGCTCCAAATGCAACCATCACAATGATTCTGGCCACCCACATAATCATAGTTTTCACGTTTATACTCCTGTTGATCTTCATGCTCTACTCCTTTCCGCCTGTCATGCCGGCAGAGATATCTGTTATTTGCTCCATGCCAGCTGGGGCATATCATGATGAACTTCTGCCTGGTAGTATCCGTCAATAGTTGATGGAGCGTTAAACAGAGCTGCCAATAAATACTTCCGGATATTGTTCACCTTGGTGGTGTTCCTGCGCAGACAGTCAAGCACGTACTCGATATGACTGTAGTTCAGTTTCAACAGTTTGCTCCTTACGACACCTGCCGGATACTGGTTACTGGCGATCAGGATATATTCTTGCCTGCAGAGCACCGTTTCCAAAAGCAGGTCAACAATACCATCTATCAGCTCACGGTCCTGCTCATGAGAGATCAGCAGGCTGTCATACTCGATGTTCTCACAGATCAGGCTCCGGTACGCCTGCGCTGTTTCATCAGGCGAGATCCTCATTCGCATCGCATCGTATCCCATCAGCCGGCTGGCTGATCCGATAAGATTAGATTCTCTCTGACTCTTGTAAGTATAATTATTATTAGTCTGATTCTTAAGAGGTGCAGGTTTGGGGACTTCTTGAAGTGCAGATTTCTTCACCTCTTGGGTGCCCAAACCTTCACTTCTGGAACCGTATGCGTTTGAGTCAGAGGTTCCCATTTCGTTACCTCTGGATCCAGTCTCCTGCATATACCCCTCAGCAATCCGGACCGAATCTCCAGCAGCTGCCTGTTCCTGAGATATATCTGCTGCATCCGCCACAGGCTTAGATGTCCGGTAATCTGCACCTCTGGCCTCGATCTCACTCATAAAACTCTTTACATACAGGATATTGGGGAGGCCGTGACCACGCCGTTTCTTCTCCAGAAGTCCAAATATCTCCAACTCTGACAGCAGATCCATCGCTTTTTTCTTTGTGAAGCCAAGATCTTCCATGATCTCACCTATCTGATAGATGATGTAAACCCGGTTTTCCTCGTCAAACCAGCCATTCTTCATGGACAGGCTCATCCGATCCAGAAGTACCCCATACAGCACCTTTGATGCCATGGACAGGCTTTGAAAGGATGGATCTGTCAGCATAACCCGCGGGATCCGGACGAAGCTGAACTGCTCCGCCTGGGATCCATAATAATAGTTGAATTTCATCACCAGTCTTCACCCCCTGACTCGTCATCCTGCCGCTGTTTCCATTCGGCAAGCAGTTTTTCAATAACACTTTTCATTTCAGACGTTGAATAATCTTCGGGAAAATATTCCCTCAGCTTCTTTTCAGAGAAAGAGACCTTTGAAGAAGGCATTTTGCCTGGTTGGCTGTTATTCAGTAGGGCAATCATCTTGGCCTCCGTCATAGCACCAGCCTGCAACTGCGTCCGAAGAATACCCACCTGGTTCAGTTTTATTGCCCCGTTGTCTCTGATGTACTCATACAACCATTTCTGGATTTCCTTATCGATGTAGGAAATCTCTACAGCTACTGTGAACTGCAGACGCTTCTGATCTACATATTCGAGAAGCTCTGGGATCAGTTCTGTGAGGCGGATAAACCGATGAACCTGTTGAGAGCTTTCTCCTAATTCTTCAGCCAATATATCTCTTGAAAATTTCCCCGATAAATTTTGACCAATTTGGCCAGAATTTTCTTTTCTCGGCCTTCCAGCTTGCCTCTTCATCGCATCCATCTTCATTTTGTACGCAAACGCCTTTTCACTCGGAAGCAACTCTTCCCTTTGGATGTTCGCATCCACCATTTTGACAACGGCTTCATCGTCCGTCATGTCCCGGATAATGGCAGGCACACAATCCATTCCAAGAATGCTTGCAGCATGCATTCTGCGGTGGCCAGATACCATCTCATAGATATCGTTTCCGATTGGTCGGATCAGCACCGGTGACAGGATGCCATTTACACGGATGCTCTCGACCAGATCCTGCATCTTATCATCATCCACCACTTTAAAAGGATGATCCTTGAATGGACGGATCTTTGAGATCTCGATATCCATTGCAGACTCTTCGTTGCTGACTCCAAGCAGTTCCTCTACGCTTTTCAGATGGATCTTCTGACCCGGTCTCATTTTTGTACTCATGCTCCCATTACCTCCTTTGTCAGGTTCGCAAAACTCTCTGCTGCTTTACATTTCGGTGCATACCGGAAAATGCTGATCCCTTCCGAACTTGCTTCCTGGATCTTTACCGAGAAGGGGATATAGGTCTGCAATACACCTACCTCCTCACTCATTCCGTAGCTGTCCCGCAGCATTGCTGTGATATCCTTTGCGTAGTTTGTCCGGTAATCCACCATCGTGATCAGGATTCCTTCGATGGAGAGTGTCTTATTCAAACGCTTCTTCACCACGGAAATCGTTTTGATCAGCATCTGCAAGCCAATGATCGGAAGGTACGCAGCCTGGACTGGAATGATAACACGGTCGGCAGCCACCAGCGCATTAATCGTCATGACACCTAAAGATGGCATGCAGTCTATTAGAACATAGTCGAACCGATCGCGGATTGTCTCGATATACTCTCTGAGGATCATCTCCCGGCTCATGGTGTTTGCCAGTGATACCTCGATACCGGAAAGCTCCATATTTGCAGGGATCAGATCCACACCCTCGATGTGGTGCAGCATCCCGTAGTCTTCCGGGAATTCTTTCTCATCAATAATATCCCTCATAATCGTTGCCAGCGTGACGGTCAGCGCGTCCGGATCCTGAAATCCAAGACTTACGGTCAAACTTCCTTGCGGATCTGCGTCAATCAGGCAGACCTTCTTACCTGCCATCGCAAGCCCGATCCCAAGATTTACGGTCAATGAAGTCTTGGAACAGCCTCCTTTCTGGTTACATACGGCATAGACAATACACATATCTCATTCCTCCTTTACTCTGCCTGTGATTCAGGCATACTCATCTGCTGTTTCAGGATCTCCAATATTCTTCGTTTCATCTCTTTTGCAGTCATCCCTTTGGGAAAGAACTGGTAAAGCTGCTCATTCTTAAAGGAAACCCGGTTGATTTCCCCCTTCTTAACTTCCGACAGGATCTCCCGCATCTTATTCTGCGTGAGTGTTCCTTCCTGGCTGAGCTTCTTGATCCGCTGCGCCTGGGAGATCGAAGGTGCGGACTGTACATAAGCCATAGCATCGATCAACTCTCTTTGCTCCTCCTGGCTCAGGAATGCCACCTCGAATGCCGGATTAAAAGAAATCTCCTCATCATCCAGCATTTCCAGAAGCTCAGGGATCAGTTCCGTGATCTTGATATAGCGCTGGATCTGTTTCGGACTTTCTCCGGCTTCCTTTCCCAAAAGCTGCACTGTTCGTTTTCCTTTATTTCTGTCATCATCGTTTTCATTCGATTTCTTTCTCCCGGCAGTCCGGCGCATCGCTTCATATTTCATCTTGTAAGCCATTGCTTTCTCACTGGGTCGGATGTGATTCCGCTGCAGGTTCGAATCCACCATCAACACCACCGCTTCATCATCGGTAAGCACACGGATGATAACCGGCACTTTGCGATATCCGAGCTTTGTGGCTGCATATTTTCTTCTGTGGCCGGAAATGACCTCATAAACGCCTTCCGGGCTTGGCCGGACAATGAGCGGGGAAAGTATTCCGTACCGGCTGATGCTTTCCGCAAGCTGCTTCATCTGTTGATCTTCCACAATTTTAAACGGATGTTCCTCGAAATTTCGCAATCTCTCGATTTCAATCTCAATGACTCTCTCTTCACTGGTTGCATTTTCTTCTGACATATAATCCTCCATTTCCGTTAGTGTTAGTCATGGGCGAAAATATAAAAAACCGCCCAGACCAGATCTGTTTAGTTACAATGGATCCGATCCAAGCGGGTAATAGAAGCGCCTGATATGTTATACATCGCCATCGCGAATGCCAAAACCGTCTGTTTTAGACTACAAACAGCTTTTTCCTGTCTTAGCTGCAGCTAATAAAAAATGAGTAGTAAAGCTTTCGCCTCTGCCAACACTTGCTGGCCGGCTGCCTGCCTTCCTATGAATGAGAGTCCCAATTTTCCTTATATTTACAAGGATTTTCAGAGGCTGTCAAAATCCTCGCAGCGCTCTGCACGCTTTTCTTAGCTAATAACCCCTTCCGTAGGTGAGGGCAAATCTCCCGTTTTTATTAGCTGGGGCTTCATTTTAGCTAATCATTTTTAGCTGTCATGGCGATTCCTCGACAGAAACAGAAAAAGAGCGGAATGTAAAGCTGAAATCGATTTTCAGCATCATTCCGCTCTTTTTTCTCGCGTCGCTAAGAGGATTTGAACCTCCGGCCTACCGCTTAGGAGGCGGTCGCTCTATCCAGCTGAGCTATAGCGACATGTCCGATTTTTGGCTTAAACACGGGGTTTTTCACCTCTCGGATCGGCATCCGATTTATGATTATCTGCCCACTAATGTTGGCAGGAACCATTCATATGAGTTTCAAGTTCGATTCCAGTCCGACGTGTCGTGAAATCCTCTTATGAAACCTTCCGGACTCAGATCGAACTCCAGTATTATTTTTGTCCCTTAGCTCGGATAAGAGGGTACCCCGCTTGTTAGGAGGCGAGTGCTCTATCCTGCTGAGCTACGTAGACATGCCCATTTTTTGGCTTAAACACTGGGTTTTTCGCCATCCGGCTGTGGCTGCCGTGTTTATGATCTCGGACGGCTTTCGTCGTCCGGAGATATCTGATGAAAATTTTTGGTTTCAAGTGGGTGCCCGCCTTTTGCAAAACGACTCGCGTGAAACCTGATGCAATTTTCCGACTCAATTCGAACCGGAGTGTTCCCGCCTTACTCAACCTGAATATTGCACCGCCTGCTTTTTAGGAGGCGCTTGTTATATCCATTTAACTAAGGAAACAAATGTCTATCATTTTCATTATATCAAATATCCCCAAAGATGAAAAGAACTATTTTGGAAAATTTATTCTGCCCTGCAGCCAGATCGATCCTTTAAACCTTCTTCCAATCTCGGGATCTCCCAATAAATCTTTTTTGTTAATACAGATATCAAAATACATCCCATTACACTCCACGTTCATCTGGTAAAGGGCTTCTTTTGTATAACTGTTATATACCTTTGTGTAGAAATTAATAATGCCCATAATCTGATACTGGTCGCATTCCATTCCATAGGGCATGAAAAACGTATCTACGATGGTAAAGACATCCTCACTCACCACCCGTCTGGACAGCATAGAATAAGTGTCCATATCATCGAGAGTCAAACTTTCTATTGCCTCCTGACTGCCATTTTTGGCGGCGGTTACCAGAGAACTGCGGTTACTAAAAGAATCTCTCTTTTCTTTCTGAGTTTCATTTTCCTTGATGGGGAGCAAAATCATGCCATTCAAAGAGAGTCCTGAAAAAGTAGTTGTGACACGGTTTCCCTTCAAATGATTTAGAAGGCTCTCCTGTCTTAGATTAGCAGAATTTTGGAGATAGAAAATCAGAGAACAGCCCACTCGTCCGTCATCACACACTCCCACATAGGAATCACCGTTGGCACGCCGCTCCATTGACAGATCTTCGGAACTGGTCTCTCCACTTCCGTTCAGGTAAGGAAAATAGTATTGGCGGTGAAAGCCATGTTCATCCAGCTCACCGCAAAGTTTAATTCCGATCTCCGGTCCAAAGCTCTTATCCATCTCAATAAAAGCTCTCTTTCCATCTTCCTCTTTCACTGCCTCACGATGTTGATAATTTTTGAAAACATCCTCCAACAGCAATTCCACATCATACTCTGTAGACATGGAATCACTAAACCCGATGGCTCTCAAAAAAGAATGCATGACTTCACCCCCTCGTATTCGGCCATAACCCCATTTCGTGCGGACATCAATGATTTTGACCTTTTTATCTTAACATTATATTATTTATCCTGTTTTACTTCTATGACTGTCTGTCCGCCCATATATGGCTGAAGGGCCGCCGGAATTTTCACGCTTCCGTCTGCCTGCAGATTATTTTCAAGGAAAGCGATCAGCATTCTCGGGGGAGCCACTACTGTATTGTTCAGGGTATGAGCAAAATATTTCTTTCCATCCTTCGTTTTTACGCGGATGCCCAGTCTTCTGGCCTGCGCATCCCCAAGATTGGAACAGCTTCCCACCTCAAAATACTTCTTCTGACGGGGAGACCATGCCTCCACATCCAGGGATTTTACTTTCAGATCTGCCAGATCACCGGAACAGCACTCCAGAGTACGCACCGGAATATCCAGTGTGCGGAAGAAATCTACGGTATTCTGCCACAGCTTATCGTACCACATAGGGCTTTCCTCAGGCTTGCAGACCACGATCATCTCCTGTTTTTCGAACTGATGGATACGATAAACGCCGCGTTCCTCAATGCCATGAGCGCCCTTTTCCTTACGGAAACAAGGAGAATAACTGGTCAACGTATATGGAAGTTTTTCTTCCGGATTAATAGTATCAATGAATTTACCGATCATGGAGTGTTCGCTGGTTCCGATCAGATACAGATCCTCCCCCTCAATCTTATACATCATTGCGTCCATTTCAGCAAAACTCATAACCCCTGTCACCACATTGCTCCGGATCATGAAAGGAGGCACACAGTAAGTAAAGCCTCTGCCGATCATAAAATCCCTGGCATAAGAGATAATAGAAGAATGCAGTCTGGCAATATCGCCCATCAGATAGTAGAAACCATTTCCCGCCACTCTTCCGGCGGCATCCATATCAATTCCGTCAAATTTTTCCATGATCTCAGTATGATAAGGAATATCAAAATCCGGAACGACAGGCTCTCCAAAACGCTCAATTTCTACATTTTCACTATCATCCCTACCGATCGGTACAGATGGATCAATGATATTCGGGATTATCATCATATTCTTTTTTAGATCAACTTCGACTTCCTTTTCTTTGGCTGCCAGCTCTTCCATACGCTTAGCAAATTCCGCTACTTTCTTCTTCGTCTCTTCAGCCTCTTCTTTTTTTCCCTGGGCCATCAGCTTTCCTATTTCCTTGGAAATGCGGTTTCTGTCCGCCTGCAGAGCCTGAAGTTCCTGCTTGATCTCACGGTTTTCTTTATCCAGTCTCAAAACTTCGTCCACTAAAGGCAATTTTGCATCCTGAAATTTGTTTTTTATGTTCTGTCTTACAACATCAGGATTCTCTCTCACAAATTTTATATCTAACATTGTTTTTTCCTTTCTATGAGTTTCGTATTCACTCAAAGCAGATAAACCTGCCGACTACCATAATATCACAGAAATTTTTGAATACCAAGTGTTCTTTTACATATCTCCAAGATAATTTACTGCCTGCCGCAGCGCTTCCTTTTCTTCCTGACCTAACACAATATAGGATTCACCTTTCACAATCTCTTTCACATAAGTATAGCACCCTTCTCTCCCATGAATAGCATTTAATACAAAACCTGTATTACTCTCATCCAGCATGGCCAGCGCAAAGCTCAATTTACCTCCTACATCAGGAAAAGCATCGTACTTCACAATGCCAATCTTATTTGTGGTCCTGGACAAAATCTCTTTAATCCGGTTAATCTCATTCGCCTGATTCTTACTTACTTCGATGAGCCGGTCCACCTCAAGAAATTTCTGGGCAAAAGCTTTTTCCAGGGACACCGCGTCTTTTCCTCGCATGAATATGCGGTACCTCTTTAAAAACCTGGTAAGTTTCATGGAAACCCTGACCATATATAACAAAACAAATACCATGATCGCCATTATGATAATGACAATGATTCCCGGATCAAATCCGAGAGAATCTAAAATTCTGCTCTGCATTTACTATTCCTCCCTTAATAATACTCCCTGATCTCTTCTCTATGTAACTGCCTGGAATCACCTAAAAATTACATATTTTTATTTATTTTTTGCAACATATCATATATACGTTCCAATTCATCGTTGGAATAATATTCAATTTCTATTTTCCCCTTATTATCGCTTCTGTGATTGACCGTTACCTTAGTTCCAAGAATTGCTTTCATCTTCTCTTCCATATCCTGATAAATATAATCGTAAACGTTATCTTTTTTCTCCTCTTTCTCCTTTTTTTCTTTCTGAAGGGACTTCATCAATTTTTCCACATCTCGGACGCTCAGTTTTTCATCAAAAACCTGATTTGCCAGCTTCCACTGTAAGTCTCCATCCTCTACAGCTAGAAGCGCTCTGGCATGACCGGTAGTAATCATATCATCAATGAGCATTTGCTGAACTCTGGTGTCAAGTTTTAAAAGTCTCATGGAATTTGTCACAGCTGTCCGGCTCTTTGAAACCCGCTCGGCCACTTCATCCTGTTTTAGCTGAAATTCTGTTAATAGTCTCTTATAGGCCTGTGCTTCTTCTATTGGGTTTAAATCTTCTCTCTGTATATTTTCAATCAATGAGATTTCTACGATTTCCTGTTCTGTAAAATTTTTAACAATTACCGGTATTTCCTTCAATCCCGCCATCTTCGCAGCTCGCCAACGACGCTCGCCGGCAATTATTTCATAATAATCCTCTCTTTTCTGCACGATGAGTGGCTGTAAAACTCCATACTGCTTAATTGATTCCGATAACTCCAGCAGAGCGTCCTCATCAAATTTTTTTCGAGGTTGTTCCCGGTTCGGC
Organism: uncultured Lachnospiraceae bacterium; assembly: GCA_902802515.1. Classification (GTDB taxonomy): domain Bacteria; phylum Bacillota; class Clostridia; order Lachnospirales; family Lachnospiraceae; genus Merdiplasma. The sequence goes on from CADCMM010000003.1 coordinate 28,224, forward strand.
TCAACCTCATTAATATTTACCAGCGTTTCATTTTTTTTTATTTCCACTGTCTCTTTTACTGATTTTGGTTTCGTGGAATAAACTGGAATCATGGTATCCAAGCCTTTTCCCAACCCTGTCTTTTTTACTGCCATTTTATTCTTCTCCTCTATGTATTACTTCCTCAGCTAGTAATAGATAACTTTCCGCTCCGGTAGATTTTGCATCATACTCCGTTATCGGCATACCATAGCTGGGAGCTTCTGCCAATCTGACATTTCTTGGAATAATACTCTTGTATATATTTTGTTTCAAATTACTCTTTACATTCTCCACCACCTGCAATGACAGGTTTGTTCTGGCATCATACATGGTAAAGACCACACCCTCTATTTCCAAATCAGGATTCAATCGGTCTGTGACAAGTTGAATCGTATGCATCAACTGCGTCAATCCTTCCAATGCGTAATATTCACATTGTATTGGAACCAAAACAGTGTCACCTGCACACATAGAGTTTATCGTAAGTAAGTTAAGAGAAGGAGGACAATCAATGATAACAAAATCATATTCTTCTTTTACCTGATCGAGCGCCTTCTTTAATATAAACTCTTTTTCATCAATTCCAATTAACTCTATTTCTGCTGCAGCCAGATTGATATTAGAAGGTATTACAGATAAATTAGAATATACGTCCTTAATAATAGAATCCTTTATTTCACATTCACCGAGTAAAAGTTCATATACATTATTTTCTGCATTTTCCTTATCTACTCCCAATCCACTAGTAGTATTTCCCTGGGGATCCATATCTATTACCAGTACCTTTTTTTCTAATTTTGCCAAAGAAGCTGATAAATTAATTGACGTAGTTGTTTTTCCTACTCCACCTTTTTGGTTGGCAATCACAATTGTTCTTCCCATTAATTATTTATCTCCTCATTTTTAAATGCTTTTAAGTTCACTGAATATCATTTTATCATACTAACCATCTAAATTCTACTTTAATATAAATAAAACTATACAAAATACAGTATTACTTAGGAGAACGCTGATTAATGATGTTGGAGTCAAAAGGTCTTTTGACCCTTACATCATCAAATTAGTTTTAATGTTTCACGTGAAACATTTTTAAGTTTATGTGTAGGTACTTAATTATGTTTCACGTGAAACATTCTAGTATATAAATGATTTATTTACTGGAAATCAAAGCCTTTAGATAATACTTCAAGTTGATCATCTCATTTTTACACTGTGTACGATTAGTATTTAATAAATTTAAACATTTGTCTATTCTCTTAAGAATTTTTTTCAATTCCTCTTTATCCAAACTATTATTTAGATCTTCTCTCTTTTCGATAGTTTCTTCCCTTTTATTCTTATCATTTTCAAAATGTATAGCGGATTTACTTAGTTTACTGGAATTATTTTCCTTCTTTTCTCTTATTTCTAATAGCATTTCCTGATAACGGTTTTCTTCCTCCTTTAGTTTTGTCAATTCATCTGTTACACTCGCCTGTTCCTGACGGATGTCTTCTATTTGTTTCTTTATTCTACTTACCTTTTGACGGGTAGAATCCTCAGAATTTCTTGGAGAAAAAAATTCAATGCCGACATCTTCTTCATCGAGAAGTTTCTTTATAATATGATTACTGCTTTCCTCTTCCATATGCAATCGTCGCAGTTTTTCTTCAAGTTTATGAAACTCCTCATCAATTTTTTCAAGTTGATTCATAATATATTGATCAAGCAATTTTAATCACCTTCTATCGTTTTTACTTGTATCTTCGTAACTTTTAGTTTATACTATATAGATAAGAATGTAAAGGGGAGGCAGCTGAAATGTCGAAATTGAAATATAAATTAAAACATCTTTTTGTGCTGAACACAATTGCACTGGGAGCTATGCATACAGTAAATCAAATAATTTCTTCCTCTGCTACTGTCAAAAATATATTAAAGCCGGATGTTGGAAAATTTCATCATTGGAAACTTGGAAATATATTTTATAGAAAGATTGGTTCAGGTAGTCCATTACTTTTAATCCATGATCTTAATTGTTCGTCTTCTGGTTTTGAATGGAGTCAATTAGAGCATAAACTGAGTAGAAATCATACTGTATATACGATTGATCTTCTTGGTTGCGGCAGATCCGATAAACCTGGTCTCACATATACAAGTTATCTGTATGTCCAGTTGATTTCCGATTTTATACGGAATGTTATCAAAGAAAAAACGGATGTTGTTGTTACCGGATTATCGAGTTCTTTTCTCACTATGTCTGCTTACAGTGACAAGGAACTGATTGACAAAATAGTAATGATCAATCCACCAAGTTTAAATAAAATGGATCAGCTTCCCGATGACCGTTCAAAAGTAATTCTTGGAATTATGAGTATCCCAGTAATTGGAACTTTTATTTATCATATCATATATTGCCGTCAGAATGTAGAATACTCTTTGACAGAAAATTTTCTCTATAATCCGTTCCGCGTTCAGTCAAAATATATTGACGCCTACTACGAATCTGCTCACCGGGTGAGTGGAAATGGAAAATTTCTTATGGCAAGCATTGACGGTCAATATGTAAATATAAATATCAGGAAAGCACTGCATAGTCTTGACAATAATATACTGATCATCTATGGGGCAAAGGCAGAAAACAAAAAAGAGACTGCAGAAAGTTATCATAAATTAAATGAAAACATTTCCACAATCTTATTAAGTGGAACAAAACTTCTTCCACAATTAGAAGCCCCGGAAGATACTTTTTCCACAATAGAGAATTTTCTTTTATAATTATAATCATTGCAACGGTTCTTTCGAAGGCAACCCGGCTTTTCTAGGATATTTGGCCGGTGTTGCTTTCATTTTTTCTATCAATATGAGACATCTCTCAATATCACTATTAGGAAGAATAAAAGAAACTTTATTTCTTATTTCTCCTCCAAGTATTTTTATTGCATTTTTCGAATTTTCTAATTCCATATCGATATTTGCCGATTTATATGAAACAAAATAGGCTCCTATCCTTACATATGGAAGACAGTACTCTGAAAGTGACGATAAATTTGCCACAGCCCTGGACACACACAGATCAAATGCTTCTCTGTACTCCTTTTTCTTTACGATTTCTTCCGCTCTTCCATGTACAGCAATTATCTTTTTTAATCGACATTTATCAATGATTTCCTGTATAAATTTTATTCTTTTATTCAGAGAATCTAACAAAACAAATTCTTTTTCCGGAAAAACAATTTTCAAAGGTATGCCAGGAAAGCCTGCACCCGTTCCAATATCCAGGATTTTATTTACATTTTTCATGTCCATAGCCTTTACTATAGAAAGACTGTCCAGAAAATGCTTTATCAAAACATCCTGAAAGTCTGTTATTCCTGTCAGATTCATTACTTTATTTTTTTCAATCAGATTTTCATAATAAATAATTAACTGCTCTACTTGCTCATCAGATAAGGTAATTCCAAAATTTTTACATCCGTCTATCAGGGGTTTTACATTATATTCCACTGTTTCCTCCGTATCTTTTTTCAATAGCATGCTTTATAGCAATTTATTCCTCTCTCAGATAGATCAGCAGTACTGAAATATCCGCTGGAGAGACTCCGGAAATACGCGACGCCTGTCCAACAGAGATTGGGCGAATTTCTTTCAACTTTTGTCTTGCTTCTATCCTTAAACTTGAAATCTGATCATAATCCAGATTTTCCGGTATTTTTTTTCTCTCCAACTTTTTAAACTGTTCTACTTGTCTGAGCTGACGACGAATATATCCATCATATTTAATATTAATATTAACCTGATCTTTCACTTCCTGCGAAAGCAATGGACGATTTTCATCTATCTCAGAAAGCATATCATAATCCAATTCCGGCCTTCGAATCAATTCTCCGATGGTTGATGATGTTTTCAGAGGCGTACTCCCATGATTTTTAAGAAATTCTTCCACTTTTCTGGTAGCTCCCACCACATTCTGCTCAACACGCTTCATTTCTCTCTGTATTTGATCCTGTTTTTTTAATAATTTTTGATATCTTTCTTCGGATATCAAACCTACCTTATACCCCTTGGGAGTCAATCTCATATCTGCGTTATCCTGACGCAGCAAAAGACGGTATTCAGAGCGGGAAGTCATCATCCGATAAGGCTCGTGGTTTTCTTTTGTCACCAGATCGTCCACCAGTACACCTAAGTACCCTTCTGATCTATCAATAGTTAAAGGCTCTTTTTCTAACACATACATGGCCGCATTGATTCCAGCAAGAAGCCCCTGGGCAGCTGCCTCCTCATATCCTGAACTACCATTAAACTGGCCACCACTGAACAGTCCTCTAATCTTCTTAAATTCCAGTGTTGGCAAAAGCTGCATTGCATTGATACAGTCGTATTCAATCGCATATGCATTTTTCACTATTTTCGCATTTTCCAATCCTGGCACAGAGCGGTACATGGCTATCTGAACATCTTCCGGCAAAGAACTAGACATTCCACCGATATACATTTCATTTGTAGATAATCCTTCAGGCTCAATAAAAACCTGATGGCGGTTTTTATCAGCGAAGCGTACCACTTTATCTTCAATGGAAGGACAGTAACGGGGACCGGTACCCTCTATCATTCCGCAGTAGAGTGGAGAACGATCTAAATTGTCCCTAATAATACGATGTGTCTCTTCATTTGTGTAGGTAAGCCAGCAAGAAATCTGCTGGATCTGTACATCCTCCGGATTTGTATCAAACGAAAAAGGAATAATCTGTTCATCACCAAATTGTTCCTCCATCTTTGAAAAATCGATGGATCTCTTATCAATCCTGGCTGGTGTACCTGTTTTAAAGCGATACATCTCAATTCCATGTTCTTTCAGAGAAGCTGTCAGATGATTGGCAGCCTGAAGTCCATTAGGACCTGTGTAGCTGCTTACATCTCCGTAAATACATCTGGACTTCAAATACGTTCCTGTACAGAGTACACACGCTTTGCAGTGATAGACAGCACCCGAATATGTTTTTACTCCTGTAAGTTTTCCATCTTCCACAATAATATCCGTCACTTCCATCTGACGGATTGTCAAATGATCTGTATTTTCCAGAGTTTTTCTCATTTGACGGCTGTATTCTGCCTTATCCGCCTGAGCACGCAGGGAATGAACCGCAGGACCTTTGGATTTATTCAACATTTTTGACTGAATAAAAGTCTTATCAATATTTCGTCCCATTTCTCCGCCCAGGGCATCCACTTCCCTTACCAGATGCCCTTTGGAACTTCCACCTATATTGGGATTGCATGGCATCATGGCTATACTGTCTACACTGACTGTAAACAATATTGTTTCCAAACCTAGTCTGGCGCAGGCCAAAGCCGCTTCACAACCGGCATGTCCCGCACCAACAATAACGATATCTACATTTTCTTCCAAATGATTTATTTTTTCTATATTCATACCTGCACCAAACTCAATTTTATTATCAGTTTTTATTTTCCCATACAGAATTTACTGAATATTTCATTTACCAGGTCTTCCCCTACCTTTTCTCCAGTGATTTCCCCCAGTGCTTCATAAGCGCTCATCAGATCGATAGAGAAAAAGTCCTCTGGCATCTCCATCTGAATACTGTTATTCACCTGTTTTAAATCTTCCAGCGCCTCTATCAACAAATTTTTCTGCCGAATGTTGGTTATATACACTTGGTCATTAAAAGAAATTTCTCCCTGATAGAACATTTCTTTTAAATTATTTTCTAATTCTTCAATTCCTGTCTTTCTTCTGGCAGAAACAGGGATAATTTTGTGATTCTTTATTTTTTTTCTCAATATTTCTACTGTAGTTATCGGATCAAGATCCGTTTTATTTAGTAGAATAATAGCTTTTTTTCCCCGAAGTAGATTAATGATTTCTTCATCATTATCGTCCAACTTCGTAGAAGAATCTACCACATAAATAATCAGATCCGCATCCTTTGCGTATTCTCTGGCACGCTCTACACCAATTTTTTCAACAATATCCTGGGTATCCCGGATGCCTGCAGTATCCACTATATTCAGAGTAATTCCATTCAAATTGATGGTTTCGATCAATATATCTCTGGTAGTTCCTGCAATATCTGTAACAATAGCCCTTTCTTCGCCTACCAAAGTATTCAAAAGAGAAGATTTTCCAGCATTGGGTTTTCCTACAATAACTGTCTTAATTCCCTCTTTTATGATTCGTCCGTTCTCAGAAGATTCTATTAGATGAGAGATTTTTTTCATCCATCTTTCATTTTCTTTTGTTAATCTATCCGGATAGCCATCCAAACTGATGTGTTCCGGATCATCCAAAGCTGATTCAATATAAGCAATATGATAGATAATTTCTTTTCTCAGGGAAATCAAAGCCTCTTTCACCGCACCTCTTAGCTGGCTTAAAGAACTTTTTAGAGCATACTCATTTTTTGCCTGTATCACATCAATAACAGACTCTGCCTGGGAAAGGTCAATCCTTCCATTCAAAAAGGCACGCTTCGTAAATTCTCCCGGCTGTGCAGGTCTTGCTCCATAGCGTATCACCGTCTCCAGGACACGCTTCATAGCATACACTCCACCGTGACAATTAATTTCCACCGTGTCTTCCGCTGTAAAACTACGGGGTCCTCTCATAAGCATTACCAAAACTTCGTCAATCTCTTCATCCCCATCATAAATAAAGCCATAATGTATCGTATGAGAAGACTGTCTGGAAAGAACTTTTTGATTTCCTTTTGAACGATATACCTTGTCTGCAATAGAAAAAGCATCTTCTCCGCTGATACGAACAATACCAATGCCCGATTCACTCACTGCGGTAGAAATCGCTGCAATCGTATCCCTACTCTGCATATCTAACCTCTATATGAATATTTTTTAACTGTTCAGGTAATCCGAAGTATTTACACATTATTCATCTTACAACAAAAGGGGCTGTTTTTCAACAGCCCCCTCATACTTTTATTCTTGCGGTGTTTCTTCCTTTACTTCCTGAACATTCTTCTTTTGATAATAGTTCTTTTCACGTTTCTTCAAAGTAACCACAACTTTTCTGCAGGGTTCTTCGCCTTCGCTGTGAGTCGTCACATATGGATCATTCTGAAGCGCAGAATGAATAATCCTTCTCTCATAAGGATTCATTGGCTCAAGATAAACGGGTCTTCTGGTCTTCTTTACTTTGAAAGCTATATTTTTTGCCAGGTTTTCCAGAGTAGCTTTTCTTCTGTCTCTGTAATTTTCCGTATCCAGCTTTACACGCACATAAGAAGATTTTCCTTTATTTACTACCAAACTTGTCAGATACTGGATTGAATCTAGAGTCTGCCCTCTCTTACCGATAAGAACTCCCATATCATCTCCTGAAAGTTCGATATTCAGGGTATCTTCCGCATATTCCGCATGTATCTCTACTTTCATATCCATAGTATCAAACAATTTTTTCAGGAATTCTTCTGCTTTTCCTTCCACTTCCTTCGGATCTGCCGGAATTTTGGTAACCTTCGTAACCTTTGCTTCTTTTTCCTTATTTTCTTTCACAACTTCTTTCTTTTCTTCTGAGGAATTTTTCTTAGTATCTTTCTTTAGATTAATTACTACTACGTCTTTTGTTTCTTTCTTTTCCTCTTTTTTGATTTCTTTGTTTTCTTTTTTTACTTCTTTCTCCGGCTTTTTATTTTCTTGTTTTTTTACATTTTTTTCCTGTTTTTGAACCGGTTTTTCCACTTTTTCTGACTTATTAGCTTCCTTTTTGACAGAAGTCTCTTTTTTCTTATTGCCGAAAACCTCTTTTATGATGTCTTCTTCTTCTCTCTTCTTTTTCTTTGCCTCGATCACAGCTTTTTTTGCTCCGATACCCAGGAAGCCTTTGGTTTCTTTTTCAATTACTCTGTATTCTATATTATCACTGCTGGTGCCAAGCTGAATGGAAGCTTCTATAATGGCATCATCTACCGTTTTTGCGCTTACTTTAATATATTCTTCCATTTTTTACTCCCTATTTCTTATTATGACTATCATTATACTCTTTTACCATCATAGCCTTTTCGGCCAGACTTCCCGGTTTTGCGTATCTTTTAGAAGAAACATTCTCAGGAATCTTTCCAACTTCTTTTTGAATATCAGCCTTCTTGCTCTTTACTACAGTATTTTTTAAAGTATAGCTGGTATCTATATTTCTTGTGGAAATTTTTGCATTATTGGTCATTTTCTGAGGAGGAAGTCCTCGCTTTTCTCTCTTTTTGTTTGCTTTTTCCAAATTTCTCTGAAGCAATTCGTCCATATCGATTTTATCAATATGATTATTTATAACCAACTGCTGAATACTTCTCACTACCGCACCGGCAATCCAGTAAATACCCATACCTACCGGCAATGTAAGACAGAAAACTGCTGACATAATAGGCATTACCGTATTCATCGTTTTCATGGTATTTGCCATATTATCTTCCGCTGCCGGTTTATTTCCATTTTTATCATTGGCAACGGACATCAGCTTTGCATTCAGCCACTGAGTCAAAGCTGCAAGCAGCGGCACCATAACCGCGCCGATAAGCATAAGTATAGCTCCTGTCTTTGCCGCAGAAGTTATAATATTCATCGGTGAATCTGCAATATTCAGACCTAGAAAATTATTCATACTGTCAACCTTGGTCTGAGTGCTTGCAATTAATTCGGACAGGTCAGGAAACTGCTGCGTAAGTTCCTTCCAATTATCAGGCTTAAATTTATAGAGAACGTCTACGATGGTTAAATTCGTCATCTCACCAAAAGAGACATTCAAAGATTTTGCTGCCCCTGAAAGAAAATCCTGAGCACCGGAAGCGGACATTAATTTTTCTGCAAGCGGAAGAAATGCTTCTTTTACAAGATTAACATATGCAGGAATATTCCATATAACACGGTAGAGTGCAAACAAAATCGGCATCTGAATGATCAACTGAAGACAACTTCCCATAGGATTTACGCCATATTTGGCGTAAACAGCCTGAGTTTCCTCATTCATCTTCATCATAGCGGCCTGATCGCTGTTTTTACCTTTATACTTTTTCTGGATTGCCTGCAGTTCCGGATTCATTTTGGCAGACAATCTGGAAAACTTCTGCTGTTGAATCGTCAGAGGCGTCAAAATCATATATATAACTATTGTAAACAGGATAATACAAAGACCTATATTTGCCCATCCGATCTGAGACTGAAGCCAGAAAATGGCATTCATAATATAACCCAGTAAACTCGCAATAGGACCTATTATGAATGTGCTGTTTTTGGTTAATAACATATTTTTTTTATTCCTCCCAGTTTTAAGGAACAGGATCATATCCTCCCCTTGAAAATGGATTGCATCGAATTATTCTCCATGCTGTCAAAATTCCTCCTTTGAATGCCCCATGTTTTTCAATGGCCTCCAGACCATACTGGGAACAGCAGGGGAAATAGGGACATTTCGTTGTTTTCACAGGAGAAATGTACTTCTGATACAATCTTATCAGTATGATTAAAATTTTTTTCAATTCTTATCATTCTTTTCTTTTTCTAATTCTGTTGTTTCATCTTTCTTTAAAATTCCATGAATTTTTGACAAATGAATCAGTGCGCTCTCGATTTCAAAGAAATTTCTTTCTTTCGCACCAGGCCTTGCAATTACGATCATATCAAGACCACCAACAAATCTTTTTTCATTTAAACGATAGCTTTCCCGAATCAATCTGGTAATATGATGTCTCACTACGCTATTTCCTACTTTTTTACTAACTGATATCCCTATACGGTTTCTTCCGGCATTCTTTTCTTCTTCTGCCTTTCGAGAAACGTACATTACCAGATATTTATTTCCATAGGATTTTCCGTTTCGATAGATAAACTGAAAATCGCTGTTCTTTTTCAAGGATTCAGAAAATTCCATAGATAACTCCCTTTATAAAGGAAAAGACCACTTTTCGGTGGCCTACGCTGACAATACTTTTCTTCCTTTTGCTCTTCTGGCAGCTAAAACTTTTCTTCCGCCAGCAGTGCTCATTCTTGCTCTAAATCCATGAACTTTCGCTCTGGATCTCTTTTTCGGCTGAAATGTCATTTTCATAGGTCTGACACCTCCTTTTCTAAACCAAATATCTATCATATATTGGCGTATTCTTTAAATTGCGCTTTAGAGAACATCACTTCGATTATATTAATAAAAAAGCCACAAGTCAAGTAAATACTGAATAATTTTGAAATCTTTTTATCCACATTTTGTTGATAAGTTGTGGATAATCCTATGAATTTATGTGAATTAATTATTTATTAATTTTCTTTTCCTTATATTTACCATGTTTTTCTAAAAAAAGAATGGTGTAAAACTGAATCGAGTTATACACATTCCTGTCACTTTTCCATTTTTATCTTTATTTTATACCCCCGTTTCCTCAAATTTATGATTGATAAATTCCGCTGTTTGTTTTAATATTATTGTAGGGAAAAATGCGTTAAGGAGTAGTTTTACTATGGACCTCATCAGAGAAAAATGGGAAGATATCCTCTATACTGTAAAAGAAGAACATGAACTTTCTGATATTTCTTTCAAGACTTGGCTGCTTCCGCTTCAGGTCTACAGTGTCACCGATAAAGTAGTTACGATTTTGGTTCCATCCAAACAGATGGCTATCAACTATATAGAAAAAAAATATATGTTCCCTATTCGTGTGGCCATTGCCGAATTCACCGGAACGGAATATGATATCAGATTTGTACTTCCTGAGCAGGCCGAGGAAGAAGAAGGTAAGTTTTCAACTTCTTCCCCATTCAAAAACAAAGCCTCTAATACTGCCATTGAAAAGGCAAATTTAAACCCAAAATATACCTTCGACACCTTTGTAGTAGGAAATAACAATAAATTTGCTCATGCGGCTGCATTAGCCGTGGCGGAATCCCCCGGAAAAATGTACAATCCTCTATTTATATACGGGGGAGCCGGACTGGGTAAAACTCACCTAATGCACTCCATTGCACATTTTATAATATCACAAAGTCCCAACAAAAAGGTTCTCTATGTTACCAGTGAATCCTTTACAAATGAATTGATTGATGCTATTAGAAACGGAAATAATACAGCTATGTCTTCTTTCCGTGAAAAATATCGCAGCGTTGATGTTCTGTTGATAGATGATATCCAATTCATTATAGGAAAAGAATCGACACAGGAAGAATTTTTTCACACTTTTAATGAATTGCACGGAGATAACAAGCAGATTATCATCTCCAGTGATAAGCCTCCAAAAGAAATAGAAACTCTGGAAGCCAGACTTCAATCCAGATTTGAGTGGGGTATTCTGGCAGATATTTCTTCCCCTGATTATGAGACAAGAATGGCTATTCTTCATAAGAAAGAGGAGACCGACGGTTATAATATTGATAATGAAGTAATCCAGTTTATTGCCTCCAATATCAAATCCAATATACGTGAACTGGAAGGAGCATTAAATAAACTTGTTGCCTTAAGTCACCTGGAACATAAGGATATAACAGTACAGCTGGCAGAAGAAGCTCTTAAAGATATGATCTCTCCTGACACTAAACATGTGATCACGCCTCAACTCATCATTGATACAGTAGCAGAACATTTCAATATTTCTGCCGCCGATATTGTCAGCAACAAGCGGAGCAACAACATTGCGGTTCCAAGGCAGATTGCCATGTATCTTTGCAGACAGATCGTTGATACGCCCTACAAAGAAATAGGCGAATATATGGGAAAGAGAGATCATTCTACTGTTATTCATGGCGTAAACAAAATAGAAGATGAGTTAAAATCCTCTGAAACGCTTCACAATACAGTGGAAATTATTATAAAAAAATTAAATTCCAACTAAAAGTTATCCACATTCTTATCCACTTATCCACATAATTTTTTTCATCAGGGTGTGGAGACAAGTGTACAATCCTCACAATATATTGTATAATCAATTTTATCAACCTCTTAATTTTGATTTGCAGGAATTTTAAGATGTGTATAACTTGAGAATTATCCATAACTTGTCCTTGGTTTTACACACACCTTTTCTTTTGGATTTTTCTTGCTTTTAAAAGGATGAGAGGACTTTTGCACATATTCACATCCCCTAAGGATAATACTAAGGATTTTTTATTTATTTTTTTATATGGTAAACGCATCAGGAGAAAGGAAGTTTGTTTATGAAAATCATCTGTTCAAAATCAGATCTTTTAAAAGGCGTTAATATTGTGATGAAAGCAGTTCCTTCAAAAACCACTATGAAGATTTTGGAATGTATTCTTATTGACGCATCCGCGGGAAAGATTAAATTTACAGCAAATGATATGGAGCTTGGAATAGAAACTGTTGTAGAAGGACGTATTGAATCCAGGGGAATCGTTGCACTGGATGCGAAACTTTTTTCAGAAATTATTCGTAAACTTCCGGACAGTGATGTTACGATCGAATCGGATGAAAAGAGAAATACCCATATTATTTGCGAAAAAGCGAAATTCAATATTATGGGAAAAGAAGGAGAGGATTTTCCTAATCTTACAATGATTGAGAAGAATGAAAGGGTTATTATTTCTCAATTCACACTAAAAGAAGTGATTCGTCAGACGTTATTTTCTATTGCTGTTAACGAAAGTAATAAGATAATGACCGGCGAATTATTTGAAATCAGCGATAATGAGTTAAAAGTAGTTGCTTTGGATGGACACCGAATCGCGATTCGAAATATTGAATTGAAAGACAGTTATGGTTCTAAGAAAGTGATCGTTCCGGGAAAGACACTGAATGAGATTTCCAAGATTCTTTCCGGAGAGACGGAAGATTTTGTACAAATCTACTTTACGCAAAATCATATTATGTTTGAGTTTGATCAGACCATTGTGGTCTCCAGATTGATAGAGGGAAATTATTTTAGAATCGATCACATGATCTCCAGTGATTACGAGACAAAGGTGACGATCAATAAGAAGGAAATGCTGGACTGTATTGACCGTGCTGCTTTAATGGTAAAAGAGGGAGATAAAAAACCAATTGTTATAAGTATAGATGATGAAGTGATGGAATTAAAAATAAACTCTCAGATTGGTTCTATGGACGAGATCATTGATATTAAAAAAGAAGGAAAAGATATTATGATAGGTTTCAATCCCAAGTTTTTGATGGATTCTCTGAGGGTAATAGACGATGAGGATATTGATATTTATTATGTAAATTCAAAAGCCCCCTGCTTTATAAGGGACGAAAAGGAAACTTATATTTATCTTATCCTTCCGGTTAATTTTGTGGCTTAAAGATTCTCCGCTTTTAGCATAGAGGTATGTATGGAAATTAAGTTAAGAGAAGAATATATAAAGTTAGGTCAGGCTCTGAAAGCTGTGGGTCTTTGCGAATCTGGGGTGGATGCTAAATTGGTGATTAAAGACGGACTGGTAAAGGTGAACGGCCAGACGCAGACCCAGAGGGGAAAAAAGTTATATGATGGTGATGAAATATCCTTTGATGGAGAGACTGTAAGAATTGTGAAATGAAAATAGAATCAATTAAGCTGGAAAATTTTAGGAATTATGAGAGTCTTTTTCTTTCTTTCCATGAGGGTACAAATCTTTTCTACGGAGATAATGCCCAGGGAAAGACAAATATTCTGGAATCAGTGTATCTGTGCGGAACGACAAAATCTCATCGCGACAGCAGGGATAGGGAGATTATTAAGTTGGACCAGGAGGAATCTCATATTAGAATGATCCTCTCAAAGCATGAAATCTCTTATCAGATTGATATGCATCTGAAGAGAAATAAGGCAAAGGGGATTGCCATCAATGGAATTCCTATTCGAAGGGCCAGTGAACTGATAGGTCTTGGAAATTTTATTTTTTTCTCACCGGAAGATCTGAATATTATAAAAAATGGTCCATCGGAGAGAAGAAGGTTTTTGGATATGGAACTTTGTCAGTTAAATAGAATTTATGTTCATAACCTGACAAATTATAATAGAATCCTGATGCAGAGAAACAGACTGCTTAAAGACATTTCTTTTCATCCGGAATATGAAGATATGCTGGATATATGGGACAGGCAGATGGTGGAATATGGATGTCAGGTGATACGTTCCAGAGACGAATTTGTGAAACAGTTAAATGAAATTATTTATGAGATACATAAGAAGTTATCCGGCGACAGGGAAGATTTGAAATTATCCTACGAAAAAAATGTATCGGAACAAGAATTTGATAGACAGCTTAGGAAAAGCAGAGAAAGAGATGTAAAGCTAAAAGTTTCTCATACAGGTCCCCACAGAGATGACCTGGTGTTTAATATAAAAAACATAGATTTAAGAAAATATGGTTCCCAGGGACAGCAGAGGACTACAGCACTTTCCCTGAAGCTGGCTGAAATTGAATTGGTGAAGAAAAAAAGTAAGGATACACCGGTACTTCTTTTGGATGATGTATTATCTGAATTGGATGGAAACCGTCAGCGTTATCTGTTGGAAAGTATTAATGATGTACAGACATTGATCACCTGCACAGGAGTGGAAGATTTTGTAAAAAATCATTTTCAGATAGATAGGCTTTATCATGTCAAAAATGGAATCGTTACCAGACAGGAAATATAAGTTTCATAAAAGGAGGAAGAGAATGAGCGCAGAATACGGTGCGGATCAAATTCAGATACTGGAAGGACTGGAAGCAGTCCGAAAAAGACCAGGTATGTATATAGGTAGCACTTCATCCAGAGGACTTCATCATCTGGTATATGAAATTGTGGATAATTCCATTGATGAGGCGTTAGCGGGTTATTGCAGTGAAATCACTGTGACGATCCATGGTGATAATTCCATAACTGTTGTGGACAACGGAAGGGGAATCCCAGTGGGGATAAATGCAAAAGCAGGTATTCCGGCTGTGGAAGTGGTATTCACTATATTGCACGCGGGCGGTAAGTTCGGCGGAGGGGGATATAAGGTATCCGGAGGACTTCATGGTGTGGGAGCTTCCGTAGTAAACGCTCTCTCCGAATGGCTGGAAGTAGAGATTTATAATCAGGGTAAGATTTATAAACAAAGATATGAGAGAGGTCATGTCTGCTATAAGCTGGAAGTTTCGGGAAACTGTGATCCGAAACTTACCGGAACGAAAGTTACCTTCCTGCCGGATAAGGAAATTTTTGAGGACACGGTCTATGATTTTGATACTTTGAAACAGCGCCTTAGGGAGATGGCTTTTCTTACTAAAAATATTAAAATAAACCTTATTGACGAGCGTCCGGAAGAGGATAAGATCAGAACGTTTCACTATGAGGGAGGAATAAAAGAATTTGTAACCTATTTGAATAAAGGAAAGACGGCTCTTTATCCGGATATTATCTACTGTGAGGGTGAAAAGGACGGCGTACTCGTGGAAGTTGCCATGCAGCACAATGATGCTTACACAGAAGGATCTTACAGTTTTGTAAATAATATTACAACCCCGGAGGGTGGGACCCATCTTACCGGTTTTAAGAATGCCCTGACGAAGACATTTAATGATTATGCCAGAGCAAATAAGCTGATCAAAGAGGGAGAAAGTCTCTCCGGCGATGATATCCGGGAAGGACTGACTGCTATCATCAGCATAAAAATAGGGGAGCCTCAGTTTGAGGGTCAGACGAAACAAAAGCTGGGTAACAGTGAGGCAAGAGGAGCAGTAGAAAGGGTAGTATCTGATCAATTGGAAATTTACTTGGAGCAGCATCCACAGGTGGCAAAAATTATTCTGGAGAAATCTATTATGGCCCAGAGAGCCAGAGAGGCAGCCAGAAAAGCCAGAGATCTGACCAGAAGAAAATCTGCTCTGGACGGGTTATCCCTGCCGGGTAAACTGGCGGACTGTTCAGACAAAGATCCTTCCAAATGCGAGATCTATATTGTTGAGGGAGATTCGGCAGGAGGCTCTGCCAAGACTGCCAGAAGCCGTGCTACCCAGGCAATCCTGCCGCTGCGCGGAAAAATTTTGAATGTAGAAAAAGCAAGATTGGACCGCATTTACGGGAATGCGGAGATAAAAGCCATGATCACTGCTTTTGGTACGGGAATTCATGAGGATTTCGATATTACTAAATTGAGGTATCACAAGATTATTATCATGACAGATGCCGATGTAGATGGAGCCCATATTGCTACGTTATTGCTGACATTTTTATACCGGTTTATGCCGGAACTGATCAAACAGGGATATGTTTATCTTGCTACTCCTCCTCTCTATAAGTTAGAGAGAAATAAGAAAGTATGGTACGCTTACAGTGATGAGCAGCTTGCCAATATACTGAATGAGGTAGGCCGTGACCAGAACAATAAGATTCAGCGTTATAAAGGCCTTGGCGAGATGGATGCGGAGCAGCTCTGGGAGACTACTATGGATCCGGAAAAACGTATTTTGAAGCGTGTTACTATGGATGATGCTCAGTCTTCTGAGATTGACGTTACTTTTACTACTCTGATGGGAGACCAGGTGGAGCCGCGCAGAGAATTCATAGAGGAAAATGCGGAAAGAGTAAGGAACTTGGATATATAGTATAAAATTACAGGAGGATACTTTAGTGGAAGACAATATTTTTGATCAGATACACGAAGTGGACCTGAAAAAAACCATGGAGGAATCTTATATTGATTATGCCATGAGCGTAATCGCTTCCCGCGCGCTGCCGGATGTTAGGGACGGTCTGAAGCCGGTGCAGAGGCGTGTACTCTACTCCATGATCGAGTTAAACAACGGGCCTGACAAGCCGCATAGAAAATGCGCGCGTATTGTGGGTGATACCATGGGTAAATATCATCCTCATGGAGACAGCTCTATTTATGGGGCTCTGGTAAATATGGCTCAGGAATGGTCTACCAGATATCCTCTTGTAGATGGACATGGAAACTTTGGATCCGTGGATGGAGACGGCGCTGCCGCCATGCGTTATACCGAGGCGCGTTTAAGCAAAATATCTATGGAAATGTTGGCGGATATCAATAAAGATACGGTGGATTATGTACCGAACTTTGATGAAACAGAAAAAGAGCCGACAGTTCTTCCTTCCAGATATCCGAATCTGCTGGTAAACGGTACCACGGGTATTGCAGTAGGTATGGCCACTAATATTCCTCCCCACAATCTCAGAGAGGTTATCCGTGCTGTTGTAAAGATTATTGACAACAGGGTGGAAGAACAGAGGGAAACTTCTTTGGAAGAAGTGATGGAAATTATAAAAGGACCGGATTTTCCTACCGGCGCTATGATTCTGGGAACCAGAGGCATTGAGGAGGCTTATCGTACCGGGCGCGGAAAACTTAAGGTAAGGGCAGTGACGGATATTGAGACACTGTCAAACGGCAAGAGCCGCATTGTGGTAACGGAGCTGCCTTATCTGGTAAATAAAGCCAGGCTGATCGAAAAAATGGCGGAACTGGTGAGAGATAAGAAAATTGACGGTATTACGGGTATTACCGATGAATCCAGCCGCGAGGGTATGAGAATCAGTATTGACCTTCGCCGGGACGCCAACGCCAATGTTATCTTAAATCAGTTATTTAAACATACGCAGCTGCAGGATACCTACGGTGTGATCATGCTGGCGCTTATCAATAATAAACCTAAGGTAATGAATCTTCTTGAGATGCTTCATCATTATCTGAAACATCAGGAGGATGTGGTCACCAGAAGAACAAAATATGATCTGAATAAGGCGGAAGAGAGGGCTCATATTTTACAGGGTTTGCTGATTGCTCTGGATAATATAGACGAGGTCATCCGCATTATCCGTGGTTCCAGAACGACTCAGCTGGCAAAAGAAGCATTGATAGAACGGTTTGGTCTGACAGATGTACAGGCCCAGGCCATCGTTGATATGCGTCTGAGAGCCCTGACCGGATTGGAGAGGGAGAAACTGGAGACAGAATACGCGGAACTGATGAAAAGAATTCAGGAATTGAAAGCAATCCTGGCAGACGAAAATCTTCTGCTTGGTGTGATAAAAAAAGAGATTCTGGTGATTAGCGACAAATATGGTGATGAGAGAAAAACTTCCATCGGTTTTGATGTGTTTGATTTTTCTACGGAAGATCTGATACCGCAGGAAGATGTCGTTATTACTATGACCAGGATGGGTTATATAAAGCGCATGACCCAGGATACTTTTAAGAGCCAGAATCGTGGAGGAAAAGGAATCAAAGGAATGCAGACTCTGGAGGACGATTATATTGAGGAGCTGCTAATGACCACCACGCATCATTATCTGATGTTCTTTACCAATAAGGGAAGGGTCTACCGTCTGAAAGCCTATGAAATACCTGAGGCCAGCCGTACGGCCAGGGGAATGGCTATTGTTAATCTGCTTCAGCTGCAGCCGGATGAAAAAATAACCGCAGTGATTCCCATGAAAAAGTTTGAGGAGGGAAATTATCTGTTCATGGCTACCAGAAATGGTATCGTTAAAAAAACTCCCATTATGGAATATGCCAATGTGAGAAAATCAGGATTGGCGGCTATCAGTCTCAGACAAGATGATGAATTGATAGAAGTAAAGAGAACTGATAACACCAAAGATATTCTTTTGGTGACAAAATATGGGCAGTGTATCCGTTTCCATGAGACAGATGTGAGAAAGACCGGGCGTGTTTCCATGGGTGTGATAGGAATTAACCTGGCTGACGGCGATGAAGTGGTGGCTATGCAGATGCATACTCAGGGAAATTATCTCCTGATCGTATCAGAAAAGGGTATGGGAAAGCTAACCTCCATAGATGAATTCACATCCCAAAACCGCGGTGGTAAAGGCGTGAAGTGTTACAAAATCATGGAAAAAACAGGAAATGTAGTTGGAGCGAAAGCTGTCAATACAGAAAATGAGATAATGATGATCAATACCGAAGGCATTATTATCCGCATGCTATGTTCCGATATTTCTATTCTTGGAAGAATCACTTCCGGTGTAAAAATGATGAATTTAAATGAAGGTGATACGGTTGCAAGCATTGCCAGAGTCAGGGAAAGCGAGCATAAGACAGAAGAAACAGAGCAGAAGGAAGAAACTGATTCAGGTATGACTAGTTAAGAAAATAAATAATAAATCAGGCGAGGGTTGTCGAATTAAAAGCATATTTTTATAAAATGCTTTGTGAGACAACCCTTTTCTATGGTTGCCCATTTGTCAATGACAAAAGTATTTATGTGGTAGATATGGTAAAGAGAAAACAGGTAGAATTTATTTATCAGGATAGGAATGTGGTTTTTTATATTAATTAAATCGGCAAGAGGAGGAATTGGATTATGAAGAAAAAATTCGTATTTATTCTGTCTATGATGATTTGTTTAAGCAGTTTAACAGCATATGGTACTTCCATTGTTTCCTGGTATGAAGGATCTTCTGATATAGAAGAAGACGTACCTGCAGATGTACCGGTGGAAGAAAATGCAGAATATGATTTTCATCTAAAAGAGGAAAAGATAACAAGTCCGGGTTTTAATGGTGCAGTGGTTGGAAAAACAGTTATTCCTGAAGGATGGTCGATAGAGGTGATCGATCTATCTATAAACAGTGAATCTATTACCTGTCCAAACGCTATATGGATGACAGCTTCCAGTCCTGATGGAAAATGTAAATTGTCCTATATTTCGAGAAGGGAATTTAAGCAGGAATATACAAATGCGATGGGAATGGAAATTTCTTCAGAAGATGACAAATACTCTGTCAGTGATATGATGCACACCTTGAATTACAGGGAAGCACCTGAGGTCTGTGATCTGATGGCTTCTATTATTTATGAATGCAGTCCAATTCTGGAATACCAATGGACCTTATCGAAGGAGGATAAGGCTTCCATTGAGGAAGCAAAACAGAATTATAATACATCTGTCATAAAAGACATTAACAATGCCAATCAGATGTATGGAATGAACTTGCAGCTTCAGGGAACAGATTTTACTACCGCAACAAGAACTTACAGCGCGGAAAATAAGAAAATAACTCTTCGAGGCTTTTCTTCCGGATTTGAGCTTTTTTCTGATTTCAGTTCTTATGGTTATGAATCTTATACAGATACAATTTATTGGAGTATGCCTGCTATTTATGGTTTATGGACTGACGAGGATGTACATGAAAGTTATCAGCGGATTTTTGACGCTTTTGCGGCAGGTACCACCATCAGCCAGGAATATGAGCAGATGAGAAATTTGAATTCACAGGAACTTCAGTTAGCCATGCTTGAAGCAAAAAATCAGGCGCAGCAGGGAAGTTACAGCAGCAGTTATGGAACTGAGAGCAGATATGAAGAAATTGAGGATACTACGATAGGAAGCGGAGATACCTACAGCGCGTTTGATGCATGGGATGATTATATAAGGGGTGAAGAGGATTATACCACCAGTGACGGGACTCACATAAAACTTCCCAGTGATTATGATCATGTATATGAGGGGGACAATGGAATCATTTATGCTGGAAACAGCAGTGACGGACCTGCAGGTTCAACAGAGCTGAATCCCACACAAATTGGAGATGGATATTGATTAAAAAAGAAACCCGTCATTTTAACTTAAAAAAGTATTTTGTAATTCTTAATTGACGGTACAAAAAGGGAATTATATACTTAAGAAAATGATTTAATCATCACTTTTAAGAAAAGAATCAATATAAGAATAAAAGGACGGGTATTTTATGAAAAAATTTAGTAATTTTAGACTGGCTGTCATATTAGTTTGTATGATATTAGGAATCACTGGTTGTTCTATATTACCATACAATATGTATGATCTGAAGAATGAGTCCGAAAAAAGGGAAGAAATTCAAACGGAAGAATGGAGCGAAAAAGAAACAGAGAGCGAAAATATAGATAAGAACGAAACTGAGAAAGTAACAGAATTTTTCGAGACTGAGACTGAAACAGAGAGCGAAACGGAACCAGAAAAGGAATCAGAAACGGAAGAAAAATGGAATGGGCATATTGTAGGTATTGATCCGGGACATCAGGGATCCTGGGTGGATATGAGCGCTACCGAACCGGATGGTCCGGGATCCAGTAATTATAAAGCCAAATCAACGACCGGAACCATGGGAAGATATACGGGAGTTCCGGAGTATGAATTAAACCTGACGATTTCTCTGGCACTTAGGGACGAATTGGAAGAGAGAGGCTATCAGGTTGTCATGACCCGCGAGGATAATGATACTGCCATCAGCAATATAGAACGCGCCCGGAAAGCCGCAGATGGAGGAAGTGAAATTTATGTGAGGATACATGCTAACGGAAGTGATGATACTTCAGTTAAGGGTGCCCTTGGTATGGTTCCATCTCCGCAGAATCCCTATGTGAGTTATTTGGCACAGGACAGTTACCGTCTGTCCGAATGTATTTTAAATTCTTACTGTAATGCCACCGGTTTTGCTAATCTGGGAATACAGTATTATGACAATATGACGGGCATCAACTGGAGCACCATTCCTGTCACAATTTTGGAAATGGGATTTATGACAAATGAGAGCGATGATCTTGCCATGCAGGAAAAATCCATGCAGGAAAAAATGGTACAGGGAATCGCGGACGGGGTGGATGAATATTTTGGAATCGACAGAACCGCTGTGGATGAAAATAGGAATAAACAGACAGATGCAGATGGAATTGTGGAAGATATGGCTGATCCTGTTGCCGACATTCATGAAAAGTATCTTTCATCCCGGGAAAATATGGGAGAAAAATGGTCGGTGAGCATTGAAAATCTGAAAAACCATAATATTTATTCTTATAATGAAAAGGAAAAAATGCAATCTGCCAGTGTGATAAAGGTATTCATTATGGGCGCGGTTTATGACAGGATGTGTTATCCTTCTTCCCCTGATCGTCTGATTTCATCGGCAGAAAATTATGACGGTGAATTGAGGTATTTGCTGGAACAGATGATAACGGTGAGCAGCAATGAGGCGGCTAATGAACTGATTACCCGGCTGGGAGAAGGAGATTTTGCCGGAGGGGCACAGGCAGTAAACCAATTCTGCCGGGAAAATGGATATACTTCCACTTCCGTTGGAAGAAGGTTTATGGAAGAAAATCCTATAGGAGATAATTATACCAGTGCCCAGGATTGCCGGAAAATATTAGAGGATATTTATGAAGGAAACTGCGTTAACCAGGAAGCCTCTGAAAAAATGATGACAATATTGAAACAGCAGACGAATCTCAGTAAGATACCGGCCGGTCTGCCGGCAGGATATGCTGCTGCCAACAAAACCGGCGAGATGCCGGAAGGTTATGGCCTTGGATGTATTGAAAATGACATGGCGATCGTATTTTCTGATCAGGGAGATTATATTCTTGTTGTTTTATCCAATAATCTTGGTGGCCGCAACGAGGATGCAAAGCAGGTTATTACTCAGATCTCGAAGTATGTGTTGGAATTGTTTTGATTTGTTCCAAAAATGGCGGTTACCCGGAAATAAACCATCCGGTCACCGCCATTTTTCGTATGCAAGAAAAACCGATCAGAATACAGACGCATAAAACCATTGCAAGATAAGCCGATATAGTTTATAATGATACAATATAAAAGAATAAGTGATATTTAAATACACGAATAACGGTGGAATACCGACAATGATGGTACAGATTATGAAATTACGCAGAATTACAGCAATACTAACAGCAAAGGCGCTCAGTTTCTTCTGCAAGATTGCGGGCAGGCAGGGTGTGACCATGGCAGGCAGGATCGCTTTGAGAATAGACCCTGATATTTTGAAAGACCTGGCGGCTCAGGTGCGTGAGAAGATTTTTGTGGTGTGTGGAACCAATGGAAAAACCACCACCAACAATCTGCTCTGCTCCGCCGTGGAATCGGAGGGAAAGAAACTGATCTGCAATCACACAGGTTCCAATATGCTGGCCGGCGTGGCAGCGGCCTTTGTTCTTGGGGCTAAATGGAATGGAAAACTGGATGCGGATTATGCCTGCATTGAGATTGACGAGGCTTCCACAGTCCGCGTGTTTCCTCATTTTACCCCGGATTATATGGTGCTGACGAACCTGTTCCGGGATCAACTGGATCGCTATGGTGAGATTGATATTACCATGGATCTTCTGGATCGGGCTATGAAGATGGCCCCGGATATGACGGTAATCGTCAATGCGGATGATGCGTTATCGGCTTACCTGGCTATTGAGAGCGGAAATAAGTATGTCACCTACGGGATCAGTGAGAAAGTGTTTGATGAACAAAATATCCGGGAGATTCGGGAAGGAAGATTCTGTAAACGGTGCGGCGAGAGATTGGAATATGATTTTTATCATTACAGCCAGATCGGCGTCTACCATTGTCCAGGATGTGGATTTTCCAGACCTGCAGTGAACTTTGATGCGTCACATATTCATATGAGTAATGGACTGGAATTTGACGTGGAGGGGCGGCATAT
The DNA here is from genome assembly GCA_902802515.1 of uncultured Lachnospiraceae bacterium. Lineage (GTDB taxonomy): Bacteria > Bacillota > Clostridia > Lachnospirales > Lachnospiraceae > Merdiplasma. The sequence continues at coordinate 51,622 of CADCMM010000003.1, forward strand.
TGCCGCTGATTACCGGGGTTTTTATAATATTTATAATATACTTGCGGCTTACAGTGCAGCCCGCACGGCAGGCATGGAACTGAAACGTTTTGACAGAGTTTTGCAGAACTTCAATCCTCAGAACGGAAGAAATGAAACCTTTTCTATCAATGGGAATAAGGTACTTTTGAATCTGGCAAAGAATCCCGCTGGTTTTAACCAGAATATTTCTTCGGTGATGGAAGATCCTAATGAGAAGGATCTGATCATCGTTATCAATGACAACGCACAGGATGGAACGGATATTTCCTGGCTCTGGGATGTGGATTTTGACCGATTTGCCGCAGATAACATTCGTTCTATCACGGTCAGCGGCATACGGTGCCAGGACATGAGACTGAGGCTGAAATATGTGGACATCGCTGCCGATCTGATCGGTGATGTGCGGACGGCCATTGAAAAAAGCCTGAAGAATGGATGTGGAAATCTGTATGTTCTGGTGAATTATACGGCTCTGTATTCTACGCATACGATCTTAAAGGATATGGAGGGAAAAGTTTGAAAGTACACTTTCAAACTTTCATCGGTGCCGCGGCAGGCACGTCACCGATGGGCACCATGCCTGCGACAAGGTACAAAGCATGAAAATAACCATCGGACATTTATATCCGGATCTGCTGAATCTGTATGGGGATCGGGGAAATATCCAGTGCATGAAAAAACGCTGCGAATGGCGGGGAATCGAGGCGGAAGTAAAGGAATTCCAGCTGACAGATGCCATTGACTTTTCCAGTCTGGATATTGTACTTTTGGGCGGCGGTTCGGATCGGGAGCAGATGCTGGTCTGTAATCAGTTAAAAACCATCCAAAAGGATTTTAAGGAGTATGTAGAAGATAATGGAGTGGTAATCGCAGTCTGCGGCGGCTATCAGCTTCTGGGTCATTACTATGATACATCGGAAGGACGCATTGAAGGACTTTCACTGGTGGATCTGTACACAGAGCAGGGATCTCCAAGGCTGATCTCTAATATCGTAATTGAAAATGAGGCATTTCCATATCCTATTGTGGGATTTGAAAACCATGGAGGGAGAACGTTTATTAATGGAAATAAAGCGCTGGGCAAAGTTTCTTTCGGATATGGAAATAATGGCCAGGATAAAGAAGAAGGTGTGATGTACAAAAATGTCATTGGCACCTATCTGCACGGACCGCTTCTTCCAAAGAATCCGCATGTCTGTGATCATCTGCTGGCCAGAGCGCTGGCGAAAAAGTATGGACGGGCAGAATTGGAACCCCTTGATGATGCACAGGAAAAAGAAGCAAATGAGTATATTGTTCATCGATTTACGAAATCATAATGATTGAATCATGATGCGTTTCTGATCAAAATGAAAAGATATAGAGGTGATTTATGAGAAAAAAACAGATGAGATACCGAAGATACCTTTCCTTACTGTTGGCTATTCTTCTCATGACAGCGTACGTGATCCCCGCTTATGCCGAGGAAGACGGCGGCTATGAAGATAACTACGAGGAGGAAGAACAGGAGGAGGAAACAGAATTTATTCCGGATGAATACTATGATTCCATTGAGTCCAATGAACTTCCCGGCTGGCCAAAAGGAGAGGCTGTGCAGGCGGCATCCGCGGTGGTGATGGATCTGGATACCAACACATTTTTGTACAGTAAGAATATGTATGCCAAGATGTATCCGGCCAGTATTACAAAGATCATGACAGCTATGATCGCCCTGGAGCAGGGGAATCTGGACGAGGAGATTGAATTTTCTGAGATCGTTTATGATCTGGAATACAATAGCAGCAATGTGGGAATACAACCGGAAGAAAAATTGACTCTGAGGCAGGCGCTTTACGCGCTGATGCTGGAGTCAGCTAACGATGTGGCCAACGGCTTGGCAGAGTATTTTGGAGGATCGATGAGCGGCTTTGCGGATCTGATGAATGCCAAAGCCAAGGAGCTTGGATGTGTTAATACACATTTTTCCAACCCCAGCGGTCTGCACAATGATGATCACTATACCTGTGCTTACGATATGGCGCTGATCGCTCAGGCTGCTTATGAGATACCACAGTTTCGGGAATTTGCATCCACTACGCTTTATGAGTGTGCTTCCACGAATCTCACAGAAGAAGAGAGATATTTTGTGAATCACCACAAGATGCTCCAACAGGAAAGCGAGTATTATTATGCCTGGTGTACTGCCGGAAAGACGGGATTTACCTCCGATGCCTGGAATACACTGGTTACTTATAGTGAAAAAGACGGCATGCGCTTGGTGTGCGTATTGCTCCATGAGAACGGGGCCGGACGGGCTTATAATGAGACAGCGATGCTTCTGAATTACGGGTTCGACAATTTCCAGGAAGTCTCCATGACGGAGGAAGAAGTGCAGCCCACTTTTTATGAGGTAATGAAGTTGGATGGTTTGGACAGAGTGTCCCAGCTTTTTCAGGTGGAAGCACTGAAAGAACCAATCGGTGAGATGATGCCAGGCGTGGTAACAATTCCTGATATTATGAAAGTAGATGATCTGACGGCAAAGTCAGAGAAGACCGGAGAACTGACGGGAGCAATTTTCTATTCTTACCATGAATGGCCTGTGGGTATGGCAGGGTTCCAGATCCATCCGTTGGTACCAATTACTGCACCCTCCTATCAGCAGAAGCGTGATATGGAAGAAATTTTGAATCGGACAGCGGCGGTCAGAAAACGAAGTGAAATAGAGGAAACAGCAGAGGCAGTAATGCAGAATACTGAAGTATTCGTGAAAACCACCTATGAAAAAGCTAAAGATTTTGTTGAGAAGAATACGCTGACAGTGATCTGGGTGGGCTCTTTCATCTTGTTGGTATTGCTGATCATTATTATCATCCTCATCCTGCGCTGCACGAAAGAATACCGCATAAAGAAAAGGCGGCTTCAGGAAGAAAGAGAACTTCTGAAAAAAGAGGAGGAGATAGACCGAATGACTACCTCTGAAATTGAACAAGAATTGCGGGAAGCTATGGAACAGGAACGATTGCTCAAAGAGAAGAAAATAGCTTTACAGGAGGAACAGCGCCGCCAGGAAGAGAAGCTGAGAGAGACAGAGAAAATTCTGGAAGAGATCAATAATTCTCAGGAGTAATGTTGGGAGCAAGATTTAACTCCCGTCTCAAATTTATAAATTAAGAAAGGAAAAAAGTATGAACTGGGTAGCACCGATCAAAGACGAAGAAACACTGAAAAAATTTAAAGAAAAACTGAGGGAAATGGATGATAAGTACTACATCATGTTCGAGATTGGTGTGGGAACAGGTCTGCAGCTCCAGGATATCCTCAAATTCAAAAACAAGGATATCCGGGGCAAAGAAGAAATTGAGGCGTACATAGGGACGAAGAATATCAGAAGAACATTCCGGATCCCGGAGGATGTGAGGAAGATTATTGATGATTATACGGAAGGAAAAGACCCGGAGGCTTATCTGATCCTGGGACATGCCAGTTCCCCGGCAGCTCTCTCCAGAGAACAGGCGTACCGAGCCTTAAAGAGCGCCGGAAAGAGCATCGGGCTTAATTCCATTGGCGCGCAGACCATGAGAAAGACGTTCGCATGGAGATATTACAAATCCACCGGTGATATTTATTATCTCCAGAATCTTCTGAATCATGCGTCGCCCTCCATCACATACCGCTATATCGGCGAGAAACCAAATGTAGAGGTGGTTCTTAAGAAGATGACGCCGGAGGAGAATGAAAGAAGCCGCTATCTTCTGTACCAGGATGGAAATGGAAAGAAGAGAATGAAAGAGATAAGGGACTTGATGGAAACCCTGGAAAAGGAATTGGATAATCCCTGCAATAACGATTCTTTCTATGGAAGAGTGGATTGCCTCTTGACGGAGATGGAAGAGCTGATCCGGAATTTTAAAAGTACAAAATAAATAAAATGTGCATTGCACGATTCAAGATTTTCATAGAACAATGATCTTAGTGAGGGGTATGATACGCTCGTTTCAGGCGGCGTTTTAATCTCAGGATCTCCTGCTTTTCCTTGATGGCGTAGGCATCCTCCTCACTGATCAGCTTCAGGGTTTTAATTACATAAAAACTTCCGTCCGGATGCTGACGCATGCGGATTTTTCCTTTTAGCCAACCGTGTTTTTCACACTGGGCCAGACAAAAATAATTTCTGCTGCCGCTGGAAAACCAACGGATTTTTTTGCGGACACTTTTTTGACAGAGGTAACAATGAGTAGAAGTCACCACTCTGTCTTTCATGGCATCGTTTTTGCTCGCGAAGGGTTTTGAGATAAATTTAGAATAGGTCTGGTATATAATAGTGATTTCCTGACGCCTGGTCTGAGGAGTGAAAAAATAATCCACAGAGGAGTTGGAAAGAATATCCTCATCAGAAAGAAAGCCCATCACTTTTGCGGTATAGAGGGCATCAGAATGCGCATTGTGAAAAACCTCATGCTTTTCTATATTTAAGTAGTCTACCGCAAATTCCAAGGCTCGCCTGGTTTTCCTGTCTTCATAGACAATGCTGAATATTTTTTGGATATCGTAGTACAGCAGAGGAAATGTGAAAGGAGAGGGAATTTGATACCAATCCATATTTCTCTGCAGCTCAAGAAGATCCTGGGGTCCCCAAGTGCAAAAGCACGGATCTTCCCCGCACCAGTCCAGAAAATCCCGGATAACGTCCGGAAATATCCGTCTGTCGGACAGAACATTTTCGTCCAGAGAGATCATTTCCCGGATCACAGAATGGAGAACAGGGTAGACTTGAGGATGGATCAGTTCATGAAACTGATCCGTAATACGGTGGTCATCGTCTAGTCTGACGGCTCCAATTTCAATTATTTCGAAGGGAAGCAAAGCTTCTTCGTTCTCTTTTCCATCCGGACACTGATTCCATTCCAAGTCTAATACGATATAGTTCATAGATGCTCCTGTTGTAGTAATGCCATGTAGTGCATGGGTTTGTTATACGATCCTATTACCGCAGATTCTACCACAGCCATGGGAAATGCACAAGTCTAAGGAAACGCTGATTAAAGCACTTCCCTAATGTCGTTTCGTCACATTGATTAAAAATTTTTAGAAATTTCGTCATAATGACTACAGTAAAAATGAAAAAGAAGATTTATGGTCAGATACACCAAGTATTTTCAAAAACTTTGTGTACTTCATCAATGGAGAAAAAAATTATTTTTCTGTATAATGTCATTAATTGAAATCGACAGAGGATGCTGTCAATAAAAGATCAGGAGGATTGGAAATGGCAAGTTTATCATTAGAGCACATTTGTAAAGTTTACCCGAATGGATTTGAAGCAGTAAAAGATTTTAATCTGGAGATCAAAGATAAAGAATTCATCATTTTTGTAGGACCGTCAGGATGTGGAAAATCTACCACTCTTCGTATGATCGCTGGTCTGGAGGATATCAGCAGCGGAACCTTGAAGATCGGTGATCGTGTCGTGAATGATGTTGAGCCGAAGGACAGAGATATCGCAATGGTATTCCAGAGCTACGCTCTGTACCCGCACATGACCGTATATGATAACATGGCATTCAGCTTGAAACTTCGCAAGACTCCGAAGGATCAGATTGACAAGATGGTTAGAGAAGCAGCTAAGATCCTGGATCTGGAAAAACTCCTCGACCGTAAGCCAAAGGCTCTGTCTGGTGGTCAGAGACAGCGTGTAGCTATGGGTCGTGCTATTGTTCGTAACCCGAAAGTGTTCCTGATGGATGAACCGCTGTCCAATCTGGATGCAAAGCTTCGTGTGCAGATGAGAACAGAGATCTCCAAACTGCATCAGAGACTGGGAGCTACGATTATTTATGTAACGCATGACCAGACAGAGGCTATGACCCTGGGCACCAGAATCGTAGTTATGAAGGATGGCGTGGTTCAGCAGGTAGATACTCCGCAGAACCTTTACAATGCACCGGGCAATCTGTTCGTTGCAGGTTTCATCGGATCTCCGCAGATGAATATGCTGGATGCGGTAGTTGATGTAAAGGGCAAAGACGCATATCTGAAGATTGGTGACAGCGCTTCTATCAAACTTCCGGCAGCGAAAGCAAAAAAACTGATCGACGGCGGTTACAATGGGAAAACCGTTATCATGGGTATCCGTCCGGAGAACATGACAGATGAAGATGAAGTTATCGCTAAGTCTGAGGCTGTTATTGAGGCGAAGATCGAAGTATACGAGCTGCTTGGCGCGGAAGTATATCTGTACTTCACCGTAAATGGAAGCAACATGACTGCTCGTGTAAATCCGCGTACCCAGGCAAGAACAGGTGACGTTGTGAAATTTGCTCTGGATGTGGACAAGATCCATGTATTTGACAAAGAGACTGAACTGACCATCACCAACTAAGAAATTTATTTATTAAAAAGAATTTACAATGGCTCTGCGTGGTATTGCGCAGAGCCATTTTTCGGGAAATTGGCTTGCGAACAGGTTTCTTATCATGTAAAATGTGTATAACAACGTTTTTTGATTAATAAAAGGAGTAAACAATGATTTCCAGTCAGGTAATAAAAAGTACGATAGATGAGCTCAGAAGTATTACAAGAATTGATTTTGCAGTTCTGAATCTGGAGGGGAGTGTGGTTGCCGCAACCTGGAAGCCGGATGAAATTTCTGCGGACACTGTCCGACAATTTGCATCCTCTTTGGCAGACAGTCAGGAAATTCGGGGGTATCATTTCTATAAAGTGTTTGACGACAAACTTCCGGAGTATGTGCTGATCGTCAAGGGATCAGGTGAAGATGTGCATGTAATGGGAAAAGTGGCGGTGTGCCAGCTTCAGAGCCTGATCATTGCTTACAAAGAACGGTTTGACAAGAACAATTTTATCCAGAATTTGATTTTGGACAACCTTTTGCTGGTGGATATTTATAATCGGGCAAAGAAGCTTCACATAGAAGCGGAGGCCAGAAGAATCGTCTATATTATAGAGACCAGAACGGAGGAAGACAGCACAGCCATGGAGATTGTGAAAGGGCTGTTTGGAAGTAACGGGAAAGATTATATCACGGCAGTAGACGAAAAGAGCATTATTCTGGTTCAGGAACTGCAGACTGAAAATGATTATGAAGACGTGCATGGCACTGCCGGGATGATCTGCGACATGCTGAACACGGAGGCAATGTCTAACGTACGGGTTTCCTATGGAACCATTATTCAGGAGATCCAGCAGGTATCCAGATCCTACAAGGAGGCGCGGATGGCCTTAAATGTGGGAAAAATCTTCTATTCAGAAAAACGGATTCATGCCTACAATACTCTGGGCATCGGAAGGTTGATCTACCAGCTTCCGGTGAATCTGTGCGAAATGTTTATTCATGAGATATTTACAGAACAATTTCCGGACAGCTTTGATGAAGAGACTCTGACTACCATTAATAAATTTTTTGAGAATAACCTGAATGTTTCCGAGACAGCAAGGCAGCTGTTTGTCCATCGAAATACACTGGTGTACCGCCTGGAAAAACTTCAAAAGAGCACCGGATTGGATATCCGGGCATTTGACGACGCGTTGACATTTAAGATCGCATTGATGGTAGTGAATTATATGAAGTATATGAAACAGGAGGAATTGTGGAAGAATTAAGAGGACTGCTGGAGACAATAGTAAATGGAGAGCTGCTTCAGATGGTATTCAGCGCGGTGAAAAATCCTCAGGCGGCGGTAAAAATAAAAGTTCGCCCTCTGATTGTAAAACGCGAGCTTGTTTTTCAGGCAGCAGCGTGGGATGGAAAAAAAGAGAAGCATACCAATTATAAAAAAGAAGCGTTGATAGAGGAGGCAGTTCGTTGGCTGGAGCAGGACTACAAGCAGATGCAGGTTGACACCATCTCTATGAGCGCTTCCGTGCGGGTGAGCAAAAAAGGGCGGATAACAATTAAAAAACATGAACTGAAGGAGCACAGACCTACGCCGGAACTTTCCCATAACCGGAAGAAAAATTATATTTTGCAGGAAGGCACACCGGTATCCTTTCTGGTGGAGCTGGGGGTAATGACTCCTCAGGGGCGGGTAGTAAACAGCCGTTATGACAAGTTCCGTCAAATCAACCGTTTTCTGGAATTTATCGAGGATATCTGCCCCTATCTGCCAAGGGGAAGAGAATTGACGATGATTGATTTCGGCTGTGGAAAATCCTATCTTACCTTTGCTATGTATTATTATCTGAGGGAAATCAGGGGGCTTGATCTGCGCATTATCGGCCTGGACTTAAAGGAAGATGTCATTGACCACTGTAATGTGTTGGCAGATAAACTCGGTTATGAGAAGCTGCAATTTTTGACCGGAGATATCGCGGATTATAGAGGAGTAGACCATGTGGACCTTGTGGTGACACTGCACGCCTGCGATACTGCTACCGATTACGCTTTGGCCAGGGCAGTGACTTGGAACGCGAAGGCGATTCTTTCTGTTCCGTGCTGCCAGCATGAACTGAATAATCAGATCCGCAATGATGTGCTGCAGCCTATTCTGAAGTATGGTCTGTTAAAGGAGCGCATGGCAGCACTGGTTACCGATGGCCTGCGGGCGTCTTTGCTGGAACAGCAGGGCTATGAGGTTCAGGTACTGGAATTTATTGATATGGAGCATACCCCGAAAAATATTTTGATTCGGGCGATCCGGAAGGAGAGGGCAGCTGGCGAACTGCCACGAATCGTAACAAAGCAGGCAACAGAAAACCATAGCGGGCCTTCGGGCCGAGTTGCTCTGGAGAAGTGTATGGAGGCTCTTGGCGCGGATCTGACTCTGAATCGTCTGTTATCGGGAGAACAAGATAATTAAGAACCATTTATCCTTTGCCGGCATATGCTATTAGTGATACCGGGAAAGGAGATTCAAATGAATTACTGGTACTCTAATCAATTTTATCCGGCGGGACAGAGCCGCCTGTTAGGTCAGGAGTCGGGCCTGCGGATGACACCTGCGGCGGTTTCTAAGCCTGGTTCCCAATATATACCAGCCATGCCCATGGCTGTGATGATGGATGTGTTTACAGACGAGAGGATGACGTTTGAGGATGCCCGGAGACTGCAGTCCTTTTACCCTGAGTTTGCCCAGGAGATACAGCGTTATGTGGAAGAAGCTTGCGATAAGATGGAATATGAAGGCAGCATGATGTTTGACGAGTATCCTGACCGCGTGATGATCTTGCGCCTGGTGGATGAAATATATGACAAAGTGATAGATATTGATACGGAAAAAATAACAGAAGAAATGCAAGTACAGGAACAGGAGACAACCAAGCCGCTTTCCATGCAGTCCGGCAGATGCAGAAACTGCCAGGATCGGGATGGCCGGCGTGACCGGAGAGGCGATAAAAATCGCCTCGGAGATTTCATTCAGGTTCTGCTGTTAGACGAGATGCACCGCAGACGCTGCCGCCATCGCAGATGCAGAAGATTCTGGTGAGAAAGAGGGCCGTTTTTGTAACGGCCTCTTTTGCGTTGTGAGGCTTGCACCGGCTATTAAAGTCTGATACAATGAAAAACAGTTTAGGCAAGTGTTGTTTTCGGGAGCTTAGGATGGGAAGAAGGATAGCAGTATGAGAGAACGGATGATAACAATCAGAAATATTATCCTGCATATATTGTTTTTGATTATTGTATTTGCAGCTGCAGTTTTTCTGTTTGAGAGGATGATTAACCAGGTTACCCCGGATGTGGCGGGAACTATGGCAGATTCTACCTTTCCGCTGGTTTACATGCAGAAGAACGGCGTTAATTTCAACTGTCTGCACGGATATTCCATGGACATGGACGTATCCTACATCCGGGATAGTATCACACCGTTGGATTCAAACAGGGAGCTGAATATCTGTATCCAAACATTCAGTACAACGGTGGATGGCGTGTCCTACGAGGTTACTTCTCTGGATGGATTGGAGACACTGGAAAATACCAAGGTAGTGAAACTGCAAAAGGACAGTGATACCATATCTACCACCTTGACTCTTCAGAATAAGATGCTGATGAATCAGGAATATATGCTGAAAATCCAGTTGAACTGCGGCGGGAGAAATATTTACTATTATACGCATGTGCTGCTGGCAGACGGGCTGCACACACAGGATTATCTGAACTATGTCAGCGGTTTCTATGATAAATGCGTGAATAAGACAGATCTAAGCGCTGTGAGCGCTGCAGTAGAGCCGGATGAGACCACGGACGAGGAAGCAACGTTGGCTTTTATGGATATTCATGACAGTGTTTCTCAGCTAACCTGGTCAAATTTAAATCCTCAGATTTACTATAAACCTACTCCCAGGCTGACAGAAATTAACGGAAATACGGCCACTTTGACGATGGAATACCGCATTGCGTCTGTTAATAACTCTGGTATTACCGAAGTTTATAATGTTCGGGAATATTATCGTGTCCGATATACGGACAGCCGGGTGTTTTTATTGAATTTTGAGCGGACGACGGATGAGATTTTTAATCCGGAGAACAATGTACTGGAGAATAAGGGTATTAATCTTGGCATAACCGATAAACAGGTGAAATATAAGACAGATGTGAAAAACCGCTATATTGCATTTGTGCAGGAAAAGGAGCTCTGGTCCTACGAGATCAATGGAGGAAAACTCGCCCAGATATTTGGTTTTCCGCAGAAAGAAAACATGGATTACAGGGATTTCTATGACAGAAATGATATTCGGATCTTGCGGGTGGAGAATGACGGAGATGTATGGTTTGCTGTGACCGGCTATATGAATCGTGGGAATCATGAAGGCGATAATGGGGTAGCAGTCTATCATTATGAGGCTGCTTCTGCCATGGTGGATGAAAAGCTGTTCCTCACCAGCATGGAAAATCCGGAACTTTTAATGCGGGATGTGAACAGTTTGGCATATATTTCGGAGGATGGCACAAAGTTTAGCGTACTTTTGGAGGGAAAGGTATATCAGATCAACGTGGCGAATCGGAACTACGACGTGAAAGTAGACAGTGTGGCAAACAATTGCTGCGCCGCTTCTGCTTCCGGCAGATATTTTAGCTGGCTGGAAGAGGGAGAGGAGTATAACTCTCAGACGCTGTGTGTGATGGATATGGAAACCGGAAATGTCAGGGAGATCGAGAGCCAGGGCACAGAGCGCATCCGTCCGGTTTGCTTTATGAACGAAGACCTGGTGTATGGAGTCGCCAACGTGTCAGATATAATTGCAGAGCATGGAGGAAACGGTCTTTTCCCCATGTACAAGCTGACGATCCAGGACGGAGAGGGAAACGAGATCAAGCAGTATGAGCGAAACGGTTATTATGTGACGGGTACAGAGCAGACGGACAATATGCTCACCCTGACGCTGGCGATGAAAGTGGGAGATGAATTTACGGAATCATCGGAGGATCACATTGTTAATACGGATACCGTGGATTCTGTGGCTATGGGCGTGGCGACAAAGACCTCTTCCAGAAAGCAGACGGAAGTGATTCTTCGTGTGGGAACTACTATTTCTACCAGAAATCCGCAGGTCGTGAAGAGTAAAATTATCACTTACGAGACATCCAGGACTCTGGAAATTCCGGTGAACCACGATCGTCAGAAACTGTATTATGTGTACGCGAAAGGAACGCTGGATTCCATTTTTACTTATCCCAACGAGGCCATTGTCCGGGCGGATGAGACGGTAGGTGTAGTGGTGGACAGCGAGGAAACCTATGTATGGGTGCGGGGTGATAAAGGAAATTCCGCGGAATTGGATCTGGTCAAACTGCCCAGCATCGTCACCACAGGAATTATGGATACGGATAAGCTGGAAGGAAGTATAGGAAAGAAAGTCGTGGATCTGAGCAGATGTACGCTGGATGAGGTGCTGTACTTTGTCAGCCACGGCAGACCCGTGATCGCTTTGACCCAAGACGGGCCAAAGACCATTGTGGGATATGACGAGTACAATGTTTATCTGGTAGACCCAAATGGGACAGAGTGGTATTACTCTGGGATGAATGACAGTACGGAGATGTTTGAAAAATCAGGGAATGTGTTCATCAGTTATTTGTAACTGTTTAGCACTCCCGGAAAATACAAAAAGGCGGGAGTGCTAAATATAACTATGATTATTTCATATCGAAGAGGAATTTTGAGAAAAGATCGTTCCCTTATAGCGATCCAGCGCAAACAACAGGATCATTCCGATAACGCCGCAGGAAACCACTTCACCTAAGCCCACGGTCAGCATTATGAACGGTATCGGAAGATTGATTCCGTAGCCATAATACAGCACGAAGGGAACTACCAGCGTGTTGGCGGCTATAGGAGGAAGGGGAACCAGGAACTTGTGCTTTCTGAGCAAATAAGAAAACACTGCTCCGGCCAGCGTTGCCAGGCTTCCGCACAGGATGTCAGCGGGAATAGCGCCGCCCATGAAGTTACCGATGATACACCCGATAAACAGGCCGGGGATAGCCGCCGGTGTAAAGTAGGGCAAAATGGTCAACCCTTCCGCGAACCGTACCTGGACTTCTCCGAAACTAAGCGGGGCAAACACCACCGTTAACACTACATAGATGGCCGCAATAGCCGCAGCCTGGACCAGAAATAATACCTTTTTGTCTCTCATATTCTGTTTTCTCCTTTAGTTTTGTTTTACGTGAGGAAGGTCTCGAACTCACGCCTAGATTTGCCGGGAAAGCCTTTGTTTATAAGGAAAACCGACCTTGCCAGTATAGCACAGGTTTTTGGAAAAAGCAAGCTTGTGACAGATTTGGTTTGTGTCAAGTGATCGTTGGCACTTTGTCTTTCTTTGTGAAATCCTGACGCATCCAGCCTCCACAGAGCAGTTCCTACCGCAGACACGTCGGTTCCT
>CADCMM010000004.1 GCA_902802515.1 uncultured Lachnospiraceae bacterium
ACCATGTTCATCAGGAAAAAGGTCAGCGTGGCAACCAGCCAGATCGTCACTACCGCCATTCCCAGACGTTTCAGGATATACTTTACCATTTTCCCCTCTCCTTTTGCTGATTTCATGTTTTCAATCAATAAAATATCTGCATAAACAAAAGAGCGGATAGTATAAACTACCAGCTCATTGCTATCCAGTACATTTTAATGCTTAAACGTCCTGTTTATTGTATACTCGATTTAACACATATGTCAAGAGATTCAAAATGAAAAGGACTGGAAAAGATGCCAGGGGCTGCCGCACTTAGTGTTTCAAAAAACGCTCCAGTTCTTCATCGGTACATTTTACATAATGACTTCCGGAAATCAGATGGTCTGTTCCCTTTGTGTAGTCCAAACCAGAGGTACGGTAATCGTAGTTCTCCGAAATTCTCGTTTTCTCCACGATGGGATTTGGGGATGGAATAGCGGAGAGCAGACTTCTGGTGTAGGGATGGATGGGGTTGGAAAAGATCTCTTCCGTGGTTCCGGTCTCCAACAGATGCCCCAGGTGCAATACACCGATACGGTCGGATATGTATTTTACCATGGACAGATCGTGAGCGATAAACAAATAGGCGCTGCCGGTCTCCTCCTGGATATCCTTCATCAAATTCACAACCTGTGCCTGAATCGATACATCCAAAGCGGAAATACATTCGTCCGCAATGATCAGCTTGGGGTTCATGATCATGGCTCTTGCTATGCCCACACGTTGACGCTGTCCGCCGGAAAACTGGTGAGGATAACGGGCAGCATGCTCCGGAGCTAATCCTACTTTTGCCAGGATCGCCTGAATTTTTGCCTTACGTTCTGCCCGGTTTGCGTACATATGATGGATATCCAGCCCCTCTCCCAAAATATCCTCCACTTTTTTTCTCGGGTTCAGAGAGGCCATGGGATCCTGAAAGATCATCTGCATCTGCGTGCGCAGTGTCTTGTTGTCCGCTTTGGATATCTTTCCGCTGATGTCCTTTCCCGCAAAGGTAATCTTTCCATCTGTGGGCTCATACAGTCGGATGACTGATCGGCCGATGGTGGATTTCCCGGAGCCCGATTCTCCCACCAGGCCATATGTCTCTCCCGGGTAGATTTTAAAGGATACATCCTCCACCGCTTTAACGGTATAGGTCCTGCTGACACGAAAATACTGTTTCAATCCCTGTACTTCCAGTACCGGGGAGGCATTTTCATGATTCTTCATAGCCCTCTGCCTCCTTTTTCATACGCTCGATTCGAGCCTTAAGTTCCTCCGGCATCTCCACCTTTGGCGCCCTTGGATCCAACAGCCAGGTAGCTGCTTCGTGGGTCTCAGTGATCTTAAACATGGGCGGTTCCAGCTTATCATCAATTTCCAGAGCAAACTGGTTTCGCGGCGCGAAGGCGTCGCCGGTCTTCTCACGCAGAAGATTGGGCGGAGATCCCGGAATGGTATAAAGGCGCTCATCCTCTGTATTGAGATCCGGCATCGCGGAGAGCAGCCCCCAGGTATAAGGATGCCTCGGGTCATAGAAGATCTCGTTGATTTTCCCTTTTTCCACAATTTTTCCGGCATACATAACGTTTACATAGTCCGCTACCTTTGCCACAACTCCAAGATCATGGGTGATATAGATGACGGAGATTCCTCTCTCTTTTTGTACCCGCTTGATCAGCTCAATGATCTTTGCCTGTATCGTCACATCCAGCGCTGTAGTAGGCTCATCACAGATCAACAGATCCGGATTGCAGGCCAGAGCAATGGCGATCACCACGCGCTGGCGCATTCCGCCGGAGAGCTGATGGGGATAATTTTTCATCCGTTTCTCCGCGTCTGTAATTCCAACTTCTTTCAACAACTGGATGGCTTTTTCCCACGCTTCTTTTTTCGGCGTCTTAAAATGCCAGACCATTCCCTCTATGAGCTGCTTTCCGATGGTCATGGTAGGATCCAGGCTGGTCATAGGATCCTGAAATACCATGGCGATCCGTTTTCCGTTGATATGACGGCGGATCCATTTCTTGTCTTTTTCCAGGATATCTACCGTTTCCTGGGTACCATCGGCGTGATGGTAGGTAAATTCTATGGTCCCCTTATTTACTGCTGCGTTGGAAGCCAGAATGCCCATGGCTGCCTTCATAGTTACAGACTTTCCGGAACCGGATTCCCCCACGATAGCGACGGTCTCCCCCTTCATCAGATCGATATCCACACCCCGTATGGCATGCACCGGCCCGGCTGTAGTGTTAAAGGTAATATCCAGGTCATGGATATCCAATATTTTTTCATTGTAATCTGCCATACCTGTCACCTCACATTTCTTTCATCTTGGGGTCAAGCGCTTCCCTCAGCCCGTCTGCCACCAGGTTAAAGGACAGCATCAAAAGCGCCATCACAATAATGGGCGGTATGATCTGGAAGGGATGGGTAGTAAAGCTGTTGAATCCCTCTGAAATCAGAGATCCCAGAGAACACTGGGGCACCGGAATACCCAATCCCACAAAACTCAGAAATGCTTCCGTAAAGATAGCCGTGGGTATTGAGAACATAACCTGGGTGATGATCGGACCGATGATATTGGGAAGTACTTCCCGGAAGATGATGAAAAAGCTCCCAGCTCCCAATGTGCGGGAAGCCAGCACAAACTCCTGCTCTTTCAATTTCAGCATCTCCGCCCGGGCAATTCGGCTCATACCTACCCACTCAGTGAGCATCAAAGCAAAAATGATAGTCAGCATACCAGGCTTTAATACCAGAAGCAGCAGAGTAACAATGACCAGGCGGGGAACACCGTTGGCGATCTCCAAAATACGCTGCATTACCATATCAGTCTTGCCGCCAAAATACCCGGAAATCAGTCCATAGCTCATACCGATGATCATATCGATCAGAGCCGCCGCCACCGCGATGATCAGAGAAACTCTGGCGCCGCTCCAGGTACGGGTCCAAATGTCACGGCCAAAGTTATCGCTGCCAAACCAGTAATAGGTATCGGTCAGTCCCTTGTCCTCATAATTATTTACTTTCATAGAACCTGTGGTGGTTCTCATCGTCTCGCTTCCGTCAAAGATACCCAGATTTTCCAATCCCGGCACCCGGGGCGCCAGATTCTTCTGGCTTAGTTCCTGCCCGGAATAGGTGTACTCATTCATTCCGGGACCAATAATTGCAAATAAGGTAATCACCACTATCATGATCAGTCCGAACACCGCTCCGCCTTTACGAAAGAACCTCACCAGCACGTCTTTCCAGAAATTCTGTGACGCAAAGTTGGTATCGATGGCAATCTCCCCGGCATTATCTTTCAGGCGAAAATCTGCATCCACCGGCACATAAACGGGAGCCGGGTCAGAATAAGCAGTACTTATTTTTTTACTCATCACCTATTCTCCTTTCTTCGCCAGACGGATCCTGGGATCGATGACTCCGTAGAGAATATCTACCACCAGCATGATCAGAATATACATAGCGGAGTAAATAAAGCTCAGGGAGATAACCACGTTGTAATCGTTGGACTGAATGGCATTTACCAAGAGGCTGCCCACGCCGGGAATAGAAAAAATCTTTTCCACCACCAGGGAACCTGTCATCAGATCGACGATCAACGGAGCCAGCACAGTGATAATCGGAATCAATGCATTACGCAGCGCATGGCGGAAAATCAAAGATCCTCCTGAGATCCCCTTACTCTCGGCCAGCAGCATATAATCGCTGCCAAGCACTTCCAGCATCTCACTCCTGGTAAACCTTGCGATGCTGGCCATGGTAAACATAGACAGCGACACGCTGGGCAGCACCGTAGATCCCATCATGTCTTTGGTACTAAACAGCATCGGAAACCACTGCAGTTGAAATCCCAGGGTATAGCTGAGGGCCAGGGCAAATACATAGGATGGCACTGATACTCCGATAACAGATATGATCGTCGCAAGAGTGTCCCAGATAGTATCATGCTTCAGTGCCGCCAGAAGGCCCAGCAGCATTCCCACGATAGCGCCGATCACTACGGCCACGCCGCCCACCATGACGGATACCGGCAGCCTGGTTTGGATCAACTGAGAAATGGGGGTGTTCTTAGATATCTTATAGCTGACGCCAAAGTCTCCCTGGAAAATATTGAGTACATATCGGAAAAACTGCACCACAATAGGCTGATCCAACCCATATTTTGCATATAGGGCGGCTTTCTGGCTTTCTTTCAATTTTTCATCATTAAATGGAGAGCCGGGCATCAGCTGCATCAGAATAAACAGGATAAGGATGATGGCCAGCAGGGTGAAAAACGCTGTCAACAGGCGTTTCAGTATATACTTCTTCATTTCCCCTCCAATATATGAAAGGCTGCCACCTTATCGCTTTGTGGCAGCCTCGCTTATGTCATTTCGGTTTCTCTAAAATATTTTTACTCTGCTTTTACCGCATTCTTATATACCCGGTTCAGCGCTACGGGATGGAACTCGATGCCGGTTACGGCGGAGGAGAGCATTTCGGCATTTGCCTGTGTGTAAAGCGGGAAGATCACCGCTTCATCCATCACGATCTGTTCTGCATCATACAGTCTTGCCCAGCGGCCCTCTGCATCCGTACACAGGTCGCCAGTGGTGCACTCTGCAATAATTGCATCATAATCTTCGCTGCTCCAGAGACCATAGTTGTTGCTGTTGTCCGTAATCCACATTCCAAGGTAGGTCATAGGATCTGCGTAGTCCGGTCCCCAACGGGTCAGGCCCAGATCAAAGTCGCCTTCCTGCATATCTTCTACACGCTGTTTCTTGGGTTCAATCACCAGTGTTACGGTAAATCCGGGAAGCGTAGTCTCCCACTGCTCTTTCAGAACCTGTGCCACTTTCTGAGGCGCATCATCCGCATCTACTACCATCTCAACATCCAGGCCTTCAATGCCAAGCTCCTCCAGTCCGGCTGCCCAATACTCTGCTGCCTTGTCCGGATCATAGGAGCAAACCTCTGCAAACAATTCCTGATCTGCGGAGAAGTCTGAACCGTCCGGCCCTGCTGCAAACTGAGGCGGAACTGCGGTGTAAGTGGGAAGAGAACCGTCTTTCAGAACATCCTCTGTGATGGCTTCACGGTTGATGGCATGAGTCAAAGCCAAACGGATATTCAGGTTCGCCAATTCCGGAACTTTATCCTGATTCGGGCTTACATACCAAAGATAACCTGCGCCGATGGTCTGGAACTCCGGATCATCCTTCACCTGATCTACCTGCTCGCCGTTTACCAGAGTAGTATCCAGAACACCTAACTGATAGTTCTGCAAAGCCTGCTGGCTGTCCTGAACCAACTGATAGTTCAGACCGGGAAGAGAAACTCTTGCAGCATCCCAGTAATCCTCGTTCTTAGTAAGATGGAATGCATTTGCAGCCGGCTCATAGTCATCCAAAACAAATGCGCCGTTGGAGAGAACGGTCTCGGGGCTGGTGCCATACACGTCGCCTACGGACTCATAGAATGCTTCGTTCACCGGATAGAAGGTCGGGAAATACATCAGGGAAAGGAAGTAGCTGACCGGAACATTCAATTCAACCTGAAGGGTCTTGTCATCCACTGCAGTCACACCCAACTCACTCTTGTCTTTCTCACCGTCAATAATCTCCTGGGCGTTTACCACCTGACCGATATCGCTGAGCATGTAGGAATACTCGGAGGCAATATCCGGGTCAACGGCTCTCTGCCATGCAAACACGAAATCCGCTGCGGTCACCGGTTCACCATTGCTCCAAACGGCATCTCTCAGATGGAAAGTGTACGAAAGACCATCCTCGGAAACCTCATAGCTCTCTGCCAGAGCCGGAACAGCTGCGCCATCCTCGTCCATCTGCATGAGTCCATCCGTGAAATCAGCGATAACTTCGAAAGAAGTTCCGTCCGTAGCCTGCTGCGGATCCAAAGACTCTACCGGTGTCTCTATCATGATGTTCAGATCCGAAGTGCTGGCCTGGACCTCATCTGCAGACGCGATCGTGCCAAGCCCTAAAGAGCTGACCGCCATGGCAGAAACAGTCAGTAATGCAATAACTGCTTTTCTGTTCATATTAGTATCCTCCTCTTAACATTGATATACAAAGGGGCACGCAGAAGCATGCCCCTTTACGCTTGTATCATTATATCACGGTGAAGTGGTGAAATCAATAGAATTTCAACTTAAATGTGATTTTTCGTTTTATAAAGTATTTATTCTACAGAAAATTTATAACATGTCACCGTTTCATATTTTTCCCCTGCTTTTAGCAATGGCTTTGCAAAGCCTTCCTGATTGATGGAATTGGGATAATACTGGGTTTCCAGACAGAACCCCTGTCGTTTTGCGTAAACGGCTCCTCCCTTTCCGGTCTGTGGTGTGATGAAATTTCCCGCATAAAACTGAACACCCGGAAGATCGGTGTATGCTTTCAAACGGATGCCTGTCTTTGGACTGTAAGCCTCAGCAAATTTCTCTACTTTACCTTTATCCGTTTTAATAACAAAATTGTGATCATAGCCTCCGGCAAATTTTAACTGTTCAAAATCAGCGTCAATTTCGAGTCCGATGCGCTTTGTTTTGGCAAAGTCCATAGGGGTACCCTTGACCGCTGCGATCTCTCCGGCAGGAATGGAACGGGAATCCCATACAGGTGTATAATAGTCAGCTGTCAACATCAATTCCTGCTGCAGGATATCTCCGCTGTCATGACCCTCCAGATTGAAATATACGTGGTTTGTCATATTGGCTATGGTATCCCGATCACAGTTGCCCTCATAATGAAGGATCAGTTCATTCTCACTGGTGAGAGTATAAGTAATTGACGCTTCAAAATTCCCGGGATATCCCTGCTGGCCGTCGCGATCTGCAATGTGAAAGCAGACGCTGTTGTCTGTCACTTTCTCTGTCTGCCATTGTCTTTGTTCAAAGCCATCAGGCCCACTGTGCAGATTGCAGCCATCACCATTTAGAGCCAATTGATACTCTTTCCCATTGATATGAAATTTCCCTCCATCAATGCGGTTGCAGCTTCTCCCCACCACCGCGCCGAAGTAACAGATATTACTATAATACCCTTCTGCGTCATCATAACCCAGCACCACATCCCGCATCGTTCCATTCCTGTCCGGCAGCATAATAGAAACGATCGCCGCCCCCAGATCTGTCAGGCAAACCGACATGTCATTGTCATTCTTGATTGTGTAAAGTGCCAGATCGCATCCTTCCCTGGTTTTTCCAAAGCCTCTCCTCGTTACTGTCATATTTCTCCCCTCCCTCAATTGGTATCGGCACGCGCATCTTTCAGATGCCCCTACGCAAGGTACGCCCTCCGGGTGTGCCAGGTCGGTCGGCCCATTTCTAATCATGCTTCGCATGATAGGGCCTCCCTCAATTGGTATCGGCACGCGCATCTTTCAGATGCCCCTGCCAGGTCGGTCGGCCCATTTCTAATCATGCTTCGCATGATAGGGCCTCCCTCAAAAAATATCGGGTATTTTTATCTTCCAGCGAAACCCTTCCTGAATTTCAGCATAATTTCCTATACGGAACACAGAATCCGGAAAGCGCTCATGCCATTGACGGGCAAGTTCCTCTGTGAATTTCAGGGTTTCCTCCGTGCCGTATTCTACCGCCGCCGGAATCAAAAAAAGCAGAAGCAGCATTTTATCGTCTTCTGCCACAGCTTCCCGGCGGAATTTCAGACGGTATCTTGACCAGCTGAGTTGCAGTCCGTCAAGCAGTTCTCTTACTATTTCGGAGATTTCTTCCATACGCAGTGTGTCAAAGCATCCGGCTGCATCATTCTGAAATTTTTGGAAAAGTTTGGGATACTCTGTTCGATTAAAATGTTCCATTAAAATACGATAATTGGAAATCAGTTCTATGAAAGTCATATGAAATCCTCACACAAAAATTATTCTTTGCTTGATTATAGCAAAAAAAAAGAACCGCAGCAAGCGCCAGGCTTGTGCGATTCCTTTTGTTCAGTATTATTTTTGTCTGCCTTATTTCTTACGGGTGCGTACATCAAATGCCACAGCCAGAATGAAGATGATACCTTTTACAATATACTGGTAGGAAATATCAACCTTCATAAGGTTCATGCCGTTTGTCAGAGACATGATAACGAACGTACCGATGATCGCATTTGTAACCTTACCAACACCACCGCTGACCGCAGTACCGCCAATGTAGGAAGATGCGATAGCATCCATCTCAAATGCATTACCTGCAGTCGGTGTAGCGGAGGACAGACGGGAAGCATACAGGATACCGGATACTGCTGCCAGGAAAGACATAGAGCAGAATGCAAACAACGTAACTTTCTTTACGTCTACGCCGGACAGCTCTGCAGCCTGGTCATTTCCGCCAATGCCATAGATATAACGACCCAATTTTGTCTTATTCAGCATAAAGGTATAAATCGCCAGGATAACCGCAACAATTACTGCGCTCCAGGGAATACCCTTATAATCTGCCAGCACATAGAACACCAACAGGATCACTGCGGAAGCCAGCACCAGACCCGTAACGAAGATGGGAGTGGAAATCACTTCAAACTCATATTTCTGTTTGCTTCTGCGGTTTTTAATCTGTGATACGATCACAAGTGCCACTGCAATAACACCAACGATCATGGTCACCAGATGCAGTCCAGTTTCATTGGGGATATCCGGGATAAAGCCCTGGCACAGAGCCAGGAAGCCTTTCTGGCTGATTACGATGGTTCCGGTCTTTGCCAGCGAAAGAGACAGCAGACCACGGAAAATGAACATACCTGCCAGCGTCATAACGAAAGCCGGAACACCCACGCGGGTGATGACAGTACCCTGGTAAACACCAATAGCCAGTCCCATAAGCAGCACAATGAGGATCGCCAGCCACTGATTCATTCCATAACGCTGCATCAGAATAGCTGCTACCGCACCGGAAAGACCAGCCACATATCCTACGGACAGGTCAATGTGCTTCAAAATCAGGATCAATGTCATACCAATGGCTAATACTGCCACATATGCCGCCTGGTTAAACAGGTTTGAAATGTTGGAGGCCTTGAAGAAGCTTCCCTTCATGAAGTTTCCGCCGCCCGACCAAATCTGAAAGACAACCATAATGATAACCAGTGCAATGTACATCATGTAGCTTTTGAGATTGTTTTTTAAAAAAGCAGCAAACTCTGCACCGGTGGATTTATTACTCTTTTCCATTTTCTATTCTCCTTTAGTTACTGTTGATCGCCATCTTCATAACTTTTTCTTCAGTGGCCTCAGCTCCATCCAACTCTCCGGTAATATGACCCTCGCTCATAACATATAGACGGTCTGACATGCCTAATACCTCCGGCAATTCGGAAGAGATCATGATAATGCTCATACCTTCCTCCACCATCTTATTCATGAGGGAGTAAATCTCATATTTCGCTCCGACATCGATGCCTCGCGTCGGTTCATCCAGAATCAATACCTTTGGAGCAACGAACAGCCATTTAGCGATCTGAACTTTCTGTTGGTTACCACCGGACAGATTAACCGTCTTCTGCTCAATGGACGGAGCTTTGATGTTAATCTCATCCTTGTAGCGGTTTGCAACAACAATCTCTTTGTTCTCGTCAATAATCACGCCCTGCACCAACGCATCCAGATTGGCCAGTGTAATATTATACCGGATATCCTGGATCAACACCAGGCCATTTCCCTTTCGATCCTCTGTAACGTAAGCCAGACCGTGCTCAATGGCGTCATGCGGATTTTTGAAGAAATGAGATTTTCCGTCCATCACTACTTCACCGGACTTAATCTTGTAATTATAAGGATTTCCGAAAATAGAGAGGGCACACTCAGTACGTCCGGCGCCCATCAATCCCTGCAGTCCTACGATCTCTCCGCGCCGCACATTCAGGTTGACATCGTGCAAAATCTCCCGTCCTGTATTCGGATCTTCCACTGTCAGGTGCTTTATTTCAAACATAACATCACCGATCTTTTTCTCGGTGCGCTTGGGATATACATCGTCAATCGTCCGACCCACCATGTTACGAATGATGTTTGCTTCTGAGATGTCATCCTTCTTCGCATCCAGAGAACAGATCGTGGAACCGTCCCTGAGTACCGTAATGGTATCTGCGATGGCGGTCACCTCCCGCAGCTTATGGGAGATCATAATACAGGTGATACCGGATTCCTTTAATTCACGCATCAGTTTCAGAAGGTTCTGGCTATCATCCTCATTCAGTGATGAAGTAGGTTCATCGAAAATGATGAGTTTACAATTCTTGGAAAGCGCTTTGGCAATTTCCACCAGCTGCTGATTTCCGGTATTCAACCGTTTTATCGGGATAGACGGGTCAACATGAAGTCGAACCTTATCCAGCATTTTCTTTGACTGAACGATTGTCTCATTCCAGTCAATCTGTTTGCCATTCATAATTTCATGGCCAAAATAAATATTCTCATAAATAGGCAATTCGGGGAACAGCGCCAGTTCCTGATAGATAATGGCAATTCCCTTCGCCTCACTGTCCGCAATATTGTGGAATTTCTGTACTTCGCCCTCATATACAATATCACCGGTGTAAGTACCGTATTTCCATACACCGGAGAGGACTTTCATCAGCGTCGATTTACCGGCGCCGTTTTCACCGACCAGGCAGTGGATCTCGCCCCGGCGCACCTTGAAGTTCACGTTGCTCAGCGCTTTCACGCCAGGGAACTCTTTGGTGATGTTTTTCATTTCAAGGATATAATTGTTATCCATGTCTTCGCTCCTATAATAACAGCCGACCCTGCGGCTAAGCGCAGGGTCAGGCATGGAGATGATCTAATTCTTATTCAGCTCCGTCGATTGCTTCCTGGGAGAAGTTACCTGCTTCGATCAGCTCACCAAGGTTGTCAGCAGTAATAACAGTAACAGCTTCTTCAACAGAAGGAACGTCGATTACCTGGTTGTTGTAAACAGCGTCAGTCTCAACGTCTTCGCCAGCAAGGATAGCACTTACCAGTGCGGAAGTGGTCTCAGCCAGAGTAGCGGTGTTTTTCCAAACGGTCATGCTCTGTTTTCCATCCTGGATGTATTTCAGGGAAGCGTTCTCAGCATCCTGTCCAGTGATAACATAGCTGGTTACGTCTGCATCATCTGTGAAAGCGTCTGCGATAGCACGAGCGGTACCATCGTTCGGAGCCAGGATAGCAACATCACCCTTAGCATCTGCGTCAGCAGCTACCAGGTTTCCTTCTGCCAGAGTCTTGGCAACGGCAAAATCCCAGTTGGTGGTGATGGTTCCAAGGATATCAGCCAGAGCATCATGATCTGCGTCAACATCCAGAACAGTTCCTACATACTCTTCGATAGCCGGGCAGTTCTCAACTACGAACTGACCATTTGCAACTGCTTCACTCAGTACAGACCAAGCGCCTGCGAAGAAGATGAATGCGTTGTTATCGGTAACAGCGCCGGAGTACAAATACAGAGGAACATCAGTCTGTCCTTCATAAGCATCGATCAGGAACTGACCCTGAGCAACACCAACTGCGAAAGAGTTGAATGTTACATAGTAGTCAACTGCATCGGTACCTGTGATCAGACGGTCATAGCAAACAACCGTAACGCCTGCATCTTTTGCTTTCTGAACAGCTGCACCTGCTGCTGCTGCATCCTGTGCGCAGATAACCAGAACTTCGATACCATCTTCGATCAGAGACTCAACGTTCGTCAACTCTGTAGCGGAAGAACCCTGAGAGAAAAGAACGTCTGAGGTGAAACCTGCCTCATCAAGAACTGCTTCAAAAGAAGCCTGATCCTGCAGCCATCTCGGCTCATCCTTTGTCGGAAGAACGATACCTACCTGTGCTGCGCTTGCAGCCATAGCAGAGCTAAATACCATAGCTGTTGCAAGAGCTGTTGCAATAAGTTTTTTCATGTTACTAACCCTCCATAAAATTTTTATTTATTCAACGGGTCATCCCGCGAATATCAAACTTCATCGACGCTTTCTTCTTTCTCCGCGTCGTACACCGGATCTATGTCTTCCGGCTGTTTATCCGTTTCAAGCACTTCTCTGTAATGACGGCCGACAAAAGCAAACATGCCAAGTGCCAGCATAACTACTGCTGCGACGGCAAACAAAACACTGAAAGCATACACTAAAGCAGTATTGACCTCAGATTCCGAAACACCGCCAACCATTTCAGATACCATATAAAGCAGATACCCTCCAACCATCAACATAAGAATATAGGACGATTTGGAGCGCCGCTCCATCCAACTGGTCAATTTCTTCATGTCTTGCCTCCAACTGGTAACAGTGTATCACATCCACAGGCGTTGGAAAATAGAAAATATTTAATTTAACCCCTGTCATTTTTACTTTTTGCAGTGCTTTGCACAAAAAAAGCAGGACAAAATTGTTTTTTTGCGTCAAATTCATCAAAAATTTCCTATTTACATCCCCTGAGCCAAGTACTTTGCGCAAAGGCAGTCTATGAGCATTTATGGTCATAGACTGTATTTGCGCAAAAGGATTTGGCGAAGCCAAATTAGCGATAAATTGCGAAGCAATTTAGAGCTTGGCTCAGGGATTTATACGAGCTTGGCTCAGGGATTTATACGAGCTTGGCTCAGGGATTTATATGAGCTTGGCTCAGGGATTTATATGAGCTTGGCTCAGGGGCTTAGCTCAATTTCATTTGACTTACAGAAATCAGTCGTGTTATCTTAAAATCAAGCATCACAATTCTATATTATAATAAGGAAAGATCTATGACACTGACACAGTTAAAATACGCCACTGCCGTTGCCAGGGCCAGTTCTATGAACGAAGCGGCCCGCACCCTGTTTATCTCACAGCCCAGCCTTTCCACTGCCATCAAAGAACTCGAAGACGAAATCGGCGTGGAACTGTTCCGACGCACCAACCGCGGGATCTCTGTCACTCCGGAGGGCGAAGAGTTTCTCGCTTACGCCAGGCAGATCGTCGAGCAATATGAACTCATCGAATCCAAGTACGTCTCAAGGGAACAGACGAAGAAAAAATTCAGCGTCTCAACCCAGCATTACACGTTTGCTGTGGACGCTTTCGTGGAAATGGTAAAACAGTTCGGGATGGATGAATACGAGTTTGCGATCCACGAAACGAGAACGTATGATGTGATAACCGACATAAAAAACTTCAAGAGCGAAATCGGCATCCTCTATCTCAATGATTTTAACCACAAGGTACTGACAAAACTGTTCCACGAGTTCAACCTGGAATTCCATGAACTGCTGCAGTGCAGCATCTATGTTTATATGTGGAAGGGACACCCTCTTGCGAACCGCTGTGAAATTGCTCTGGAGGAACTTCGGGAGTATCCTTGTCTGTCTTTTGAACAGGGCAACAACAATTCTTTTTACTTTGCAGAGGAAGTTTTAAGCACTTATGAGTACAAACGCCTGATCAAAGCCGATGACCGGGCCACAATGCTGAACCTGATGGTAGGCCTGAATGGTTATACACTCTGTTCCGGCATCATCTGTGAAAAACTCAATGGATCGGATTACTGCGCGGTCAGGCTGAAATCCGATGAGCTCATGACCATCGGTTATTTGGCCAGAAAAGGAGTCAATATCAGTGTTATCGGACAAAAATACCTGGATGAAATCTCCAAATATAAAGATAAGGCGCTTCGATAACTCCTTTCTCCCCGATTCATTTGACGAATGAACCGAAATATGGTATAGTATCAGCCGGTTATAGTTAAAATCTATAGCTGGCTGTACCTTTTATGAATTAACACATTTCATACAGAAA
The DNA here is from genome assembly GCA_902802515.1 of uncultured Lachnospiraceae bacterium. Classification (GTDB taxonomy): domain Bacteria; phylum Bacillota; class Clostridia; order Lachnospirales; family Lachnospiraceae; genus Merdiplasma. Next base: position 13,776 of record CADCMM010000004.1, read on the forward strand.
TGATATAGTATTCCCTGTCGACATCACAGAACCATAGAAAGGGTAAGATATGTCTGAAATCGTAGTTGAAAATCTATCAAAGACGTTCCTTTCAAAGGACGGAACAGTGGAGGCACTGAAAAATGTGAGCCTCCAGATAGAATCCGGTGACATATACGGCATCATCGGTATGTCCGGCGCAGGAAAAAGCACCCTGGTGCGCTGCATGAACTTCCTGGAAGCTCCTTCCGAAGGCCGGGTTCTGGTCAATGGAAAATCTCTGGGAGATTATTCCGAAAAAGAACTTCGCAAGCAAAGAGAAAGCATCGGCATGATCTTCCAGCACTTTAATCTGCTGATGCAGAAATCTGTTTTGGAAAATGTATGCTTTCCGTTATACATACAGGGAAAGAAAAAGAACGCGGCGCATGCGCGGGCGCTGGAGCTGCTGGAGATCGTTGGTCTGAGCGAAAAGCAAAACGCCTATCCGGCCCAACTTTCCGGCGGTCAGAAGCAGCGTGTTGCCATCGCCAGAGCACTGGCCTGCGATCCAAAGATCCTGCTGTGTGATGAAGCTACCAGCGCGTTGGATCCTCAGACCACAGTTTCTATCCTGGAATTATTAAAAGACATTAACCGACGTTTTCACATTACTATCGTTGTTATTACTCACCAGATGTCGGTAGTGAGGGAAATCTGCAACCGGGTAGCCATCCTGAAGGACGGCGTCGTGGCTGATGAGGGTCTGGTTTCTGATATCTTTACCAACCCCAAATCGGCGGTAGCCAGAGAATTGATTTTGGGAGATTCTGGAAACGATCTTCGAACAAAGTCCTCAAACACTCCGGAAGAGATCCAGAGCGGAGAAAAAATCCGCATCGTCTTCTCCGAAAATTCCGCTTTTGAACCGGTGATCGCCAATCTGGTTCTGACCTTCGGCGAACCGGTAAACATTCTCAGGGCCGACACGAAAAACGTGGGCGGTGTAGCCAAGGGCGAAATGATCCTGGAATTTTTAAAGGGCAGCACTCAGACCGCAGAAATGAAACAGTATCTGCTCGACCATGGCCTGGCTGTAGGGGAGGTGACAGATTATGTGGAGTGAACAGGTTATCAATATGATCATTAAGGGTATCGGTGAAACTCTGTATATGACGTTGGCCTCTACGTTTTTGGGATATCTGTTCGGCCTTCCCATGGGGATTCTTCTGACCGTCACCGATAAAGATGGATTAAAGCCCAATGCCCCAATCTATAAAATACTGGATGTGATCGCAAATATTGTAAGAAGCGTTCCGTTTTTGATTTTGCTGATCATGATCATTCCGTTCACCAGAATTGTAGCCGGAAAAAGCTACGGTTCCACAGCTACCATTGTTCCACTGACGGTGGCTGCTATTCCTTTTATCGCCCGCATGGTAGAGTCCTCGTTAAAAGAGGTAGACCCTGGCGTGATCGAAGCGGCACGATCCATGGGTGCAGGCACACTGCGCATCGTTTTCAAGGTAATGCTGGTGGAGGCCCGTACCTCCCTGATCGTCAACGGCACGATCGCTTTGGGAACTATCCTTGGCTACACGGCCATGTCCGGCGCGGTGGGCGGCGGTGGTCTGGGCGACATTGCAGTGCGCTACGGCTATCATCGCTGGCAGACCGATATCATGATCGTAACGGTTATCTTACTTATCATTCTGTTTCAGTTGTTCCAAACGATCGGCATGGCTATTGCCAATCGTTTAGATAAAAGAAAATAATCTTAAGGAGGAAAGAATTATGAAAAAATTAACAGCAGCAGCATTGACCAGTGCTCTGGTTCTGAGCATGTTTGGCACCACCGCACTTGCAAATGAAACCATCACAGTGGCGGCTTCCCCCACTCCCCACGCGGAGATCCTGGAGCAGGCAAAACCCCTTCTGGAAGAAAAGGGCTATGACCTGGAGGTCACAGAATTCGATGACTATGTACTTCCGAACGAAGTAGTTGAGAGCGGCGAGTTCGACGCAAACTACTTCCAGCATATTCCTTATCTGGACAGCTTCAACGAGGAAAAAGGCACTCATCTGGTAAATGCAGGCGGCATCCACTATGAGCCTTTCGGTATTTATCCGGGAACCAAGTCAAGCCTGGATGATATTGCCGACGGAGATACCATCGCTATCCCCAACGATACCACAAACGAAGCAAGAGCCCTTCTCCTTCTGCAGGACAACGGGATCCTCACACTGAAGGAAGGCGCAGGGCTGACCGCTACGGTAAACGATATCGTAGAAAAAGCATACGATGTAGAAATCGTGGAAGTCGCTGCTGAGAACGTAGCTCGCTACGCAGATGAGACCGCTTATGTAGTGCTGAACGGTAACTATGCGCTTCAGGCTGGTTTCTCCGTTGGAAAGGACTCTCTGGCTTATGAGGCATCTGACTCTGAGGCTGCCAAGACTTATGTGAACGTAATCGCCGTTTACGAAGGCAACGAAGATTCCGAGAAGATCCAGGCTCTGGTAGAGGTTCTGACATCCGATGAGATCGCAAACTTCATCAACGAGACCTACGATGGTGCAGTGGTTCCTTTCGTAGAAAGTGCTGAGGAAGAAACCGAAGCTGTTACCGAGGCGGAATAAACAGAATTTCGGTGAAAAAATGAGGCTGTCTCTCTAAGCAGATTAATTGTATAAAATATACAATGAAATGCTTAGAGCGACAGCCTCTTAAAATGTTAAAATGATTTATTCTTGCGTTTCTTCCGAAACTATGATAGGCAGCGCCTTCGGCAGATTCTCTATCACTGCGTGACTATAACTGCCGCCATACTCTCCATCCGTTGTCCACGGCACTTCTTCCTCTGAGAAGAACTCAACCCGTGAGGTTTTAAATGAGATAATGTACGCGTTTCTGTCTCCATTCAGCAAAGCATTGATAATGCCCGGCCATTCAATAAAATTCTCCGGTTCCAAAATCAGCGTCACTTCAAATTCTCCATCATTCAGGGTCACATCCTGCCCCGTTATTCCCTTAAATCCTCCCACAGAATTAGAATTAGTAACCATTCCATAGAGGAATTTTCCCATTCCGGATTGTTCTCTGCTCTCATAGCGCATCTGCCAACTTTTTATACTGCTCAGACTCTTTACACCCTCCAGTAAATATGCCAGATGTCCCAGAGCATTCTTCACTTCCTGTTTCGTTTTGTAGGAAACCTCCGTAAACACCCCAAATGCCGCCACATAGACAAAGTAGTAATCTCCCAGTCTCCCCAGATCACATGGAAAAACAATACCGTTTCTAATTGTTTCCGCGGCATCCTGCATTTGCTTTGGAATGCCCAGACTGTTTCCGAAATCATTAGTACTGCCCGCCGGAATATAACCCACAGGAGTAGGCCACCCTCCCTGCTGCAATCCTGTTGCCACCTCATTGAGCGTGCCGTCACCGCCGCTGCAGACAATCACATCATATCTGCCCCCACATTCCCTGGCAACCTGTATCGCCTCCGAGGCTTTTTTGGTAGGATGAACTGTAATCTCGTAATCGTCCTTCCCGAGTTCCTCCAGAATATACGAAAGTTTTGTCCGAATCATTCCTTTTCCGGCCTTTGGATTATAAATAAAAAGCATTCTTCTCATTAGAGTCACACTCCACTATTAATGTCGCTGCAATTTATATAGTATATCATTGTCTCATTCCCGTATACAATAGTCCCGGCACAATCTTAATTTATTCTTTAGATTTAGAGACCAAACGCAGAGCCGCCCAGCCGGAAAATAATCCGATTATAATCCCTCCAATGACATCTGTTGGATAGTGCACTCCTACATAAAGTCTGGAAAACGCAATGAGAACCGCCAAAATCATGGCAGCGCTCCCGTAAACAGGCTTTAATCTCTTCAGGCAGACATAGGCTGCTGCAAAGGAGGCGCAGCTATGACCCGAGGGAAATGAATAATCCCACTGCTTGCCTATTAGCAGAATAATCTGATCCGTAAAATCGTAGGGTCGGATCCTGGCTACTGAATTTTTTATTATTAAATTTGTGATCAGTGCACCGATCATCAATGCGATCATCACGGCAATTCCGGTGCGGCGTGTTTTCTTAAACAGGAATAGCACAAGCCCCAGTACGATCCAGAACCACCCGGTATCCCCCAGATGTGTGACGGCTTTCCAAAAACCTGTCCAGATATCTGACCGCAAGTTCTCCTGTATCCACAACAATATCGCTACGTCCATCTGTTGAATTATAGTTAGCATCTTAAAATCCCCCTCTACCCTTCTATCTCATAATTTATTTCTTCGCATCATCTCATTATTCCTCTTTAATGATTGCTATGGATTTATAAAGTGAATTGTACTTGTTGTCGATCCCAAAGTCAACTAATACATTTTCCTTTAAATCAATATTTCCTCATATTTACCGTTGACAAATGTTACCACAGCGTGTATGGTAGATATGGAAGTCAAATATATCGTTGATTCGGTAGGTGAGGCTACCGCAGTGGATATGGATTGCTGCCGCGAAGTTGTGGAGACACAATCAGAAGGTCAGCAGGTTGCGTCGTTTAAGGCGTGATCTAATGCAATTTCACGCCCTGCGATGCTAAAGCTTGAACGGTTCACATTTTTTTGTTGTGTATCACTGTTCAGGCAGTGATATTTTTATTGCATAAGCTCTCGTCAATGGGAGCAGAAAGAGCGCACTTGTGCGCACTCTTCTGCGGACATTTGACGAGGCAACAAGAATGAGCAAGCAGGTCGGTAGACCGGATTGCGAATTCTTGTAGAATTGCGAGAGTGCGAAGCACGGAGCAATTCGCAGCTTATGCAATAAGCGCTTATATTTTGTATGTAGAAGGAGGCGAAATCATGGACGCAGACAGTAGCGGCACGGCACAAGTTCCTATACGAATAACCGACGCAGTTTCTGCGTCTGTTTCGTCGTATATTACCTGATATTGTCGTGTCTTTACTTCTTATCAAACTTTCCGTTTTAGGAATAAACTTATAATAGGAGGAAAAGACCAATGACCGATCCGTTAGAAACTTTAAAGACCAGCATTCAAACGCTGGCCGAATCCAAAAAATATGTTACTTTGCGTGATATCTTGTCAACTATGAATGCCGCTGACATTGCTTCCCTGTTTGAGGATAATATGCCGGAGGAGATCATCCCACTGCTTTACCGCCTGCTCCCCAAAGAACTGGCAGCAGATACTTTTGTTGAAATGGACCCCGAGACACAGCAGCTGTTGATTAAAGGGTTTTCCGACAATGAATTGAAAGAAGTAGTGGATGAGCTTTATGTAGATGACGCTGTAGACTTGGTGGAAGAAATGCCTGCTAACGTGGTGAAGCGTATTCTAAGTCAGGCTGATGCCGAGAAACGCCGGATGATCAATACGATCCTGAAATATCCGGAAGACTCAGCAGGAAGCATTATGACCACTGAGTTTGTGGAGCTTCGCCCTCACATGACGGTAGAAGATGCTATTCTGCACATCAGGCGCAGCGGTATTAATAAAGAAACCATCAACAACTGCTATGTCAGTTCCAAAGACCGTAAACTAATGGGTGTCGTGACGATCCGTCGGCTGATCCTGGCTGAGCCGGAAGAGACCATGGAAGAGTTGATGGAAGACAACATCATTTCCGTCAACACTATGGAAGACCAGGAAACAGTGGCACAGCAGTTCTCCAAGTACAATCTGATCGCCATGCCGGTAGTGGACGGAGAGAATCGTCTGGTGGGTATCGTTACCGTCGATGACGTTCTGGACGTTCTGGAAGAAGAGGTCACCGAGGATATCGAAAAAATGGCAGCTATCGTGCCTTCCGAAAAACCTTATTTCCGTCAGAGTATTTTTGATCTTTGGAAAAGCCGTATTCCCTGGCTGCTGTTATTGATGATCTCAGCCACCTTCACCGGTATTATCATCACCGGTTTTGAAGAATCTCTGGCAAAATTCGTTGTACTGACTGCCTACATTCCTATGCTGATGGACACTGGCGGAAACTCCGGCTCCCAGGCTTCTGTAACTATCATCCGGGGAATTTCACTGAACGAAATAGAATTCAAAGATATTTTTCGAGTTATGTGGAAAGAGATTCGTGTGGCTTTGATGTGCGGAGCTACGCTGGCTGTTTGCAACTTTGCCAAGTTGCTGCTCTTTGACCGCCTGACCATACTGGTGGCTCTGACGATCTGCCTTACATTGGTTGTGACCGTGTTTATTGCCAAACTTGTAGGCTGCACGCTCCCGTTGATCGCTTATCGCCTGGGCTTCGATCCAGCCGTCATGGCGAGTCCGTTCATCACTACCATCGTTGATGCCATTTCTCTGCTGGTGTACTTCCAGTTCGCCACCAGACTGCTTGGCTTGTAACTTAATGATTAGGAATCAATAGATTTTAAAAGAACTTAAAACAGGCTGTCGTGCGAAACATATAACGTAAAAATATATCTTTCTGAGAGCCTCGTCATGCGTTTTGTATCGTCACGCGCGCTTCGCGCACCTGACAGGTCGTCGGCATCATTCCAATGACACTACGTGTCAGGATGCCTCCTCGTTGGTACTTCCTGGCTGCAAGCCTATGCGCAGCAGGCTGGTTAGTAACCATTACGCAGGACGGGCAGCGAAAGCGTTCTTCAGAAAGATATATTTATACTGTATAATGTTTCGTGGGGCAGCCCGTTAAAATTATTCTACATCCTGAAGGGCATCGTAGTCTTCTTCTCCGGTACGCACTTTTACAACTTTCTGTACATTGTATACGAAGATCTTTCCGTCTCCGATATGCCCCGTATACAGAGCTTTTTTAGCTGTCTCAATTACATCTGCTACCGGGATCTTGCTGACGATCACTTCTATCTTGATCTTCGGAAGCAGTGTGGTATCCATCTCAACTCCTCGATATTTCTCGCCTGCGCCTTTCTGAATGCCGCATCCCATTACCTGCGTTACAGTCATCCCCGTCACACCCAGCTTGTTCAAAGCGTTCTTCAGTCGGTCATATCTGGAAAGTTTTGCAACGATAACCACCTTGTGGATACCAGTATCCAGTTCTGCAGGAGCAGCCGTCACAGGCACTGCCGCATTCTTCTGAACATCACTTGCCTTTGCGTAATCATTCTCTCCAAGATCTGTGTTTTCGTTGACATTCATGGTAGCATCCGTAACATCCATAATGCTAAAGCCGGCATAGGCTGATGCAAGACCGTGTTCCATGGAGTCCAGGCCAACCACTTCTTCTTCTTCCGTTACCCGAAGACCGATTGTCTTATCAATCAGTTTAAATACGATCGTCATGGTCACTGCAGTCCATGCCAGTACTGCAAACATACCAATTAACTGAATTCTCAGCTGTCCGAAACCTCCACCATAGAACAGACCATCAATGGTACACTCCGGAGCTGTGGAAGTGGCAAACAGACCAACCGCGATGGTTCCCCAGATACCATTGCAGCAGTGAACTGCCACCGCGCCTACCGGATCGTCCACATGGATTACATTGTCACAGAACCATACTCCAAATACCACCAGAAGTCCGGCCACCACACCAATGATAATGGAACCTGTTGCGTCCACCACATCACAGGGCGCAGTGATCGCTACCAGACCGGCCAGAGACGCGTTCAGACACATGGAAACGTCCGGCTTTCCATATTTGATCCAGGTAAAGATCATACAAACTACGGTAGCTACCGCCGGGGCAATCGTAGTAGCCATGAATACGGAAGCCAGCTGCGGACCTGTCACACAGGCAGCACCGTTAAATCCATACCAGCCAAACCAAAGAATAAAGCATCCCAAAGCGCCAATCACAATGTTATGGCCAGGAATTGCATGTACCTTTGTAATTTTACCATTTTCGTCTTTTGTGAATTTGCCAATACGCGAGCCTTCCATAGCTGCTCCGATGAGAGCTGTGAGACCACCCATCATATGTATTACACAGGAACCGGCAAAATCATGGAAACCTCTGGCTGCCAGCCAGCCACCGCCCCAGATCCAGTGAGCTTCAATAGGATAAATCACCAGCGAGATCACTGCAGAATAAATACAGTAAGATAAAAATTTTGTTCTCTCTGCCATAGCCCCTGACACGATAGTCGCTGCTGTGGCACAAAATACCAGATTGAATACAAAATTAGACCAGTCAAAATTTGAATAGTCACTGAAAATTCCCAAAGTCGGAATTCCCACAAAACCGCCCAGGGTATCCTCTCCCAGCATCAGTCCAAATCCCAGGATGATAAACACGCAGGTACCGATGCAAAAATCCATCAGGTTCTTCATAATGATGTTACCGGCATTCTTCGCCCTGGTAAATCCAGTCTCTACCATGGCAAACCCGGCCTGCATGAAAAACACCAGTGCCGCGCCGATCAAAAACCAGATAGCAAACACTTCACTGCCAACCGCCTCTTGAATTGCTGTCAAAACTTCTTGCGTCATAATTTTTCCTCCTCATAGAAAAGAGGCGCTCTTGGGATACTTCCCAAAAGCGCCTTTGCTTTTACTTGTCAAAGTGTATAGCGAATAAAAGAAAAAGTCAATCTATTTTACACTTTTCTTAAGATTCGAAAAATTTTACCGCTTTCAGCTATATTTAATTAACAAATTGAATGGTTATAATTATCGGAAGATGTATCATTGTCGCTTACTCAAAGCGTACGATCTCCCGTTTTAATCTGCCGATGATCTTTTTTTCCAGTCTGGATATGTAGGATTGGGAAATTCCCAGCATATCTGCCACCTCTTTTTGTGTCTTCTCCTCTCCGTCCCTGGTGTTGATGCCAAATCGAAGCTGTACGATCATCCGCTCCCGGTCCGACAACTTGGAAATCGCCTTGCTTAGCACTTTATGTTCCGCTTCCGTCTCCATATCTTTATAGATCACATCTTCATCTGTTCCCAGGATATCGGAGAGCAACAATTCATTTCCATCCCAATCTACATTCAGCGGTTCATCAATAGAGACCTCCATCTTGGTTTTACTGTTCCGCCTGAGATACATCAGGATTTCGTTTTCTATACAGCGGGAGGCATAGGTCGCCAGCTTGATGTTTTTTCCCGGATTAAAAGTGTTAATTGCTTTAATCAGTCCGATGGTGCCAATGGAGATCAAATCCTCTACCCCCACCCCCGTATTGTCAAATTTTTTTGCTATGTACACTACCAATCTCAGATTATGCTCGATCAGGGATGCCCGCGCTTTTCCATCCAGTGTTGTCCCAAGATCAGCGATCATCCTGCTCTCCTGTTCCGCATCCAGTGGTGCCGGCAAAACCTCTGCTCCTCCGATATAATGTGTCTCGTTCGGCTTTGGAAACAGGAATCCTCCAAAACTGTTCATAATATGAAACTGAAATTGATTCGGTACGACTACCTTTGCTACCATTAATTATCCTCCCTGCTGTCTGTTTTGTCTTACATTTTCTCACTGCGCCGCATCGCGTGCAGAGGATTTATAATGACCTGATACCGGCCGTAAGCACTCAGTTTTTCCTTGCTGACGGCCAGTATCGGACGCATAATCCTGATTTCTTCTCCCTTGTAATTTATCTGCATCGCATCAATTACCATACCCATCATCCATCCACTCTCTGTTCCTATGGCATGGTATGGAATATACAGATATCCCTTTTCTTCCTTTTGTATCTGTTCAAAACGAGGCATCTTTACCGCTTCTTCCAACTCCAGGATACTCACCGGACGCCCGGTCAATGGCTCCGTCAGATGATTGCCCGTATCAATCAGCCCTGTCAGCTTCCATCTGCTCCCCTGATCTTCCAGAGTAATTTCGGCCCGGTATTCCCCCAGTGCCATACGTTGCCTCCATCTTCCCATCAGGATATCTATAACCGCGTAGGTCAAAGCCGCTGCCAGAAGCACCGGTGGTTCCCATATAGAAAAAATAATCTGAAATATCCCTCCAAAAAACGCTGTCGCCATCAACAGAAAAACTATGCATTTCCACACCGTTTTCCGATCACGGATGCGCATACCCACAACGACGGCACTCAAAATCGGCACACCAGCGGCGGCAATGTCCCTCACGAGCCCACTTTCCGGACGAAAAAAAATAACTGCGCACAAGGCGGCAGCTCCCATTCCAGATGTCAGCCATATTCGTTTCCAGGATATCTCAATATCCATGATTTTTCCGCACACCTTCAGCAGCAGTGCCAATACCAGAACATTCTCAATAAACAGCTGGTCTATGTAGATTTCATAGTACAAAAAACACCCCCTGTGGCTGTCTGCGATCAACTTTTGCTACTCACAGTATAGCCCACAGAGGGTATCTTTTTTTGTCAAAACGGCGCTGAAACTCCTGTTTTTTATCCGATGTTTTATGACAGGATTCGCAATATCAGTGCCAGCTCTTTTGCCGGTATCTGTCCGGGAGCGGAAGAGTTTCCCGCCGTTCCGAACGTAATGGAAGCCCCTGAAAAACTGCCGCAAATACGGCTGATGATGCCGGTCTTTCCCATAGACATAGTGACACAGGGACGATCCCCGTAAGTCTCCTCCATCAATATCGCAGCACCCAGAAGTTCCAGCACATCCTGCTTCTTTTGCGGCATCACCGCGATCTTTGTAATATCCGCATCCAGTTCCTGCATATATACAAGACGCCGTACTATTTCTTCTCTGGACGGGGTCTTCTCAAAATCATGATTCGAGCCAAGCACAAATACACCATGCTCATGAATGGTGGAAATCGTCCTGCGTACCAATTCGTCTTTTCGAGCAATCTCGACATCGACAATATCCGCAAGTCCGCTTCCCGCTGCCAACTCATTCAGTGAGAAATAGTCCATCTCTTCTATCCTGCGATTCCCGCCTTCTTCCTTTGTACGGAATGTAAAAAGCAGTGGTTTTTCCCCAATCTTCTCCCGAATCAACTCCAGTGCTTCCCGGCAAAACTTCTCTTCTTCTACCGATTCATAATAGTCTGCGCGCCACTCAACCATATCATATGGACTTTCCCCTGCCTGCTCCAAAGCTTTTGCAAGGGCATCCTTATTTTCTGCCACCAACGGGATACATATCTTCGGTATTCCTGCGCCGATCTGTGTATTTTGAACAGTAACAATCTTTTTTTCCATGGGGATCCACCCTCGCTTTCCTGATTACTCTTTTCCATTATAATAAAGTCCTTGAAAAAGGACAAGGATTGATATCATTCACAAAATCTGATATAATCGTTACGATTTTAGACCCGTATTATATGATAGGAAGGAGCAATTTGTCATGATCCATCAGATAACAGGCCGCACAAGACTTGGCGGGCTTTTAGGTTCCCCCGTTTCCCACAGTATCTCTCCTATGATGCACAATGACAGTTTTTATGAACTTGGACTGGACTGCGTGTACCTGTGTTTTGACGTTGGTCAGGAAAAACTTGGAAATGTGGTCAACGCCCTGCGGGATATGAATACCTATGGGTTTAATCTTACCATGCCAAATAAAGAAGCCGTCCTTCCCTATCTGGATGAGCTGTCCCTGGCTGCCCGCATCATCGGCGCAGTCAATACAGTGAAAAATGAGAACGGAAAACTTGTGGGATATATGACAGATGGCATCGGATATATGCGTTCCGCAAAAGAAGCTGGCTGCGATGTAACCGGCAAAGAAATGATGATCCTGGGAGCCGGAGGAGCCGCCAGCGCTATTGCGGTGCAAGCTGCCATTGACGGCGTATCCAAGCTCCACCTGGTAAGCCGTAAAAGCCGTTCCTGGGAAAAAGCAGAAAAGCTGGTTCTGAAAATAAATGAAAATACAAACTGCCAGGCAGATTTGACTGACCTGGCAGATAACGAGGCGCTTCGCGAGCTGCTATCTTCCACTGCTCTGTTGACAAATGCCACCTCCGTGGGCATGTCCCCCAACAAAAAAGCTACTCCATTGCAGGACGTTTCGCTTTTTCACCCGGGACTGACTGTATCTGACGTTATCTATCACCCCAGGGAAACCAGGCTCCTGGCCGAAGCAAGAGCCGCGGGATGCAAAACATTCAACGGAATGTATATGCTGCTCTATCAAGGGGAGGCCGCATTCAAGATCTGGACCGGCCAGGACATGCCTACGGAACTGATAAAGAAACGTTACTTTTAAAAAGGCTGCGGCTAAATCTTAGCCGCAGCCCTATCCTATCTTAATTAGTTTCTCTTTAAGAAATCCGGAATCTGGATATCTTTCTCCGCTACTTTGCTCTCAGGCGCTCTCAGTCGGCTCGTACTCTGGGAGGAAGACTTTGTTGTCTGAGTCTGAGCTGCAGGCCTCTGGAACGTAAATCCGCCGGTGGGTCTGCTCTCCTGCTTCGGATAGCGGTAATCAGGAGTCAGATTTCTGTGCACTCCCCCAGTTCTCTGATTCTGCGGTTTGCCCGCATCCTCAAGACCGGTAGCGATCACAGTGATGCTTGCCTCATCCGCATAAGTATCATCATACATAGCACCAAAGATGATATTGGCATTTTCACCCGCCATCTCCTGAACATAGCTGGCAGCATCGTTGGCATCCATAAGAGAGATATCTCCGGAAATATTGATAATAACATGTGACGCGCCTTCGATGGTGGTCTCCAAAAGCGGGCTGGCAACTGCCTGTTTCACTGCCTCCAGAGCTTTATCATCGCCCTTAGCCTGTCCAATACCGATATGAGCAATACCCTTATCGCTCATCACTGTCTGTACGTCCGCAAAGTCAAGATTAATCAGAGCCGGCAGATTGATCAGGTCGGTAATACCCTGCACCGCCTGCTGAAGAACCTCGTCGGCCTTCTTCAGGGCTTCTGGCATAGTAGTCCTGCGATCCACGATTTCCAACAATTTATCATTGGGGATCACAATCAGGGTATCCACATTCTCTTTCAGTCGTTCAATACCGGACAGTGCGTTGTTCATACGAACCTTCGCCTCAAAGCGGAAAGGCTTCGTCACCACGCCAACCGTCAAAATCCCCATTTCCTTCGCAATACCCGCCACCACAGGCGCTGCTCCGGTTCCGGTACCACCGCCCATACCGCAGGTTACAAAAACCATATCTGCTCCCTGAAGTGCCTGGCGAATCTCCTCCGCGCTCTCCTCAGCTGCCTGCTGACCAATTTCGGGCTTCGCTCCTGCACCCAGTCCCTTTGTTACTTTTTCACCGATCTGGATGGCTGTCGGGGCTTTGCATAACGTAAGTGCCTGTTTATCTGTATTGACACCAATGAATTCCACGCCTCCAATGGTATCCTCAACCATTCTGTTAACTGCATTATTACCGGCTCCGCCTACACCGACAACGATAATCTTGGCTGCGGACTCCGTTTCATTCGACATAATTTCTAACACTGTGTTTCCTCCTTAATATCCCCAGTATTAACCATATATACCTTATATAATATAAGTAAATTCCCGATTAATCAAGTCCAATTTTAAATAAATATCAGTTTTTCCATATATTACTGCGCTAATTCCCCGGTCTGAGGATCAATAATGTTCCAATAAGCATCCTTCACATAACCGTTTTCTTCCACGCTGCAGCCGTCAATGGGATTTCCATACGCATCCACTACCAGACCGTTCACCACGTGCGCGTCATACCGCAAAGTACCGGAAGAGTCAAATACCATGAACGAGGAAACTCCCGTAGTCTCCTGGTCAGTGTTATCGTCGGATACAGCATCAGTCTCTTCGCTATTATCAACTGCGTTTCCTTCCCCGTCCGTTTCCTGCTGTACCTGCAGCTGAGTTTCCTCTGGGTCGGTCTCTTCTGTCCCGGTCTCTTCCTCCATGGGGCGCAGAGAAATGGGTTCATTTTTTCCCGTAAAGGATTCCATATTTAATACGCCGCTTTCATCTTTGATCTCCTGATAGATGGTCACAAGATTAGAAACTTTTTCTTCCAGATACTCATCCTGTCCCAGTTTCACTTCGATATTTCCAATATGAAGTGTGATGGTAAGATTTTCCCCAAAAGAGATATCATCAGGTATCAGATCCGCGTTAAGCAGCAATCCCGTAATGTTCAATATCGTACGAAGTTGTGCGGAGTTTTCCACCGGCAGTTTCTGATAAAGAACCGGTTCATCCATAGCTATGCCAGCAACCAGGGGAATTTTTTCATAGATATTTTCTGTAATCTCCAGCACTTCGCCATCCGAATCAAAATACACATTATTTCCGGCATACTGAACATAACCCAAAAGTTTCTTTTCCTTCACCTGAAGTCTTACTTTCCCCGGCGATAGCATTTTCGCCTGGATGCTGTCCAGATACGGAGCACAGGCGTCTGATCCAGCGTGGCGATATTTCCATGAAAAATACAGCGTATTTTTCGTCCATAAATCATAGATCAAATCTTCTTTTATTTCCTCCGCCGTATACCGCTCGCTTCCAAGTATTTCTACCGTGCGGATGCGGAACCCTCCCAGCAATATAACCGCTGCGATCAGCCCCGCCAGCACTGTTCCTATGATAAACCGCATTTGATTCACGCGGCGTTTTCGTCTTCTTCCAGCCATTCTTTTCACCTGTATACCGGCACGGCAGCGCCCTTGCGGGTGCCTGCCATGCTTTACCTTTCCTCATGTGTCCCATTACGGTTAATTGCAAAGCTCCTCAATTTCCGCGCCCAGACTTGTTAACACACCACATATATTTTCATAACCACGGCTGATATAATGACAACTGCAGATCGTCGTTGTCCCTTCCGCTATCAGTCCTGCCAGAAACAATGCTGCCGCGCCCCGAAGCTCTCCGGCCTCCACTCGCGTTCCATAAAGAGTGGGAACCCCTCGAATAACGGCTTCTTTCTCTCTCACTTTGATATTTGCTCCCATAGCATTAAGCTGCTGCGCGGTTTTAAATCGATCTTCAAATATATTCTCTTTGATCCTGCTTTCCCCTTCTGTCACCGCCAGCAGTGCCATGAGCGGCGATTGCAGATCTGTGGGAAATCCCGGATACGGAGCAGTCTCCAACAATTCTATACCCCTTCTTTTCCTGCTTCCGTCTACCAATACATCACAGCCATGTTTCTCTATTCCTATCCCCATATTCTTCAAAAGAGCGGTCACGGTTTCCATATGCTCCTGAGGCATACGGCTGATGGTTATACGTCCCCCGGTAATTGCCGCTGCCAGCAGATAGGTTCCTGCCACAATACGGTCTGCGACCAGATCGTGCTTGGGATCCTGCAGGCAAGTTTCTCCCGCGATCTCAATCCTTCCTCCGGAAAATTCCCTGATATCTACTCCCATTTTCTGCAAAAACCGGCATAATTCTCCGATTTCCGGTTCCCGGGCAGCATTGTTGATAACGGTTATTCCCTGCGCCCTGGCCGCCGCAAGAATAATATTTTCGGTAGCCCCCACACTGGGAAAACGGAGCGTGATCTCCTTGCCTTTCAGCATCCTGCCCTCTGCAAAAATGCACCCCTCTTTTTCTTCCACTTTGGCTCCCAGTTCATTTATAGCCGCAATATGCAGATCAATCGGCCTTGAGCCAAGTACGCACCCCCCCGGATAAGGCAGCTGCGCCCTTCCCATTCTTCCCAGCAAAGCCCCCAAAAATAATACGGATGAGCGCATTCTGGAAGCAATCTGAGCAGGGATCTTACACCGGGAGACCTTTGAGGCATCCACTGCCAGGCATTGATCCTCCCACCATACCCGGCATCCCAGAAATCTCAGGATCATGATGGTGTCAAATACGTCCTGTATTCGGGGACAATGGTCTATTCTGCTGGTGCCTTCATGCAGGATGCATGCTGCCAGTATCGGAAGCACCGCGTTTTTGGAGCCCTGTATTTCTACTCTCCCGTACAGCGGTTTTCCCCCACGAATTTCTACACATTCCAAGTTCATTCCTCCGACAGATCGGTTCAGTCAGGCTTTTCGAAATGCTGCCGGACCGCCCCATGCCATATATACTAGTATATGCGGAAATTCTCCTTTTGCCACCGGCTGACAGACAGCGCCAGCCCCATCTCGGACAAAAGAAACAGTACGGAAGTGCCTCCATAGCTGATAAACGGAAGCGTGATCCCCGTATTGGGAATCGTATTGGTCACTACCGCCACATTCAGAATCACCTGAAGAGCAATGTGTCCCATAATACCCGCCGCGATCAGAGCACCGAACAGATCTGCCGCTCTGGTAGCAATGATCATGAACCGCCACAGCATGAACCCAAAGACCAGGATCAGGATGGATGCGCCTACCAATCCCAGTTCCTCACAGATCACAGAAAAAATCATGTCGTTCTGGGCTTCCGGAACAAATCCCAGCTTCTGAATGCTGTTGCCAAGCCCTTTTCCAAACACTCCTCCGGAGCCAATGGCATACAGCCCCTGTACTGTTTGAAAGCCCTTATCAAAGTTTTCCGGATCTTTCCAGACGGCCAGGCGCTCCAGACGGTACTGCTGCATACTTAAAAAGACTGCTATAAATCCAACCCCTGCCAAAGCGATCCACACAAAAGGCAGATATCTGGGATTAGAAATGAAGATCATAATCACTGCAATACCCAGAATAATGACCGCAGTACTGAGATTATTCGTTCCTACCAGAGCAACGATGGGGAGCACTGCCCCCATAACGATGAATATTGTGGCAAAACCCTGGTTTTTCTTTCTGCTGCTCACCAGGTATGCCAGGAGCAGGATCACCGCCAGTTTCGCATATTCGGCTGGCTGAAAAGACAAAGGGCCGATGGACAGCCACCGCCGCGAACCATTATAGGAATCTCCTACCACCAGAACGGCGCCGGAGAGTCCCAGTGAAATCAGGTAAGCAGGTATTGCTCCCCTCATCAGCATATGGTAGTCCATTCTTGACACCAGATACATAGACATCAGGCCCAATGCTGTGGCAAATAATTGTTTTTTGAAATAATAAGCAGAATCATGAAATCTGACCTGCCCATTGTAAGCGCTGGTACTGTAAAGTGTTATCAGGCCGAATACTGTCAGAAACAGTACGACCGCCAAAAGGCTGTAATCCGGCTTTCCAATTTTGTCCCTCAAGCCATCTCTCCTTCGGCATTATTAATGATATGATTACGGCAGCGCATGTACCAACTCTTTGAATACCTTGCCCCGTACTTCGTAGTTGGGAAACATGCCCCAGCTGGCACAGGCAGGCGAGAGCAGAACTGCATCCCCCGGCTGTGCCTTCTCTACGCAAAGGGCGAATGCCTCCTCAAAAGTCTCCGCCATCAATATATGATCAAATCCGCATTTTTTGGCTGCTTTCGCAATCTTTTCTTTCGTCTGCCCTACCAGAACCAGATATTTCACCTTACCGTCAAAGGCCTGAATCCATTCCTCATAAGAAGAATCCTTATCGTATCCGCCTCCGATCAGTACTGTAGGCCGATCCATGGCACGAATGCCCCGGATAGCTGCATCCGGGTTGGTTCCCTTAGAATCATTGTAATAAACAACGCCATTTTTCTCTGCCACATACTCAATCCTGTGTTCCACGGCAGTAAATGCCCGGATCACTTCCTGAATTTCCTCCAGCGGCACTCCGTAAGCCAGCGTCATAGCAACCGCTGTCATAACATTTTCATAATTATGTAATCCCGGAAGTTTTAATTCACCCACGGAGCAGATGACCGTCACTTTTCCTGCATTCTTGTATTCTATCTTTCCCTCTTTCAGATAAATTCCCTGTTCCAGTTCTCTGGCAGAACTAAAGAATATCACTTTTGTACCAAGCGTCTTCCCGAAACGGCGCAGTTCCTCGTCTTCATAATTCAGGACGCAGGTATCTTCCGCCGTCTGGTTTTTTGTGATACACTCCTTCACACGGATATACTCCTCCATGGTGTGATGGCGATTCAGATGATCCGGCGTAATGTTAGTAATAGCACTCACCTTTGGATGAAACTGATCGATAGTCTCCAGCTGGAAACTGCTGATCTCCGCCACCGCAACAGAAGCATCCGTCGTCTCCAGTGCAACTTCCGTGTAGGGATTTCCAATATTGCCCACCACATAGACAGATTTCTGGTGACGCTTCATAATCTCCCCTACCAGGGTAGTGGTGGTAGTTTTTCCATTTGTTCCGGTAATGGCCAGCACATCGCCGCGGCTGTTCTCATAGGCCAGTTCAATTTCACCCCAGATAGGCACCCCGGCATCTCTGATCTGGTTTACCGGAGGAATATCTGTGGGAACCCCCGGGCTAAGCACTGCCAGATCCAGTCTTTTTAATAATTGTTCATCTAGTGTTCCAATGACGATCTGTGCATTGCTGCCGGCAGGAAGTTTTGCCCGAACCTCCTCATCGGTGAGTTTCTCGTTTCCGTCATACAAAATAGGTTTCGCCTTTACTTTTTCCAAAAGATCGGCAGACCCGATCCCGCTGATACCGGTTCCGAAAACCAGTACCGTTTTATCTTTTAATTGCATTTTACATAGCCTCCCCGTTATTCTAAATATAACTACTGCAGACACGCCATAGCGATCAGGCAAAGAAACGCCGTAATAACCGTGAACACCGTCACGATTCTGGTCTCGGACCAGCCACACAGTTCAAAGTGATGGTGGATCGGCGCCATTTTAAAGAAACGCTTTCCGCCAGTCTTTTTGAAATAGGTAACCTGGATCATGACGGATAGAACCTCCACCAGATAAACAAGACCGATCAACAGGATAAATACCGGTAATTTCATCATATAGGCCGCACCAGCCACAAAGCCACCCAGAGCCAGCGATCCGGTATCTCCCATAAACACCTTTGCCGGATGAGCATTAAACAGCAGGAAGCCCAGCAGCGCCCCCAGCACTGCCGCCGTCATGGGCTCAATGCCTCCGTGCAGCACAATAGAAGCAATGGTATAGAACACTGCCACCATGGCAGTCACTCCGGTGGCAAGGCCATCCAGGCCATCCGTGAAGTTCACACCGTTTACCGTACCGATAATAACAAGATACGCCAGAGGCGTAGCGATCACTTTGACAGCGGTTCCCGCCAGCACCTTAACGCCTCCGATGGCAAAGGGAAGAACCAGTTCAAGGCAGGAACTGTCCATGAACCAGATATAGACTACAAACACCGTAGTAATGATAATCTGTCCCAGCATCTTCTGCTTTGGCATCAATCCATCGGATCTTCGCAATACCACTTTCAGATAGTCATCCAGAAAACCGATAATTCCAAAGCCCAATGTCAGAAAAAGTACGGGAACGATCCGCGGATATCTGCCAATATAGAACAGGGACGTCACCAAAATGCTGATGAGAATGATCAGCCCCCCCATGGTGGGTGTACCCGCCTTCTTAAGGTGGGACTGAACACCGTCTTCACGCTCCGTATTCCCGACTTTCAACTTCTGCAGAAACGGAATCACGATAGGACTTAGCGCCACGCTGATGGCAAAAGCTACAAACAATGGAATCATAGTATCTCTACTAATTATCATACCACACCTCTTTTTTTCTCTCTGTTTTTCCCCGTCGCCAAAACTACTTCTTTGTGACAGTCTTATGCACCATCTCTAAGTATAATTCTTTTTTATTCATTCTTCAATCTTTTTCTGCCCCGGTTTCAGATAAATCAGTCACATCTTTTTCTATTCCCAGGTAAGGAAGAATATTGGAAAAGACTCTCTTTATCACCGGTGCTGCAATAGTTCCTCCATAATACACCCCCTGGGGATGATTGATGATGCAAAGTCCCAGCACCCGGGGATCATCTGCCGGCGCAAAACCCACAAAGGATGAAATATAGATATGGGCACTGCGGGGGAGGGTCTCAGATGTAGCTGTTTTTCCACCGATATGATACCCCTCCAGATATGCCTTATTTCCGGAGCCATCCGCCACCACATGTTCCAGAATATACTGCATCGTCTCGGAGGTTTCCTCCGATATGATCTGATCTCCCGCCGGATACTGCAATACCCGTTTTAAAACACCTTCACTGCTTTTCACGGACACTCCGAAGTGTGGCGTGACCCTCCTGCCTCCGTTAACCAGTGAGCATACGGTTGCAGCCAGCTGGATCGGTGTAATCTGAAACGACTGTCCAAAAGACATGGTTGCCAGTTCTACCTGACCCACATTTTCTTTTTTATGCATAATGGTGCCAGCTTCTCCCGGCAGGTCGATTCCGGTTTTTTTCAGTAGTCCAAACTGCTGCAAATACTGGAAGTATCGATCCACTCCCAATCGCAGTCCCACTTCAATAAAAACCGGATTACAGGAATTCTGCACCGCCTCCAGAAAGCTTTCCGCTCCGTGTCCCGCTGTCTTATGGCAGCGGATGCGCCGATCCTCCACGATCTTAAACCCCGGACAGCTAAAGTGATCCTGCAGAGAGACCACCCCCGCCTCCAGCCCTGCGGATGCTGTGATGATTTTAAATGTAGAACCTGGCTCGTAGGTATCGTTGATGCAGCCATTCCGCCACATCTGATTCAATTTCTCCTGCTTTGCTTCATTGGTCAGCTCTTCCTGCATTGCCTGTGACGCATCACCCCCAAGCAGAGTAAAAGGATCATTTAGATCAAATTCCGGCACATTAGTCATTCCATAAATCTCTCCATTGTGCGGATTCATGATAATGATAGAAACACTGTCGGCCTGTTTTTCCTCCATGACCCGCAATGCTTCCTGTTCAATGTAGTTCTGAATATTGTAATCGAGGCTGATCTGCAGGTCGTCTCCGGCAATGGGTTCCAGACGGCTCTCCCCAGCCTCCGGAAGTTCAATTCCCCTGGCATCCGTCAGCGTCAATATTTTTCCCTGAGTGCCCTCCAGCACTTGGTCATACTGAACCTCCAATCCAATAATGCCCTGATTATCACTCCCGGTAAAACCCAGCACTTTGGACGCCAGACTCCCAAAGGGATAATACCGCTTGTAATCCTCGTCCACCTTTACTCCCGCCAGCTCATAGCTGCGGATCTTATCTCCTGTTTCTTTCTCTACATTCGATTTGATCCGCTCCATGGAACTCACCTTCTCCACTTTTTTTCGTACTGTCTCTTCCGGCAGGCCAAGTTCGTCCCTCAGAACGGAAATTACTTTTTCCGGATCCGTCACCTGACTGTGCACTACGGAAATAGTACAAACCGTCTTATTGGCTGCCAGCACCGTGCCATTGGCATCTAAAATCCGTCCCCTGGCCGCCTTGATGGGCCGCTCTCTCTCATGCAGTTCCTCCGCTTTATCACCATAGTAATCCGCTTGTTTCAGCATCAGGTATCCCAGCCTTCCGATCAGCACGATCAAAGCCAGTATGCAGGCCAGAAAAATAACGATCGTCTTTTTTTTATGAAATATATGAAGTTTTCCCCGGGGCATAAAAAGACCTCACAGAAGCTTTACTATAGTTTATTGTGGCTTCTGTGAGGTTTATGCTTTTTCGTATCCATTCAGCACCTTCATAGATACGCCTTTTCATTCATCCGCCAGGTCTTCGTCTGTCACGCCGTCCCAGGTAGTACCTGCCTGCTGACCGATCCCTTCATCCATTTTTTCCGGAGGCACAGCAATGTCCGGATTATCTGCCTTTGGATCCAGAACCTCCTCGTCCTGTTTGAGTTCTTTTACATTTCCGTAGGCGTCTACAGCGTTGCCCTCCTCATTTACATAGGCGCCCTCAAGGATCGTCCCGCTCTCTGAAACAATGATCCCGTCATCGTTCACATAAGCATCCGTATAATAATTTCCATAGGCATCGAACGCATCAAAGATCTGATGAGCCGTGCCGCCCTTCACCACATCAGCCTCCGTCAGTCCCAGATAAGCCAGAAGATTAGGATCCACCTCTTCCGTTGGATACAATCCCATGTAAGGAAACAGCTCTGTGGCAATCTTGCGGAACAACGTCTGCGCGTAGCTGCTGTCCGCCTGTTCCAGTACATTGGGTTCATCCACCACCACATACATAACTACCTTCGGATCATTGATAGGAGCTGCCCCAATAAAGGACACCAGATATTTTCCCTTGTCTCGCTCTTTTGTTTCCGAATTAATTTTTTCCGCCGTACCTGTCTTTCCGCCAGTGAGGTAACCGGGAACCTGAGATTTTTGCCCTGTTCCTTTCTGAACCGCCGTTTTAAGGTAACCTTTCACCAGTGAAGATACCTGCGAGGAGATGGGTTGCTTCAGCAGCAGCCCTTCAATATTCTTCTCCACGCTCCCGTCAGCATTCAGTACCTGCTTCACCACATGCGGCTGGTAATAGTATCCACCATTTACCACGGCGGAGAAAGCAGTGATCTCCTGTATCATATTGCAGGTGAAACCCTGTCCAAACGTACAGGTAGCCAGTTCTACCTCATGCATGGTATTGCGGTTATAGATAACGCCGCTGTTTTCATTGGGCAGATCAATGCCGGTGCTGCTTCCGAAATTAAACAGTCTCTGGTATTCGCAGAAATTACTTATTCCAATGCGCATGCCGATCTGCATCAGTGCATCATTGCAGGAATTTACAATAGCATACTCCAGCGTCTCATCCCCGTGAGCATAGGGGTATGCGTCACAGTGGATCTCTGTGTCCGTAATGAATTCGCCGCCATCACAGTAATAGTGATCACTGTCCGCCGCAGCTCCTATCTCCAGCGCTGTGGAGACCGTAATAGGTTTTACAACAGAACCAGGCTCGTACCCCTCTGACACACAAAAATTACTCCACATAGTGTTGAGGGTATCCACATATGTGTCATTGTCCATGGCTTTGATCTCGGCTCCTGTATACCACTCGGTAAGATTATATGGATCATTTAAATCAAAGCCGGAATTGGTAGCCATTCCCAGAACCGATCCGCTGTTTGGATCCATCACCACCACGCCCACGTTCTTGGCTCCTTTATGGTGGCTGCTGTCATCCCCATAAGTATCGTCAAATTCCTGGATATACTTTTCCAGTATTTGCTGGATATTCAGATCCAGCGTCATCACCAATGTTTTTCCGTGTTCCGGCTCTATCGTATTCTTTTCATACTCCGAATTCTCATTCAGATAGCCGAACATCCTGCCGTTCGTGCCGTTCAGCAGACTGTCATAGTAGGATTCCAGCCCGCACACTCCCTGGTCAATATCATTGGAAAATCCGATCACATTGCTGGCAAGGGCAGAGTAGGGATAATATCTCTCGTACTGCTCCTCAAACCAGACTCCTGTCACATTGGCAAGTTTGTTCTTCTGGCTGTCGGAAAGTTCCCTGCTTTCATCCATGGAAACGTAATCCTGATACGCCTTTTTTTCTTCCTCCGTAGCCTTCTGCTTGATGATCTGGTAGCGGCTGTCCCTGGTCTTCTCATTTTCGATGCGATCCCTGACCTCCGTCTCGTCCAGCCCAAGGCTTTCGCAGACAGCCTCGATAGTAGGTTCTATGTAGTCTTCCTTGCTGTTGATTTCGTAGCAGTCCAGCACTACATTGTAGACCCGATCGCTCTTTGCCAGGATAATGCCGTTGGTATCCCTGATCTCCCCCCTACGGTAAGGTATCGTTCTGCTGTCGTAATTCTGCTGGGACAATACCTGCTTTGCATAGCGGCTTCCGCTCTGGGTCGTGATCATCGTAATACGCACCAGCAGTCCGGCAAGTGCGCATAAAACGAATGCAAATATAGCCAGAAGCTTTATTTGCATTTTTTTTGTGAATCTTCGTTCTCTTTTTTCTCTGTTTCTTGTATTTGCCAAAAAATCACCTATTCTGCAGGAATTTCCTGATACTGCTTCACGTAATCGCTCTGCGTGCTGTCATAGGTTCGCATCTGCCTGTCGCTGGCATATACCATACCCATCTCGTTCATAGCCACATCCTTCACCCACTCCAGATCCACAGAAGATACAATCCGATTATAAGCAGAGTCGTTTTCCAGTTTCAGTTCACTCAATCTCGTCTCCAGCGCTGTGGCTGACTTCTGATAAGTCGTGTTCTGCGACTGCAGTTTCAGATAATTGATACATACCATCACTGACACCACTGCCGCAACCGTAAGAAACAGTACATAACTCATATTCATCTGAAGCGCTCTTGCTCTGTTTTTTCTGGTAGCCGCGCTGGTCCGCGGACGCTTCTGAACTTCCCTTTCAGGAACAGTGTTCACTTTCCGAATGGTATTGCCGTCCACATATGTATTCACGCGGTAAGAATTTCCCGTCCTCGTGTGACGGTTTGTCCCACCTGTGTATCTTACTTCTGCTCTTGCCATAATGTTTCACCTTTTTCTCTCAAAAACTCTTAATTTTGCGCTCTTTGCCCTGGAATTCTCTTCCAGCTCTCCCTCTCCCGGTACTATAGGCTTTCGTGTGATCACTTGGCCCTTCGGTTTTTTCCCACACACACAAACCGGAAATTCCGGGGGACAAACGCATGGATTTTCATTCTTTTTATAAATTGTTTTGACGATCCGATCCTCCAGAGAATGGAACGTGATGATGCAGATACGTCCGCCGTCACTAAGCAGATCGATCATATCATCCAGGGAATCTCTCAAAACGTCCAATTCATGATTCACTTCAATTCTGATCGCCTGAAATGTCCTTTTGGCAGGGTGTCCACCCACAGCTCGAACTTTAGCCGGTATAGCAGCTTTTATAATATGAATTAACTCCCCAGTTGTTTCAATTACATGTTCATTTCGGGCACTTACGATATGTTTTGCAATGTTTTTCGCGAACTTGTCTTCCCCATAGTCTCTGATGATGCGATAAAGCTCCATCTCACTATACTCATTCACAACATCCTTTGCCGTCAGAGTCTGCCTCTGATCCATCCGCATGTCCAGCGGCGCGTCTTCCCTGTAAGTAAACCCGCGGTCTGCTTCGTCCAGTTGATAGGATGAGACCCCCAGATCCAAAATGACTCCATCTACCGATGAAATTCCAAGTTTTGCAAGCTCAGCTCTCATGTTGCAGTAATTACTGCGCACAATGGTAACCTTGCCTGCGAATTCCCCAAGGTGCTCCCCTGCCGCCTCTATCGCCGCAGCATCCTGGTCAATTCCGATCAGCCTCCCCTTTTCGGAAAGACTTCTGCAAATCTCATAGGAATGGCCACCGCCTCCCAGAGTACCATCCACATAGATACCGTCCGGTCGGATTCGCAAATTTTCAATGCATTCATTCAGAAGCACCGATTTATGTTTGAATTCCATACAATCCTCCCCTGGCGTCTTGTCCCATTATTGTTCAGGCAAAACACCTGATTATATGCTCAAGCCTAAATCTGTCATCTGCTCCGCGATATCGTCCATATCACCATACGCATTGTTTTCCGTCCATTTTGCTTTGCTCCAGATTTCAATTCTGTTTAGCATACCGGCCAGAACCACATCCTTGTCCAGACCAGCAAATTCCCTCAGCGTTGCCGGTAAGAGAATTCTCCCCTGCTTGTCCAGTTCACACGGGGTGGCACCCGCTACAAAGAAACGGGTAAATTGTCTTGCACCTTTTTGGGTAAGCGGTAAAGTACGCAGCTTCTCTTCAAAGGCCTGCCACTCATTCTGGGGGAACACAAACAGGCAGCCGTCCAATCCCTTTGTCACAATAAATTCATCGCCAAGCAGCTCTCTGAATTTGGATGGGATGATCAGCCTGCCCTTGGTGTCCACTGTATGGTTGTACTCACCCATGAACATCATTGACTGCCTTCTTCCTGGAATCGTGGTTCAGAGATGTGCATATATGCCACAATCCCTCCCTTTTGAACCACAACTCACCACTTTTTACCACTTATGAGTCTATATTAGCCCATGTTTAAGGAAAATACAAGCGAAAAATAAAAATTTCTAATAAAAATCCCGGAGGAAATACGGAAAGCACATCTTGTCTTTCAGTATTTCCTCCGGGGTTCCCGCTATCTTTTCACTATTTTGGTATCTCTGTCATGATTTCCAGCTTAAAGCCTTCCCACATGTCCGCTGACACATTCCAGTCCCGCAGGTCTGTCACGATTTTATGGTAAAAGGCCTGACCGCCCCGAACAATATCGTAGGTGCGGGCGTCTCCTCTGGCCTCCAGATGACGGCCAAAGCTGCAGTTTTTTACATCCTCCGGACCAAAACAGTCGATATCTCCATCCGGCCAGAATATATACAGTCTGGGCAATTCTCCATGTTCGGCATTCTCCACCCCTTCCAGCTTAAGCAGTTTTCTGCCAACGGGCTCATAACAGGTCAGCACATGGGCATAGCGCCATACCGTCCTGGTAAAATCTGATACACGGAACTGTCCCAGCCATTCCTCGTCCATCAGGCCTTCCTCCGTCTCCAGAGAAATGATAGCCACAACAGGGAATTTCCGTTCGGGGTCCTCCAGAGCCTGCTGCACTTGCGGAATCTGTTCTTCCCTGAGGATCCTGCGGCGGTTTGCGCAGTTCATGCCATTGAAAACGCCTACATTGTCCACAATACTCTTATAATAACCCGGATAGCTGAAAAAGATACCCGCGCTCTCCTGCACGAAGCGATCCTCCCGCTCCGGCTCTGCGTAACCATTGCTCAGTTTCAGCATCACCCGCTGCTGACTGTCAATCTCCAGACTGGCCTCCGAATACCAGATGCGCCCTCCCACTTCCGGATCCATGTGCCTTACATGCATGTTCATCTTGCCGCACGGCGGATCATAATTAACCGCCACGTGATAGGCCAGAATATCTGCGTGGTAACTCTCCGGTTCCTGCGGCATGTCCTGAAACAGAACGCTGTATTTCTGTACGATCCATTTATAAATGTAAGCGGCTGATTCTTTAAAAACAAACTGTGAAGTCAAAGGAATCTCCGTTTTTAACCGGCTTCCATCAACCTGGGTGTGCATCTGAAATACCGTATGACGCACCAGGGGGCGCAGTTCATAGTGACGAGATTCCGCCAGGCTTTCTTCTCTGCCGTCATTATAGACATCCCGCTCCCGAAAAATTGCCGTAAGCCTCCCGTCATGAAACTGACTATCGTTCAATAGCGCAATGATCGTATTCACATTGATGGGAATCTTCCTGCTGCGCTTTAGCAGCTGGTCTACCAGCACTGTCTTTTCCGTCTTAAATATCCGTTTGGCCAGGTTCTCCACCTGTTCCTGATCTTCATCCAGGAGTTTTTCCACCTCAGGATAAATCGGCTCTTCTCCCATCTTCAGTCGGAAATGGCTCTTGATCATATCGCTCCAACGTCCGGATTTGTACAAAGCATGCCCCAGATCCTCAAAGAGTGTGACCATGGACTTATCACACAATTCCAGTGTTGCCAGGATACTGTTAAAGTGCCGGGAAAACCCCTTGTAATCCTTCCAAAGTTCTTCTCCCTTGTAGCGCATGTCATGCTCGATCTCATGCCAGCCCTCAAAAAACATGGTTTTTATCTGAATCTCAAACGTATCGTCTATGTACATATCCCAGGTATCCTGGGATATCTGACCCTTCAAATATTCCGGAAGACGAAATACCCCATTGAGTTTCGTTGGCTTAAACTCCTCCTCGCTGCGCTCCGAGGTAGACCACTCAATTGCCTCAAAAGTATGCTCCATAATGCTGCGGCAGATATCCACATCATCATCGAAATAGAGATTTACCCGCACGCCCACCAGATCCTGAAGTTTACGATCCTTGCCATACTCTTTCAGCTCAAACTTATGTGCCATGGAGGTAGCCGTCTTGATTCTGGAAAACACCCGAAAATACAGACCGCATTGTTCCAGCCGGTCACTGATGATCCGTTTCAGATCCTGTTCCACCACCGCCGGCACTTTTACCCGGGCGGCCAGTTCCTCCTTAGCAAAAACAATCTTTTCCTGTTCGTTCAATATTAACACACCACCAATACATATACTCTTTTTTCCTTTTCTTAGTATAGCAGATTTTCGGAAAATACAAAAGAGCAAATCATTACCGGAGGGTTCCTTATAAAAGCTGTCCGGCCAGATAATTGACAAACTGCTGCGCTGTTCTGCCGGAGATGCCGCCGTGGGACATTTCCCACTGATTCGCCCTCCGGTTTAATTCTTCTTCCGGAAGTTCAATCTGGTTCTTTTTCGCCAGTTCCGAGACGATATGGAAAAATTCTTTCTGGGAAGGTTTGGAATAATTAATGGTCACACCAAACCGGTAAGCCAGTGAGAGTTTTTCCTCCATGGTATCAGAATGATGGATATCGGAGGATACTTCCATGTCCGCCCGGTCTTTCCAGACCTCCTTGATCAGATGGCGTCGGTTTGAAGTGGCGTAGATCAGCACATTATCCGGTTTCGTCTCCACACCGCCCTCGATCACTGCCTTCAAGAACTTATACTCTGTCTCAAAATCCTCAAAGGAAAGATCATCCATGTAAATAATAAATTTGTAATTCCGGTTCTTGATCTGCGCTATGATCTTTGACAGATCCTTGAACTGATACTTATAGATCTCGATCATCCGAAGCCCTGAACCATAGAACTCATTTACAATGGCCTTTATGCTGGTGGATTTTCCGGTTCCGCTGTCTCCGTACAGCAGTACATTGTTGGCCTTTCTTCCTTCCACAAACGCTTTCGTATTATCTACCAGTTTCTGCTTCTGGATCTCGTAGCCCACCAGATCGTCCAGCACTACCTTATCCATATTATTGATGGGAAGGAATCCCACCTCACCATCTTCCCTCTCCCGGATGCGGAAGGCTTTATTCATGCCAAAAAGTCCCACGCCGTACGACCGGTAAAAATCCGTGACACAGGTGAAGAACTCTTTTTCATCCGCCGCCGTCTCCAGCCTCTCGCTCAGCTCCTGCACTTTATCGCTAACATTCTTATTGTACATCAGCTCAGGCTTTTGGATCGCCCGGTAATCATTCAGACAGGAAAAACAGTCGATGCCAAGATATGCCTCCAGCTTTCCGAAATCATAGTGGAACAGCTCCAAAAATACCTGAAAGTCATTCAAAGCAAAACGGTTTACCGTTCCGTCCTTTACTCCTATCTTCTCACAGGTAACGCTGAAAGGGTTCTCATCCATGAGCAACAGGTATGTCAGATAATTATGCCATAGATTTTTGTCAAAACCGTATTTGGTAGATACCTCCAGCACGGTCCGGACCTGCCGGTAACTTCTCCGAATAAGTTCCTCTCTGTCATCGTTTTTTGCATCCACCTCTCTGCAGATACCGCATAATTCCTGCAGTACGGGGTCCAAGCCCACATTTCCATATAACAATAATTTTGAAACAAACCGGTACATTTTCCCATCCTCCCATTTCCTGTTATTTCTTGTAAACTTCTATTATCTGTTTTCCGTCTTTCTCTGACCGTAAATACTTTGCACAAGAATCCCGCCAACAATAAACAATACTGCAATGACGGCTCTTGCCCGAATTTCTTCTTTCAAAAAAATGGCCGAAACTATCAATGATAAGAATGGCGTAAGATAGGCCATATTCGCAACTGTCGCTGTGTTATCCGTTTCCTTCAGAGCCAATGCCCATAAAAGATACGCAACCGCGTCGATCACAATACCAAGCCACAGGATCCCTATCCAGGACATTCCCCTGATCGGCACCCATGTTTCCGTCATAAACCCAAACACTCCACCTAAGACGGCAACCGTCAGCCATATCACCATCATGGTAATGTTCTGGTCGTAGTCTGCTTTTTTATTGAGAACAGAAAACAGACCATAGCAGGCGGCAGCTATGATACAGCAGATGATACCGACCGTTCCATTCCCCTCTCCCACCGTTGTATTTCCATATGTCAGAATAATAATGCCAATAAAAGAGCAGACCATTGCCGCAATTTTTATTCCGGTGAGCTTCTCTTTCAAAATAATAGCCGAAAAGAAAACGAGCATCATCGGCCACAGGTAATTTAAGATACACGCCTCTTGTGAACTGAGGATGGACAGTCCATGATAGTACAGTGCTGAATACAGGAACAGGCCGACAAAGCCAAGACCTGCCATGATCCCAATTTCTTTCTTTCCATAGTTATGTATCTTTTTTATATTTCCATTGCATATATTCACAAGCAAGAGAAATAAAAAAGCAAATATGCTGCTGACCGAGAGCGCTTCCAGATCTGGGATATTAAAAAGCAGGCTTTTCACGATCGCCGCCAAAGTTGACCAGATCAGAACCGTGATCAATCCATAGATATAATTCTTCTTCATTTTTCAAAGCCTTTCTTCATATTTTCATAAATGCGTCCCCCGTTTCCGTTTTCACGCATAAACTTACCCGCAGATGCATACAGAGTCAGAACTGTCTCTATATCTTTCTTTTCTGTCTTTCTTATGTACATTTCAAGCCCGCCTTGTCAATTAATATTTCTGTGCTTTGTGAATCAGCGCCGCTTCTGTATCGGCTCCCATCCCCATTTCCTTATACCGTCAGTTCTATCTGATTTCCCTCGATGCCAACTACACAGCTTTCATAGTAGCCGTCTCCGGTGGTGCGCGGTCCGCTCACCACTTCATAACCATCCTCTTTCAGGCGGGTTGTCAACTCATCCACCTTCTCCTTGCTGCCGAGACTGAATGCCACATGAATAAAACCGGTACGGGCTAAGGCTTTTTCTGCATCTTGCATTCCCGGCTTATTCATGATCTCCAACCTTGCTCCATCCCCAAAGGAGATAAAATAGGAACGGAAATCTGTCGTTTGATTGTGATACCCCTCATTTGCTTTGCCGTCCAGATATCCAACAAAGAAATCTTTCGCCTGTTCCAGATTATTTACATACATTGCAACATGCTCTATCTTCATAATTTTAAATCCTCCCTTACTGCCATTCTTGATTATACTGGAAATCATATCTTACACTTCCGCCACAACACGGCACGGCAGTCCTGTCATTTCCGCATAATTCATTGGATAGGTGTTGATAACGCAGCGGCCTATGACCGCTTTTAAATCACAAAGGTTCTCTACGATAAATACACCATGATCAGCACAATGCTGGTCCATAGACGTATGCTCTTTACCGTTACGCACCCCGGCACAGTCCACTCCGATAATGGAAACATTTTTTGCAAGCAACGCATCGATCAGTATATTCGAAAGCGCCGGGTGAGAAGAAAAATATTCTTTGCTGCCATACGGAACTTCATCAATATATCCAGTAAAAAATGCAACAAACATATGGGATTCTATTGCACCTAAATCAATATCTGTTATATCGATATCCCTGTTCCTTACACCTGACACATCAAAAACAATTCCCTGTCTGCGGGTATACTCCAGAGGGAATTCCTTGTTCATGACATCGAAATGTGTGCCAAGATGACCGACCAACGCCTTCTTTAGGTTTCCCTGCGCGTCTTTTGTCATTTTCGGTGTGATCTTCAAAGTAATATCAACCAGCATATATAGCCTCCGTCTCTTTTTATATGATAAGATTATCTTACGCTTCGTCAACGTCTTAATTTCGTGTATTTCCTTTATAACCAGCGCCTGAATTCAGAATAATCCCTACTCAGGGTTCTCATCACGATCACCGTCCCGACACATCCACTGATGATTGAAAAGATGATCATGCCCGATACGCCGACGATATCCAACAGTGCGCCTCCGAGCAACGCTCCGAACACATTCCCGATAGAAAGCGTCATCGTCATATAAGCCTGCCCCTTGATCTTGTCTTTCTCTTCCATAACCTGATTCGTATAGTAGACCGACGAAACCGCCATAAGCCCCCAGCCAAAGGGCTGAAGAAACTGGACCGCATAAAATGAGAGAATATTCCACGCCGCGAGAGAACCGATGGCTTTCAGGGTATAGAAGATACCGGATATGCCAAGCCAGAACCCTGCTCCCCTCTTTTTCAGGAAAACCGGAAACAGGATCATCGTAAGCAGTTCGGAAATGGCCGCCAGCGCCATCGCGGTCCCCATCTCCGCGCTTCCGCCGCCCTTGGACACCACGATCTGGTAGGTAAAATTATTGAGTGGGACATGGCATATATAGATGAACGAACAGCCGATCAGGATACGTGAGAAAGACCGGTATCTCTTGAAAAACGCTGTCGGTGCCGACCTGTCCTGCTGCCACTCTCCTGCCGGGTCAACGGTATCATGACTCTTTTTTCGGAACGGATATACCGCAATGATCATGACAAATACAATCGAAACAATGACTACGGCAACCGGCTGGACTGTGATACCTTTTCTTGAGACAAGACTGCCCAGTGAGTAAGACATTACAGAGTATCCAATAGATCCTACCGCCCTCGCCGCGCTGAAATTCAATTTCTTCCCCTGATTTACACTCTCTGTTGCCAACGCGTTGACGAGCGGCGTCAATAACTGGGTCAGGATGATCGCCAGACCAAACAGCAGCCCGTTCAACAATGGCATACTCCCATGCACAAAAAAGAGTGCGGCGCCAAGTATCATTTCACCACAGGAGATCCCCAAAATAATTTTTTTAATGACGGACTATTCTCCCTATCCGCATAGGAAGCCAATGCAGGCTGTATAAATACTGACAAGCCGCAAGCCGCTGCAACGGTCAGTCCGATCTGAGAATTTGTCAGGCCGTTTTCCAAAAGAAAAACACTTGAAAAATTGTTGACCGTTCCAAACAAGAACCAGAAGCAGAACTGAATGCCCGCATAAAAAATTGTCATCATATCAGAATTTCCTCCTGTCAAACAAGTAAAAAGGATATAAGCTACACTATTCTATGTCCGTGTAAAGATCATCCCTTGTGATATTGTGAAGCCATTTTTTGCTTCGGTAATGAGCTATCACCCAGGGCCATTTCACAAATTCATCTGTACACATCAGAAAATATACCCACATCGCCGGAAGACGCAGCACTGCGGCAGCCAGAAACGCAAGCGGAACACCATAAGCCCACATGTCCACGGTATCACAAATAAATCCCCATCTGCTGTCGCCGCCCGCCCGGAATACCCCGGCGATCAGCGTTGTATTGACCGCGGCACCCATGACATAATACGAATTAATAAACAGCATCGTCCGCAGATAGCCCTTGCCTGTAGCAGTCAGGTCAGCGAAGCTCAATATGACCGGCATGGATGCCAGAATAATCACACCGCCAATCGCACCAAATAGAACCGTCAGACGCATCACCTGTTTAGACGCCATATCCGCGTCTGTCAACCGGTCATCTCCAATGAGCTGCCCCAGCAGGACGCCTCCCGCGCTGGCGACACTTGCCGCGAGGATCGATCCGAAACTACGAGCTAAGGACGCAAAGGAATTGGCCGCGACCACATCAGCCCCCAGAAACTGGCCGATCACAACGGAATACGTAGAGAACGCAAGCCCCCATGACGCGTCATTAAGCACCGCCGGCACGGCCATCCTCATGAAATCCTTCAGAAGCAGGCGGTTGGATTGAAATATCGCGGACAAACGCAGCTTTACATCCCTGCTTGTCTTTGAGACGATAAAGCATAACACAAGTTCCAATAACCGGGATATGGATGTGGCCAGCGCAACGCCTATAGCACCAAGTTTCGGCGTGCCAAACATCCCAAAGATGAAAACTGCATTCAGCAGGATATTCAGTGAAAACGCAAATGTATTCAGCGCAGTCGCAGCGGCCACACGTCCAATGCTCCGCAGGGTTGCAAGATATACTTCAATGATTCCCCAGCAAAGATAAGCGCCACTGATGCAGCGAAGGTACCGCGAACCGATTTCAATCAATTCCGGATCCGGTGTAAATACACGCATCATAAATTGAGGAAAGAAAAGCGCTCCAACAGCAAACACGCCGGAGATGATCAGAGAGAAACGGAGCGCAATTCCCTCCACCAGATGGATGGTGCGGATATCCTTCTTTCCATAGTACTGTGCGCTCAGCATGGTAACGCCAGTACCGATGCCATAAAGTATCATAAACAATATATTGGCATACTGCGCAGCCAGTGAGACTGCTGATATATGTGCCTGCCCGACATAGTTCAGCATAACGACATCTGCTGAGCTCACAGCAGTACTTAAAAGGTTTTGAAAAATAATCGGCACAGTCAGTTTCATAATCTGACTATAGTGGTTTGGATGATCACGCATATCTGCCTCTCCTTGCTTTTTCTATCGTGTTTCGATATAATCATATCGTTGAACTTGAAGAAAGGAAAGCGTTATATCGCCATAAATATAGAAGGATATGAACATTTTACCAAATCAACAGACCGCCATCGATGATCAGACACTCAGGGAGATAACTCTGGACTCCTTTCGGGGTCTCGGTTACCGGGCAGATTTATTTGATCTTCAAACCTTTCCGGCCAGTTCCTGCCCCTGGCACTGGCACAATGAGGTTGAAGTGTTTTTTATGGAGCAGGGATCACTGATTTACCGTACGCCAAATAGAATGCTTCGCTTTGACAAGGGCGACGTAGGCTTCATCAATGCGGATATTCTTCATATGACAAAAGCTGTTGGCAGTTCCCCGTCGATGCAGCAGTATCATATATTTCTCCCCCAGATGCTTGCATGCCCGCTGAACAGCACGATTGAAACTCGGTACTTGGAGCCGTTGTCAAAGAATAACTCCGCGGATCTGGTTCGTTTTTCTGCCCATACCACACAGGCTAAAGACATGCGTGGATATATGAATCGTGCCTATGCTCTCTATACACAGAAACCATTTGGATTTGAAATTCGCCTGCGCAACGCGGTTAGCGAACTGTGGCTGCTGCTATTGGAAAATATGCCTGAGACAACAAAAGTTTCCGTTAGCCATGATCTCGAACGGGTGCGTTCGATGGTTCACTATATCGAAACCAACTATGCCGAGAAGATCTCACTTGAAGACATTGCCGGTGCTGCCTGCATCGGAAAAGGCGAAGGCGCGCGTTGCTTCAAGCGCATGCTTCACATGACACCGTTTACTTTTCTGATCAGCTACCGGATCGACCGGGCCAAAGAAATGCTGTCTCATTCTGGGGAAACAGTCACCAACATCAGTCTCAGTTGTGGCTTCCCGAGCCAAAACTACTTTTGTAAGGTGTTTCGTGAGAAGACGGGAATGACGCCATTGGAGTACCATATCAGTATCAGAAAATCTCCGTACTGCCAAGCCCCTATCATTTAACTTTCAAAGGTCTTTGCCACATTTGTCAGCAGATCCCTGATCGGCAGATGCTGCGGACAGACCTTTTCACATTTTCCGCACTTGATACAGTCGGATGCTTTCCCGTGGCCATTTCCGGTAATGATGTTGCTATAGTAATAACCTGTATTCCAGTTATGGAACGTTTCATGTGCATTCAGAGAAGCAAACATATCCGGTATGCGGATACCTTTGGGACATTCATTTTCATCGATGCAATAGCGGCACGAAGTACAGGAAATCAGATTCTGGCTCTTAAAAATGCCGCAGACCTGCCGCATCGCATCCATTTCTTTTTCCGAGAGCGGCTTAAAATCCTGCATTGCGCTGATGTTATCCTGCATCTGGGCCATATCGCTCATCCCGGAAAGCACCATTGCCATATTCGGAAAGCTCGCCGCATAGCGGATCGCGTAGCTTGCATTACTGCCGCCGTTCAGATCCCGTAAGATTTGATCCGCTTCCTTTGGAAGATGAACAAGGCTGCCCCCCTTGACCGGCTCCATGACGATAACCGGTTTTCCATGCTTCTCACACACTTCTAAAACCTTGCGGGCTTCTACGGAGGCGTCCTCATAGTCCACATAGTTGAACTGGATCTGTACGATCTCCACTTCCGGATGCTCTGTCAGGATCATATCCAGCACCTTTGCTTTGTCGTGAAATGAGATGCCGAAGTGCCTGATCAGTCCTTCTTCCTTAAAGCGGTACGCTGTTTCGTATGCCTTGCACCTCTTGAATTTTTCATAATTGTTCTTATCCTGCGCATGCATCAGGTAAAAATCAAAATAGTCGACCTGACACCATCCAAGCTGCTGTTCAATAAACGGCCGGATATCCTCCTGTGAGCGAAAGTACGGCTCCGTCAACTTGTTTGTCAGAAGGAACTTTCCGCGGTCATATCTCTTTGATACGCAGTCGCCGATTGCCGTCTCTGACTGCCCGCCGATATATCCGTGCGCCGTGTCAAAATAATTAAACCCCGCATCAATAAAGGCGTCCGCCATCCGGCAAAATTCATCGTAATCAACTTTCCCTTCTTTCATTGGAAGGCGCATACAACCGAAGCCAAAATTCCCGTGAATCTCCTGAAAAAATTTACTTTCCTGCATCTTCTCTCCTCCTTAATCATCGTTTCGTTTTCATATTACCTCATTTACAGCCTCCAATAATTCAATGCCGCTCCTTGTCCGAAATACTCCATCTCTGAAATTTCGGATATTATCAACCGAGCTGCTGCTTTCATCCGCATTTACAATATAGTCCGCTTCAACAAATATCTGATTTTCTTTCTCTTGTTTTTTAGTATCTGCCCCAGAAGTTCCGGTGCGTTTTGTTTCACCTCAATATTTTGCCTCTGCAAAATGCATTCCCTTACCATTTCTTTTCAATCACTCCCATAATCATATTGCCGCAATAACTGCACACATAATTTTCATCCACCGCGCCGACAATAGAAGCGCCGCAGGACGGACACTGATCCTTGACGATCCGTTTTGCAAGAGCTGCCATAAGTTCCCCGTCATGCGCTTCCAGCGTACAGTGAATAAGGTAACCCCGGCGGATAGCTCCTCTGACCAGCCGCAATTTTCTCTTTTTATCTGATGTCCTGCCGATGGCAGGCAGCTTCTCAGCCTTCACAAACGGTATTTGACATTTGGCGAAAAACTCCGCGCAGGTATCCGCAGCGCAGGCATTGACCATTTTTCTTGCCCGCAGCAGCGCCAGCGGCGCAAGTATCAGAAAAACAACCCCGCTGTAGATTGCGCTGTCCAGGATATCCGCTTTGATCAGGTCATAGGAATACAGATGGTTTTCCGGCGAAAGCAAGATCTTCTTCTGATATTCCTGGTCGAAGTAATGTGAGAGATCACTCAACGTCAGCATCAGCATGATAATCGCCACAAATGCGCCAAGAGCAAGAAGGATGCCAAACAGAGTTTTTTTGGTCTTGAGCCGTCTGGCCTTATAATAATCCGGTTTTTTTATACCTGCTTCAAACTCATTGGAAATGCTGTAAAACCGTTCTTCTGTCAAGACCTTGGCAAACAGATCTGTGCTGCCGCAGTAAGGACATATACCTGTGAAAAATACCCTTTTTTCGATATGGGCGCCACAGTTTTTGCATTCGCAGAGAGAGGTTTTGCTGTAGAGCTCCACGAGTTCCTTGCCGCCCTCCCCTTTTTGTTCATAATTTTTCATATACAGCCTGCGAAAAAGACGCAGCTGCCTTCTGATTTTTTTTACCTTTTTTCCGGTGACCTCCGCCAGATCGCGATATGTGATATATCCGCTAAGGTCTCCCTCGAAATAACTGGAATAAAAAGTTGCGCTGCCGATCCATCTTCGGGAAATTGCCGTTGCGATCAGCAGGATCACGCCCATAACGGTACCCCTTATAGAAGTCGCCATAGACACTGCGTGCAGCGCGGTATCCGGATCATTCCTGTAATACACAAACTCCGAAACAATATAGGAACCATCCAGCAGAATACAAAGTACGCCAAAAATTGTAAGAATAATATTCTTTATCCCCAATAATTTAACCGTTTTTTCTTTTAAGTACATAACACGTCTCCTCCCATATCCATTCTAATGAGGTATGCCCGCCGGAAAGCAACACAGAGTTCATATAGCGTTCGCCATCCTTCCATGCCTGTATATGATCATGGATAGGGCAAATACATAGAGTACGCTGATTGCAATGTTTAATATCATCCTTGTTCTGAATATCATCATCAGCGCAAGGAAGCTGATACCAAAGATGAGAAGGAACAGGAAAAATCTGACGTTAAACATACATTTCTTCTTAGCATATATCCCCGTCAAAAACAGGAAAACAAAATACAGGATGAAAGAGCAGGTTATAAAGAGCGTCTTTGGAAGCAGCGCCACCTCTTCCTCCCGCATAAATTCCAGGGCAACCGAGATATTGTTCAGGGCGAAAACAAGAAATACATGGATCATCATATAGCCCGTTCCGTTTGTAGTCAGCTCCCTGTCAATGATGCGGTTATAAAAAATCTCATAGCCAAGGAACAGTCCTACAACAATCAAAAATGCCATCCCTGAGAAATACAATGACCTTGCAGTAATAACCCCGTCAAAATATCCGGTAATGGAGATGATCATCTCGCCAAATGTAAATACCACATACAGCATTGCCCGTTCGCTTAAATGCCCGAAATCTACTGGCACCATAGCATTTATCTTTCCGGATAATGCTGTCGCGATCATTCCAAACAAAATCGGAACATAAGCAATCGATATCCCCGCAAAATGATAAACAAGCATATGCACAGATACAAGAACTGCTTCGCCAAGAATGATCTGTGCTTTGCGCTTTAGCTGTTCAAGCACCCACGGTGCGTTCTTATGATTTCTCATTTCTATCAAGTGCTGCGCACCAATATTTACCAGGATCAAAAACCACGCAACGCAGAACTGATAAAAGGAAGCCTGCCACCCGGTGCTGATCCCATCGGCCATATGGTAAAGCAGGTACATATTGATGAACAGGAAAACATGATCCCTTACGCCGTTTCTGCCATACAGATTGATATAAAATGTCGAGAAATTCCAAATCTGTATTACCGCAAGCGTGCAGAGAACATAAGCCAGGAACACCTCCGCTGGTACAAATCCATCCTCAATATAATGCAGGAGCGAATTGTTCCTGCCAATCAGATATACAAAAATCAGATCGTATATCAGTTCCAGATATTCAACCTTTTTCTCTTGAACTTCAAGCATATAATTTCCCTTTCTTATTCAGTATCTTCCGTCTTCACATAGCGCAGCTCTATATCATACCCCAGTGCTTCAAGCACATCATTCACCGCACAGCAATAATCAATCGCCAATTGTCTGTTTAATACCTTGTTCAATTCCATTCTCTTCTACAAATTGAAATTTACCGATTGTATTTTGCACCTGCAATAATCAGCATGGTTAATCCAGTGGCAAAGCATACAGCAAAGCTGAGAAAACTGTATGCAGAATCTGTAATGCCAAGTATTGCCGCTGTTATCAATAACCCGATGCCGATAACGGTAAGACCGATGCCTGCCAGTTTGCAGAAAGCAGTTTTATTTTCCGCAGAAACCTTGTCAATATGATAATCGTGCATCAAGGAAATCATTTCCTTTTTCCATATGAGCCAGCCAAAAACAGTAATGAAGACTCCAACCCCTCCGGTTACTAGAACTCCAATTATTCTGTCAACCATATTGAATACCTCACTTGCAAATCCTGATCTATGTATCAATCCTGTCGATTTCCGTCAATGCCTTATTCCTGTATGCAACGTCGTCTCTCACTATTGTATCGTTCTGGACGGCAAGCATGGCGGTTCCTGCCGCAGGCAGATTCACAGCCGCGATACTAAATGTTCCAGGCCAAAAATAGATTGGCACAAACGAAAAATAGTAAGCGTTCACGATGGGGATGATTGCCCATAGAACCGCAAGACGGTATGGCTATAATTCTCCCTAATTCCCATGAAATATCACAATTCAGATTAACTGTATGCTGTGATCATTGGTGTCATATTTTAACAGTACCCCAATTTTGAACCCACCCTGGGTTCATGAGAGAGTTTTTTCCTGATTACACTGTTTATTCTAAAGGCGAGGATTCTATTGATTCTTCAGAAATGAGAATCAACGGTGCACTTTCATTTAAAGTACAGGCTTCAGGCAATAAAATGTAAAAGTTTTCGGTTTCTCCCACGGAATAATCTGTACAATAATACATATAGACCATATTCTTAGCAATGTACAAAAAGTTTTCATAATTTTTCCGAAGAGAACCTTGTAAGTC
Organism: uncultured Lachnospiraceae bacterium; assembly: GCA_902802515.1. Classification (GTDB taxonomy): domain Bacteria; phylum Bacillota; class Clostridia; order Lachnospirales; family Lachnospiraceae; genus Merdiplasma. The sequence continues at coordinate 53,582 of CADCMM010000004.1, forward strand.
TTTTAAACTATCACCCGGTGTGACCGGCGTACAAAACTCCTGATTTCCAATATGCTCCCTAATTTCCAAAACAGACAGAGGTTTACCCTTTTCATCCACCCAATAATAATTATTCGTCATATCCAGCATAACCCATTGATTTAGCGTAGTATCCCATACTTCATTTACAACATGGCAATCTGAATCATATTCTGAGTTCGGATTAATCCATACCTTTCGTGAATACAATCCCAATGCGAGACACATCTCATTCAAAATCTGGGCCTTGGCACGGCAGTTGATTCCATGCGATTTATAATCCAAACTGTACTCCAACAATTCAAGAGCATTCTGATCAATGTGATTATCATAATCAGATTGATGTGTCAACCTGCCGGCAAATTCATTCATCAACGCTTTCGCTTTATCAAACTCGGTTCCGCTCTCTGCAATATTTTCAATATCATATTGAGCAAGGATATCGGGATATTCTGTATTATCAAAATCATAAGTGATTTTGTAATTCTCTCCGTCTTGAAATTCCCATAACCTTCTAATGATTCCTGCCTCCATATTATAGATTTCCTGCGGTTCCTGAAGATACGACGTATATATTATCCAATTTCCATAGCCGGATAGAATATATGCCAGAACCCCTGCGGATAGCAGAAAAAGGGCAAGCAATGTCAAGAATATGAATTTCATCTTTTTGCTCATGTTAATCTCCTGCTTAATTCCTATCTGCCGCCCAATCTTCCTTCGTCATCAGGTTCACATGCCCCGTCCTCTTTTCATGTATCAGCGGAGCATCCCCTTTGCCGCCTCCGGCATAATACCCCTGGTCTCGCCAATGCTCTGGTGCGGCGGCCAGCCCGCAATCGGACCCACATCGGGATCTTTGGCATATTTGTATAAATCCTCTGCATCGCTGTCCTCCCAGCGGCGCAGGATCAGACGTTCTGTTTCAAGCATTCTCCTTCTCCTCCACTATCAGTATTCTATAAGTATCCGGATGACGGTATTTACTCCCCATAACCTCATGCTCCCTGTAATCCCGAAGCATATCCATATCAATCTCCGCAAGATAAATCCCTTCCTCTTCCGGGGCTTCAAGGATACACATATCTCGCACCCCCGGTTCATCCTCCAGCCATGCGACGCCATCAAACACAGTAGAACGACCGTTGCAGTCCGGCTGCCCTTTCGGATAGTTGCAGGTAGCTATGGCAACTTTGTTCTCATACGCTCTTGTCCGCAGAGCCGCAAGCCTGTTGATCTCCATCGGGCAGGCATTAGGAGCAAGTATAACCTCCGCGCCCTTTAACATCAGAATCCTCGCGCTCTCCGGAAACTCCCTGTCGAAGCAAATCATAGAGCCGATCTTAACAGTTCCCCTTCCAATATCCAGATCCGTCACATAAAAACAATCACCGGATGAAAGAACTTTTTCATCTGCGAAGGCACATATATGAACTTTTGAATAATGAAGTCTCAGTTCTCCACTCCGATCAAACAAGATTATCGAATTAAGAGGCTTCGGCTCATTCTGCTCCAGAAAAGTGATACCTATTGCCATCTGCAGCTCTTTCGCAAGTGTACTGAACGAGCAGACAAATTCACTATCCGCCGCAATAGCCAGTTCATCCACCGCGCCTTCCTCCTGCGGCAGGAAATAACCATCACTCCACATTTCCGGGAACAAAGCGATATCCGCCCCCATTTCCTTTGCTTTTAGACAGGCGTCTTTTCCTTTGATAAGTTGTTCATTAAGGTTTCCACCTGGCAGCAATTGAAGCAATGCTATTCTCAAATTCATATGTAAAGTTCCCCCATAAAGTACTGTTCCTGAAACTCGATGGAACTCAGAATCTCATCCTTGTCAGGCGATGCACCATCTACGCTGACAATCCATTTATCCTCGCAGTCATTCAGCCTGTGCCAAACCGCAATACCTTACCAGTAAAAGACTTGATTGGCTCTGAAACACCGAAGACATAGACATCCTGCTCCGCGCCATCTCCGGCAAAAATACCGTCCACATAGCCATAGTTAATCGGATAAATCATATCCGGATGCCTCGGATGGGTGCCGCCGAGGGGACGGTCAATGGTACCGCTGACAGTTTGACCGAGAATGTTGCTGAAGTCTTTCCTTGCGATATCCATTCGGTACACCCGACTGTCCTCACCGTTCATATCCTTCATCATTTTCCAGAAGGAATACCCATACTTCTCATACAGGCCTGTCTTGCCCTTGGAAATGTAAATATGCTCATATCCGTCAGCCTTCGCCAGAGCATAGGCTCGCTCCAGCAATTTCCCCATGCGACTTTTCCCCCGATATTCCGGAAAGGTGTAAACAAATCCTACCCAAGGAGTCAATGATGGTTCACGGATATCATCCTGCTCTGCATAGGTGCAGAAAGACATCAATGCATCTCCGTCTATGAGCAGGAGTACCCTGGCGCTTTCTCCGCAAAGCTCCTTCAATCGGTTATCTCGGAGCAATTCGTATAAAAACTGCCCTGCGCCCCAATCGGATCGTTTTATTTCGTTCAGCCGGTGTTCTTGATTATCACAGGCGAAATAATCTATTATTTTCATTTCTCCATTCCAATCCACTGTATAAAGGCTGTCTTGTCACTACTGTTATATCCTGCTTTTTCATAGAATCGAAGCGTCTCCGATTTCTTTGAGCCGGTCATAAGCATCATCTTATAGCAATTTTCTTTCTCAGCTATCTGCTTCGCAAAATCAAGGCACTCTCCGGCATATCCTCTTCCTCGGTAATCCTCACGCGTCACAACATTTTCGATGAAAGCATACGGACGTCTCGTGTCAGATTCGGAATAATAACGCAGACACACAAAGTTTAAGAGAGCTTTCCCGTATCCCTTATGCTGATATTCCGGCAACACGAATAACCTATAGATGTTGCCATTGGAGACAGTCACTGTTCCCACGGCAGTACACTCGGCCTCAAGGATATATACGTTTTCTTCAGAAATATCCGACAGTATATGCTCATCAGAATGGTGTGCCAGAAAGAAATCCACCGCACCAGCCGGATAATACTTTGGATATATCGCTTTTATCGTTGTCTGGGTGATTTCTTTGATCACATCCAGATCACCCGCCTGAGCTTTAACTATTTCCATTGGTATCTCCTATCTCACACACCATAATATAATCTTCGTCATTTTCATCAACAGTCTTGAAACCAACCTTCTCATACATCCGGACTGCGTAATTTGCCTTTTGTACAGCCAATGACGCTTTCTTATACCCCTGCGACCGCAGAAGCTCCAGCATCTCATTCATAAGCCTCGTGCCGATACCCTGACCTCTGTACTCCTTATACAGCGATATGGCGAAAGACGGAGTTTCGTCATCCACATGACCGTAGTCGTTCATGATCCTCGTCCAAACTGTTCCGACCACACGGCCATCGTCTTCTGCCACAATACAGTTATCCGCTCTGCTGCTTCCAAAGTCCTCATAATACAGCTTCAGCTCCGACTGTTCGATGATCTCTCTGGGAGGCGGCTTCACGCCCTCCGGAATGAATATCGCCTCATACAGAAAATCCTTGAGCAGGTCAGTCTCATCCTCTCTTAGGTTTCTCAAATTCATTTATCAGGAATCCTCCCGTTTCACATAGTGAAGCTCTATGTCATACCCCAGAGCCTCCATCATCTTCATAGGTTTGATACAATGTAACGATGCAACCCCTTTTCGGCTTAGGGGGGTTCACCTGATAACGATTGCGTCAAAGACTGCATTTTTGGTCTGTGATGCCATCATCCCTTCAATCCCCCTCTTCTTTGCTCTTATCTTCAATTGCTGGCAGCTTCTCTAACGACAACTCTGATATCGTCTTCATCTGCTTTACTGCCATTCCCCTCAGAAGCTGAAGTCTTTCCGACATAATTTTCCCCTGTTCTATCAGTGCGGCATTGTAGCTTTCCAAATTTGACAGAACGAGGAGTTGTTGAAGCGAAGCGTAATCCCGTATATTTCCCTTCTTATCAGGATTATCATCTCTCCATTTCTTTGCTGTCATACCGAATAATGCCACATTGAGAAGATCCGCCTCATTGGCATACTTATATGTAATCTGCTCTGGTGTCAATTCAGGCGGGATAAGGTATTCCCTCACCGCATCCGTATGAATGCGATAGTTGATCTTCGAGATTTCTCTATGCAAATTCCAACCAAGGGAGAGGCGGCTGTTTTCATCTACCTTCAGACGCTGATAATCCTTGATGATATACAATTTGAATTCCGGTGAAATCCAAGAAGCAAATTCAAACGCAATATCAGAATGCGCAAAAGTACCGCCGTATCTGCCGGATTTGGAAACAATGCCGATGGCATTTGTTGCTTCAATCCATTTCTTCGGAGACATGGTAAAGGCATTGGAACCAGCCTGATTTCTAAACCCCTCGAATTCGAGGGGGTTAAAACCCTGATTATGCAGCCCCTCCCAAAGTCCGAGAAATTCTATCACATCTCTTTTTCTCATCCAGTTTTGAATCACAGCGGTCGGATCATCACTCTTATACCTGGCAATATCCGTCAGAGATATGAATTCATTCTGAAAGTCCGCTGTGTATATGCCTATGTCCAAGCCCTTGGCGTGGATCGTTTCCTTTACGATTTTCCCAGCCATGATTATTCTCCATTTCTCACATAGTGAAGCTCTATGTCATAACCCAAGGATTCATAGAGTTCTATAAAAACCTTGTTCACAAGCTTATCCGGATTATTGATCAGCCTGCTCACATAAGATGCCGATGTTCCGGCCTTGTCGGCAAGTTCAGCCTGAGTCGTTCCTTCTTCAAGACACTTTATCTTCAAATCAACCGCAAGATTATTCTTTATCATATCAGCTCCATGATTAAATATCATTGAACAATTAGGACAATTTCATTGTATTAATAATTCCTCTACTTGTAAAGGATCATGTTAAGAACGCTCACAAACGTAAAAGAGCACCCGGACTGTAAAGCCTGGATGCTTTTATATTGCCATACAATGCGAATCTTCAAATCTTCATTCTATTGTTATTCTGATGTTTCCGGTGTCGGTAGTGATCTCACATCGCCCTCCAGTGATACTCTTTGGAACATCAACACTGCCTGTGTCCGTTTCTATGATAAACACTTTGTCCGTAAGCAGTGTTCCTGTTACAGATCCCGTGTCCGTATTAACATATATCGTCTCTGCATCACAATGGTTAAACTCCATGTTTCCGGTATCTCTTTCAATGTTAAACTCACCGGAGGCAATAACATTTGGTGGAGCCGTCTTTTCTGATAATCTATTTTTTCTTGATTGGATGCCGTATCACTGTCTTCAGTTTCTCAGGCGCAACCTTTCGTGCATCGCTCAAATAAATCTCGTGGTGGAGTCTTTGATCTGTAATATCCAACACATAACCACGCTCTTCCATAAATCGATGCATTGACTCTACAGTCGCGGGCTCATCGTCATATGCCCCTATATGCATGCACTGTACGCACAATCCTTCATCATAAGTAAAGAATTCCACCTTGGAAAAATTCTGTTTCTTCTTTGCTGTAGCTTCTTTTACAGCCCAGTCAAAATCATACTTTGTTACAAAATCCGGCAATCTGATGACGGAAATCCAGTTGAAGTTTTCCTTATGAGCATAATCTATACCGCTCACACCGTCTTGCCACCAAAAGCCTTCCAGTGGAGGAACCACATAATCAAAATACCCGTCAATCTGATAATTGCTCTTTTTACTCATCTTAATTGTGAATGCGATGCCATAGAGAAGACGGATAGAGTCTTTATACAGCCCTCCCTCTTCATTCGGATCCCCGCTGCCGCGCACCGCCAGATAATTCATCTTGGGAACCGACACGATTCCCGGTGTGTCCTTCGGCATATAAAACTCTCTGTACTCTTTTTTATAGTCAAACGCCATCTTAATGTTCTCCCTTCAAGCGATTTACTCTCTCCTCTACCGTTTTCATAAATTCCTCTTCCGAAAGGCCCGGATCCCTCGTCCCTAAGATGAGATCGCACGGAAGATCTTCACATTCTCCGCAGGATTTAAAAGCATTCTTTATCCTGCAACAGTAGTAAATGGGACATTCTTTTCCCTCCGGTGCATGAAACACCTTGCCGCAAGCTACATTACATCCAGTATCTCCTTCTGTTTCTTCTTGCTTAACGAACCAAGCACAATCCCATATGCCTTATCCAACAAATCCTTTAGGATATCACCCGGCACTTCTCCGTTCGCCTTTATCGAATTCCAATGTGTCTTGTTCATATAGTAACCGGGAATGATATCCTCATACTGATTCCGCAGGAAATCTCCCTCCAGTGGATCAAGCTTCAAAGTGATATAATAAGGATTATCATCTTCATCCATGCAGACAGCGGCGAACATCTTTCCGCCAACCTGATAGCGCATCCAGTTCCAGTCTTTTTGCAAATCTTTAGTAACACCCGGCTTTCCTTTCAAATATTCATCAATCCAAGCGTATTTCATTTGTCTTTGCCTCCATAAGTTATTCTCATGGTCTCTGCCACTTTTAACAGACTTTCCCGTACTTCCTTCGGTTCCAGCACCTCTGCTTTTTCTCCAAAGGTCAGTATCCAGGCGAGCAGATTCTCCATGTCAGTATAGTCAGCGGAAAACAAAAGCTTTCCTCCCTCTGTCTCCGTATAGCAATGTGGTCCGAACTCTTCCACCAGTCTCCACTTTACCTCCGGAGCAAACAGAGCCTTGACCATGATACCGCCCGGAAATATCCTCTCATTTGACAAATCCGGCATCGGAACTTCACGACACGCAAATTCCGTATCCGAGATTGCCACCTTATCCATCCGGTTTAGCTTGAACAGACGGAAATCGCCCCGCTTCAAACACCTCTCCGTTCCACTCCGGTCGGCGCAGGGCAGGTCTCCACTGGAGACCTTGCGCCCCCACACATACCAACTTGACCATTTGAACACGACATAATACGGTTCTATGATACGATTGCTTTCGCCAGATGGCGCAAAGTACATAAAAGTCAAAAGTTTTCTGTTTTCGATGGCATCCTGGATAACCTCGATCTTCGGGGCAAGGGAACCCTTGTACCATGATGACAGGTCAATCAGGATGGAATCTCTCCCACTTATGAACTTAGAAGAACCCGCTTGGAGTTTTTCCATCAGCTGTCCATAGTAATGGCTTCCGCTTACGCTATCCAGGCTTCGGAGACCCGCAAGAATCATCTGCATATCCTTAGATGTCAGAATCGTCCGATCCATGCGATATCCGTCCATGATGCTGATACCGCCACCGAAACCCTGCGATGTCTGTATGGGGATACCAGCGTTGCAGAGTGCCTCAATATCCCTGTTTATTGTCCTGCGTGATACCTCAAACTGCTCCGCCAGCTGTGGCGCAGTTGTCGTTTCCTTTTGCAGCAATACTGACAGTATGCCAATCAGCCTGTCTATCTTCATCTATTGTCACGCTCCAATTCCATCATATCAAACCGAACAGGACAGCTGTATGTCATGTTCGTGACAAAAAATTACTGAGGGCTCCAGACGTTTAGCCAGAGCCCTCAGCATTGTTCTTCGGTCAGCGCAAAACCTCATAAATTGTCTTTGTCCTCCTGATGATTCGCTGTATGCTTTTCTCCGGTAGGTATCTCCGATTTGAGGTTTCCCTCTAAGAAATAGTACTTACCTTTGTGATACGTTCAAGTTTTACCCACTTTCTATCTGCATTACTCCTCAAAATGAATGATGACATTGAACGCATGCTCTGCATCAGATGCCCTTTCAATCGCGGTCGCCAGATCATCAATTCCAAATTCATCCGTTATGATCTGCTCAATATCCCATCTTCCGGATTTCATAATATCCATTACGTCACTGACATCTTCCGGCCTATATCCACCTGAGCCAACGATTGATTGCGAGGAATATGTCAAATCCAGCAGATTCAGTTCGCGCTTTGCACTATTAACCGCTACAATCACAAACCTTGCACCGATCTTGCCATGAGCCATAAAATCATTCAGAATGCTGTCTGCCCCTGCCGCATCAATCCAGATATCTATATCCGCTACTTGTCCGTGTATGGAATAGGCTTCTCCAAAGAGGGCTCCGGCAGATTTCTGCACATCTGCTGCCGCAGTATTGCAGACCTCAAAGCCCAGTTCTTCTGCAATTCCCAGCCTGAAATCAGAATGATCACAGATTATAACATCTGTCAGTCCAAGATATTTGAGCATGATGGCCGCCGCAATGCCGATCGTTCCGCACCCGAAGATGACTGCCTTATCTCCCGGTTTTGGATTTGCCCGCTTAGCAGCCCTTCCGCCTACGGTAAACGGCTCTATCAGGGATGCCGCCCTGTCGCTGATCGAATCATCAACTTTGTAACAAGAATGATTCAGCCGCGCTTCGGGAAGAAGCATATATTCTGAGAATCCTCCCAGCGTACCTGCTCTTTTTGTGTCGTTCTTTGCATATAGCGGGTATGGATAGATCCTATCACCGACTGAAATATCGGTGATATTCCTGCCAGTCTTCACAACGCGCGATACCGTCTCATGTCCGAACTCTCCGCCTATTGTTACACGGTGTCCTGTTCCGGGTCCATGTGTATATACCGCCACATCCGTTCCGCAGATACTGGATCTGATATTCTTGACAAGAATATCGTTATCTCCGCAATCTGGAATTGCAGATTCCCTGATTTCAATACTCCTCTTTCCCAAGTAGATTGCCTGTTTCATTATGATTCACTCCTCAGTTTCATAATCTACCCCTGATTATTCGCCGCAATGATTTCTTTCAAAGTTACGTCAGGGTTTCTGTATCTAACGCCACTCCGCTCATATTTGCCTTACTCATAATCAATCTGCTCGATCTTGAAAATGACCAGTCTTGTGCCATTCGAGCAACAAGCAATCATTTCATCCCTTCTTTGATTTCACTTTTACAGTAAACATACGGATAATCATAATTACTGAAATAACGCCGATCAGATACAGGCTTGATCGGGCGTACAGGAAAGCCAATCCGATGCAAATCGCAAACCCTCCATATATTACAATGCGGTCAAACCCTCTGGTCGAACTGTCTCGTTCCGCTCCAGGATTGTCCTTCCTGATTTGATAATCCAGCCAGTGAAAAGCAGCACTCCATAGCAGTAAATCCAGTGCATAAACCGCCTCCGGCATCACAGCGTCCGGTGAGGAACCGACCCAGCCGGTAGTGAACGGCACCAGCGTCTCATTCATCTATCGTACCATCCCAATCTGCAGCAGCCGAAGTGTGCTCATGGAGTACCTTCCATTCTCCATTCTGCTTTTCCAGATAATTGGTCTGTCGCATCATAAACGGAGGATTGGCACTCCCATTCCTCTTTTGTCATTAGGTTGACATGATATTGTTCTTCAGCATTCTATTTCCCCATTTCACTCTCAAATAGTTGAACTATGACTCAAAATATTGTATCACATCATCGTGCGTTTTTCCAACTCCAAACGCAAAAAAGACGCCCCACCGCCGAAGAAGTGAAGAGCTTCCTCTGGAACGGGGATAAGGTCATCGATGAGGCGGCGGAAGTCATCAATCTGGTCGCATATTTTGTCCGGGTGTCCGTCTGACACCTGTTCACAAGTAAGTATCCTCATATTTTCCGTCCTTTCATGACAAAAGCCCCGGAAGGATCATCCCCTCCGAGGCTCCATGCGGTTTTTCACGATATAAGCATATCAGGTTTCGCCATATGCTTCTTACGCGATTTTGGACATATTCAGCTACTCGCCCGCGCTATTGTTGATAATTATCCTTTGATGCATTTTTGTCGCTTGCCTTGCCCAGCAGTGTCAGTACGACCCGTCCGACAACCATCATCACGACAAAAAAGATAGCAGTGTACAGGATTATCTTCCGCATCTCTACCACATTCTGAAAATACATGAACAAAGCCATGATCACCGAAAAATTCCCGCACATATTACACTGATAATGGTGTAATTCCTCTTTGAACCCTTTATCGGGTTATCGAACGCACCGTTTCTGACAATCAGATTCAAATACACCACGCCGCCAATCAGAAAAATGACAGTTTCCCCGATTACCATCGCTATTTTACCCGTCACCAACAGCTGCACGACTATTGTGATTGCACAAATGATAAAGGTAATCCCAAAGGCGTTATTGCCGGCCCTTGCGGCATTTTGCTTCTGTACACCGCTGTAGTCAGCCACTTTCTGTAAAGTATCTTTCAGTTCCTTATCCATAATCTCGCCTTTCCTTTCTCCGTCGATGATCTCTCTGATATCGACTTCGTAGTAATCTGCCAACTCAACAAGAACGCTCAGATCAGGCATATTATGATGTAAGGGTCAAAAGCCCACTTTGCGGAGCTTGCTCCGGCAAATGTGGGGTTGGGACCCACTAAACATGAGCAAGTAGCCACGTTAG